>JACQZX010000141.1 GCA_016213665.1 Actinomycetota bacterium | reverse complement strand
CGGGTTCGGGTGGGCGATCTACCTTGCCTACCCTGCCGATCGAACTTCCACGTGTGCCATCGAGTTGACCAAGGGCACGCGAACGTTCGAGGATTGCGAAGGGCGCACGATCCAGGTCGGCGACTTGGCAACACCTCCACCCGGCGTCGGTCCGATCATCAGTGCCGACGGCCGCCTCAGCCTCGACCTCACTGCCGACTAGCGGCACCTCAGGACTAGGCCAGCACGACAACCGTCGACGGAGCAGGTAGGAGGCGCGGCCGCCGACGGGCTCGTGATGATCGCCAACAGAAGCGCGTGCGGAGCAGATCCGCTCACACACCGATCATCGACCAATCGCGCACCTCCTGGGGGCGTGGATCGCACAACCGGCCCGGCCGAATAACTGCGCGTCGCGTCGACGACTCACTTCAGAGCGATGTTGGTTCGCTTGGGATTGTCTTGTCATCTCGGCAACCCCGGCGTTGCGGCCCGTTGCACCAGCTACGGTGCAGTCAATTGGTCAACTCGTGGCCTCAGGGACTGGCAATGTCAGGGTCATCATCGATAGTAGAAAGCGATCGTTGTACCAAGCAGAGCGAGCAATGGCGTGATGAGTATTCCTGCAAGTGCTAGAGCGTCGTTGACCGTGACCTTCTTGGCCACAACCGCCCACATCAAGTAGAAGCCCACGAGCATGATGCTCACCAGGAGCGCCACCGCCAGCACCCACCGGCGACCATCCGGTGTCTCGCGCAATCTCGGAACTGGCGCACTATCGAGTTGCGTTCGAGTAATGACTTCGTCGCTCTCCAAACCAAACTCATGACTCCGTTCGCCGGGCGCACTGCTGCTAGACGACAAAGTGCGGTTCCCCGCCGCCGAAGAAGCGGTTGAGTCAAAGGTTTCACTCATGAAGGAGAACGACCTCACGCGTTGTGCTGCCCTCCCTTAGGAGCACCTGCGCATTGCGATGTTCGTAGAAGAATCGTTCGGTCGCCAGCCCCTTGCGAATAAGGCCTGTCAGCGTCAAGCCACGAACGCTCGCCATCCTCCGCAGCTCGTCATATGCGTCGTTCGTAAGCTTGATCGTCACTCGTCGCTCGGAGGGCGATTCCTCGTCAATATCGTTGTTTTCCTCGCCCTGATGTCCTATGGGTGATCCGGTTGTAGCGATGATGCCACCTCCTGTTGTTAATTAATGCACGGCCTCTAGAAAGTGCCGTCCGGTCCGCTTCTCATTGACATGTACAGCAAAACACTGTATCTTCACTGTATCTGAGTCACCCGCGGAATGCAAGTAATTCCGATCGGAATAGTCAGGATTTCATCAAGGCAGGGGATTTGGAAGGGGATTGCGTCCATGAACTGCAAAGTTGAGTGGCTCGTGCACAACGAAACCGACGGCGAAGTTGTTCGCGTCGCGCCGAACAGCGAAGGCTTCATCCGAAAGGCGCTCACCCACGACGAACTTAGGTCGGGAATAAAGGTACGCGGAATCCACGTGAGCGACCAACAACCAGGATACGACGCCGACGAGAGTGTCGTTTGGCGACAGACCGTTTGTTCGAATGCATTCCGAGTGGAGTCGCATGAGCTCGGCCATGCGATCGCCCTCAAGCAGGCTCTCATCGACCTCGCTGAACACGCTGGACGAATATTCAGAATCCACGGAAGCCGAGCACACCAACACTCAAGGTTCCGGCTGGCAATTCTTGAGATCCGCTATGGGATCACCCGCGGCCGCGTCTGGCTGAAGGGTCACGCTGTTGTAATTCAAGCCGTGGCCGAGGATCTCGAAACCATAACGCTCCGCGACCTCCTACGCGACCCACCTTTCGGGTACTACTCCCCCGATTACACGATCCAATCTGGTGCTTTCTCGACAAGGACAATCGATGCGATCAATGACGACCAAGTCGTCCACGATCTGGCTCGCCAAGCGGTCGCGTCGGGATTGAGTCCGTTCTATTCGGAGGAAGACCTGGTCGACAAGCTCTTGAGCGCCGACAGCGGAACAAGTGCCTCAAAGTTAATCGCCGTGAACGGAGAGCCCGTCGGATTCACGCACTGCCACCTCGAAAGCTCGACGAGCGGCGGCACAATCGCGATCCCGTGCGTCTGCGTAGCACGGATTGACTCCCAACGCCAGGGAGTCGGACGGTGGGTTCTTACAGAATTGACCGAGGAACAACTATCGGCCGGGCGGAAGGTCAAGATTACGGTTCCACGAGCGGCGACAATCTTGGTGGACCTCTGTTCGGAACTCGGTTACAAGGTCATCGAAATGACCGAAACTCAGATAACCCTCCTCCGATGATTGAGGATCCAATTCATTGCGTGAACGCACCGCAGCGAGGCTTCTACTTGGCTCACCTCACTGCCGACTAGCGGCAACCGGCACGTTCGCGACCAAGCGGGAGGCGAACTCTTCGGCGTGCGCCGGCAGTTTGCTGCGGTGCAGCGCGAGACCGCCGATCACATCCGCTCCCAATCGGCTCACGGCCGCGTCCAACTTATCGAGCGTCTTGGCCGGGTTGAGGGCGAAGGTGCAATACGTTGCGGCCAACTTGCCGCGCAGCGCCGGCAGCCCGGCGATGGCGCCGAGTCCCCACGGGGCCTGCCCGACCACGAACAGACCGTGCACCCAGGTGCCGACGATGACCACATCGGCGTCTTGAATGCTGAGCATCTCGGGGTGACGCACCGGCGAAACCCCGGTGATGCCCCAACCCTGCTGTTGCAGATTCGCTGCGATCAGCTCGCCGGCGACGCGGGTGTGCCCGGTGAGGGACTCGAAGAGGATGGCTGCCTTCATGTCGGCTATTCAAGCAGAACAGCATCAAGCTGAACGGCATCAAGCTGACATCAATCAGATGGCCGCAAGCAGGCAGCAGAAAGGCGCAGAGCCTTCGCCCGCCGAATCTTGCGCACGACGCCGATCACCCCAATCATGAGGGTGAGGGCGATGATCGCACAGATGATCACAATCAGCTTCATCGGCAGTGTGCGCGTGCCAAGGAAGATGTACAGGTCGGGGACAAGGAACGCGACCAGCGCGATCAGTCCCCACTGCACCGCCTTTCGATAACGGTCGTCGACGAAGCAGATCACCATGAGTGGGGTCGTGATCGCGTCGACAATCGCACTGCAGAGGTCGATGGCGAGGTATATCCAGGGATTGAGGCCGTAATCGCCAACCGCCGCCCACACGATGAGTGTGCGGATTAGCGACCAGCCGAGAACCATGCCCGCCCACGTTCGGCTGAGGCGACGACGCCGCATCAGGGTCGCGTGGGAGTGGTGGTGCAGCAGCGTCGGCATCGCCTTCATTCAACCAGTCACAACTTCTTGAGCGGCGCCCACGCGAGAGCAAGATGCTTGGTTCCGGAGTCGGGGAATCGAATCGTTGCCTCCGCTTTGTCACCTTGTCCGCGGATTTCGATGATCACACCCTCACCGAACGCCGGGTGTTCCACATCGTCACCGACACGCAGCCCGAGTTGTTGAGCGTTCAACGGTTCCGCGGCCCGACCTTGCCCGGCATTGATCGCCGCCTGCACCACCCGCTCGCGATGCCAATCCTGGTCGCCTTGCTCGTCGTCGGGGTCGAAACTGCTGACCGCTGAGCGACGGTACGCGGGCGGGGCGGCGCTATCGGCACGGGGACGAATGCTCGATCTGCCATAGGTGCGCCGGCCGCTGACGGCACCGAGTTGCTCGACGAGATCGGCGGGAATCTCGTCGAGGAAACGGCTGGGCGGGTTATAGCTGGTGGTACCGAACAATTGACGGCTCCACGCGTGACTGACAAACAACTTCTGTTGCGCACGGGTAATACCCACATAGGCGAGGCGACGTTCCTCCTCCATCTCCGTCGGTTCGGTGAGGGCACGGCTGTGCGGAAAGACGCCTTCCTCCATTCCGACGAGGAACACCACCGGGTACTCGAGTCCCTTGGCGCTGTGCATGGTCATCAAGACGACGCGATCGTCGTCGTCGATCTCATCGGTATCGGCGACCAACGCGACCTGCTCGAGGAACTCGTCGATGCGCGTGAACTCTCGTGCCGAGCCGATCAACTCGCCGACGTTCTCCAGTCGCCCGGCAGCTTCCACGGACTCTTCCGCCTCGAGCTCGGCCAGATAGCCGCTCTCGTCGAGCAACGACTGCAGCACGTCGGCGGGGCCGATGCCCTCGCGCGATGCCAACTCGGTACCGGCATCCAGAAAACGCACGAAGCTCTCGACACCGCGCGCGGCTGGGCCGGTGAGGCCGGCATCTTGGGCATGGCGCATCGCTTCCACAAAAGTGCATCCAGTGGCAGCAGCCGCCGCGTCGAGCTTGGCGACGCTGCCGTCTCCGACCCCGCGCTTGGGCACGTTGAGAACGCGTTTGATGCTGATCTCGTCGGCGGGGTTGACGACTGCTCGCAGATAGGCCATCGCGTCCTTGACTTCACGACGATCGTAGAAGCGCGTGCCGCCGACCACTTTGTAGGGCACACCGAAGCGCATCAGCGCCTCTTCCAGCACTCGACTCTGTGCGTTGGTTCGGTAGAAGGTGGCCATCTCCTTCCACAACAGGTGCGTCGCCGACTGCACCGACTGCATCGTGCGTGCGACCCAAGTGGCCTCGTCGCCTTCGTCTTCGGCCTGATAACGAACGATTCGATCGCCGCTACCCTTCTCGCTCCACAGGTGTTTCTCCTTGCGGCTGGGATTGTTGGAGATCACCGAGTTGGCGGCATCGAGAATCGTTTGCGTGCTGCGGTAGTTCTGGTCGAGCACGATCGTGGTGACGTCGTCGAACTCGTCCTCGAACTGTGAGATGTTGCGAACATCAGCACCTCGCCACCCGTACACGCTGTTGTGCACCAACATCCCGTTGGCGACGTAATGATGAGTCGGTTCGACTTCAAGGTCGTACACCGGCCCGTCGTAGTGCTCGACTTCAACAGCGTCGATCGTTCGCTGCACGAACCGACCATCCACCACCACGAGCACCGTCATTCCGGCATGTAGGTGAGATAGGGGCGTGTAGTCGTAGGTGGCGCCGTCGATCATGGCCCGCCGTTTCAGGTTCAGGCCGCCCAGGTGAGCGAGCCGATGGGCGGCCTGTAATGCTGCCGGGTACGACTTGAACGACGCCTCAAGTCGTTTCCCCGATTTCGCGGCCCGCAACTTCACACCTCCAGTTTCAAGACGGTCGATGACCGACTGATTGCTCGAGCACCACTGGATGCGGTGATAGCCGATACGCGTTCGATGATCAGAGAACATCACCAAGTTTAGAGTGCTGCGCAGCTTGCCGTTCTGCGGACGATGGTGCGGGAATTCGGGGTGGATCAGCAATTCATCCATCAGCACCTTGGCCCTCGTCTCGGTGTCGATCGCGTCGTAAAGTCGGGCGAGCCACTCGTCGTTCATTGCCAACTCACGGCCTTGCGAGTGAAAACAAGCCGTCGGCAGGCCATACTCTGCCGCGTAACGAACCTCGAAGTACGCCGCCTCAACGAAAGAGTCGCACACTTTCAGGACCCACAGGGCATCGCCGTGCTCTTGCACGGTGCACACCTTGAAACCCGCATCGAGGTACCCGTTGCTATTGGAGCGAACGCTCTTCGTGCGACCGACTCGGTAGCCGCGGTCGCCGCGGTGCATGAGGTAAACCAAGTGCTTTCCAGCAGGAACCTCGAACAGCGCCGGAACAATGTGGTGCGGCGTTCCGGTGAGCACAACATCACCCGCCATGACCGTCACCATCGGACCCTTGTAGCGGCCTTCCTTCACGTGACGAACCTCGCCGGGCTCCGTCGAAGCGTGCCCGCCAGTGCCATCGACCGTGTCGCCGACGGAAAGTTGTTCGATTGGTATCGTTCCGGAGGGAGTACTGATGCGAGTTCCCGGTGGGAAGCACTGGTCGCCGTCGCCGACGATGGTGACTTGCTGGTGCTCGGCAGCGAGGGCGAGCGCGATCTCGTTCTGCGCCATATTGGTGTCCTGGTACTCATCGACGAGCACATGACGGAAGCGTTGCTGGTAGTGAGCGAGCACGTCGGGGTGCTCACGGAACAGTTGCACCGTCTTCATCAGCAGGTCGTCGAAGTCCATCGCCCCTGCGCGTTGCAAGCGGGCTTGGTACTCGGTGTAGATCTCGGCGTGTTTGCGACTGAAGATGTTGTCGGCCTTGTCGAGCGCCATCAGTGGCGACACCAATTCGTTCTTCCACAGGCTGATCTGGCCGTGGGCTGCGCGAATGGGAAACCGCTTGGCGTCGAGTCCCAGATCGCGGATCACGTAGCCGGTGAGCCGTTGCGAATCCGACTGATCGTAAATGCTGAACGAGCGCGGGTAACCGAGCGCCTCCGCGTTCGCCCGCAGAATGCGCACGCATGCGGAGTGAAAGGTGCAGACCCACATTGCCTTTACCATCGGCCCAACGAGCGCGGCGACGCGATGCTTCATCTCGTCGGCGGCCTTGTTGGTGAACGTGATTGCAAGGATCGCCGACGGTGACACACCCTCGTGAATCAGGTGAGCGATGCGATGGGTAAGCACCCGCGTCTTGCCCGAACCGGCACCCGCGACCACCAGTAATGGCCCGCCTCGATGCACGACGGCATCGAGCTGATCGGCATTGAGCGACTGCAGATCGAGGGGGTCGAGGTCGCGCCGAGGCGGTGGCTGCAACTCGTCGCCGGTACTCATGGTGCCGTCCATTCTACGGACGGGGTGTCATGCCGTCGGCCAGCAGTTCCTCTGGTCGGCTGACGCCGCCATCCGCGCGATGATGGTGACGATGCGAATGCCCATCAAACCTGAGCCGCAACGGTTCTACGACGCCACGAAGGGCTCGGGTAACAAGATGACAGTCGCGCTCGAACGCGTGCCGGTTTCCGCGGCCGATGCGACTGAGGAGTGGTACGTCACCCGCAAGATCGGCTACTGCGACCGCGAGTTCGAGAAGGCCGGCGAGCCCGACATCGTGATCCCGCGCGAGATGCTCGACTTTCGCACCGATCTCACCAGCGTGCCGCAATTGATGACGTGGCTGGTCGGGCGTACGGGCACTCACTTACCGGCAGCGCTCGTGCACGACGCGCTCACCAAACCATTCCTCGGACGAGATGGCGAGGGGAATGTACTGAAGGACTGGATTGGCCCGGCAGCGATCACGCAATTGCAGGCCGATCGAGTCTTTCGCGATGCGATGGCCGACTTGGGCACTCCGGTGATCCGTCGCTGGCTGGTTTGGAGCGCGGTCAGCCTGCCGACCGCATGGACTGTCTCGAAGCTACGGGCGTCACTTGGCTACCTCGGCTTGGCCGCGATCATCGTGCTCGGCTGGTTTGCCACGCTCGACCTGTTCGACAGGGGCGCGTGGCTGCCATGGATGGGCAACGACAAAGCGTGGGGATTGGAACTTGTCTATGGCGGGGCGATGGCGATCGCGGTGCCGGTCGCACTCTCCACGGTTTGGCCAAAGGGCACCCGCCAGGCCGGGATGATCACGGGTATCGCACTGGCGGCGCTGATCCACGTGACGGCGGCTGTCGGTGCAGTGACATTTGCGTACCAGTTCGCGGAGTACCGGTTCCGAGTCTGGGCACCGCCGAAGCGCTGGCTGAAGGTGTCGTTCACCGCGCTGGGCATCTGCCTGGTCCTGCTGACCTATTGGATGGTCCGAAGGTACGACCCCACGCCCGCTGATTAGGGTGACCGGCGATGTCGTATCGCTATCTCTGGACCCCTCTGCAGTTGGGTCCGGTCAGCACCCGCAACCGCATCGTTTTCAGTGCGCACCTCACCAACTACGCACGTGACGGCAAGCCGACAGCGCAACATGCTGCCTATTACGCGGCACGGGCTGCCGGTGGCACCGGGCTGATCATCACCGAGGAGCACAGCACCCACCCGACCGATTGGCCGTACGAGAAGTTGATCCACGGTTTCCACCGCCACGTCATCCCCGGCTATCGGGCGATCACCGACGCGGTGCACCGGCATCGGGTGCCGATCTTCGCCCAGATCAACCACAACGGTGGCCAGGCGTCGTCGATGTATTCGCGACTGCCCGTCTGGGCTCCATCCGCGATTGCCGATCCCCTGTTCCGCGAAGTACCCAAGGCGGTCACGACAGCCGACATCGAGGAGATCGTCGCCGGCTACGCGCTCGTCGCCAGTAATTGCGCGGAAGGCGGCTTCGACGGAATCGAACTGCAATGTTCCCACTCTTCGATAGTGCGCGGATTCCTGTCACCCGCCACCAATCACCGCACCGATCACTACGGCGGCACGATCGAGAATCGTGCACGGTTGCTAGTCGAGATCGTCGCTGCCGTTCGGGAAGTGATCGGAACGCGCCTCGCGCTTGGCGTGCGCCTGTGCGGTGACGAGTTGATCGAGGGTGGCACGACCATCGACGATGCGGTGCGCGTTGCACAAATCGCTGAGGCGACCGGCCAAGTCGACTACATCAACACGTCGATCGGCGTGGCTACTTCCAGCCTGTTCATGATCGAGGCGAGCATGCACGTGCCACCCGGGTACGCGCTGTTCATCCCGTCGGCCTTTCGGAAAGCAGTCGAACTTCCCGTGATCGGTGTCGGTCGCTTCAAAGATCCGCTGCAGGCCGAACGAGCGCTCGCCGATGGGCATTGCGACCTCGTTGGCGTCGTCCGCGGACAGATCGCCGATCCCGACTTCGCCGCCAAGGCCCGCGCAGGCGCCGCCGGCGAAATTCGACTGTGTCTGAGCTGCAACCAAGAGTGCGTCGGTCGTATGGGTCTCAACCGTTGGCTGGGTTGTATTGAGAACCCGACCGCCGGGCGCGAGTCGGAAACCGCAGTGCGCCGTCTGCCGGCCCCGAACAGGAGAAATGTCCTCGTGGTGGGAGCCGGCCCGGCCGGATTGCAGGCCGCCATCGCTGCCGCGCGCAACGGACACCGCGTAGCCGTGTACGAACAGGATGCCACCGCCGGCGGTCAGGTGCGCCTCGCCGCCAGCGTGCCCAACCGCGCGGAACTCGGCGACTTGGTCCGCAACCAACTCACCGAGTGCGTTCGACTCGGTGTCGAGATCACCTACGGCGTCTGCGTGACGCTCGACTTCGTAAACGAACGCCGGCCCGACGACGTGATCGTCGCCACCGGCGCCGAGCCGAGCAGACCATGGTGGGTGACTGACGGCAACGTTGCCGATGTGCGCGATGTTCTCGATGGCAGTGCCGAACCGACCGGCGATGTCGTCGTCGTCGACGAGATCGGATTCCATCACGCCACGTCTGTTGCTGAACTGCTCGCCGACCGTGGATGCGCGGTCGAGATCGTCACCCCTGGAATGGTGGTCGGACAAGACCTGGGCGTCACGCTCGACATGGAGAACTGGTGGATGCGAGCCAATTCGAAGGGCATCAGGCAATCCACCGATCTGGTGCCGATGGGATTCACCGACGGCGAGCTGAGTCTGCTTCATCATCCAACGGGGGTCAGCCAAACCCGTCGTCCCGACTGGGTAGTGCTAGCGGTGCCGCCGACTCCTGTGGAGTGGCTGTACAACGACCTGCGCTCCGCCGGGGTGAGCGTGCAACGCGTCGGCGATTGCGTGGCACCGCGCCGCGCACACGCGGCGGTGATCGACGGCGACCGGGTCGGTGCCGCGTTGTGAGCGAGATGATCACGCCACCGGCGATGATCGGCATCCTCGGCGGTGGGCCGACCGTCGGCTACTTCGAACGAGCGGCGCAGAGGATGGGATTCCGCACGCTCGTGCTCGATCCAAGCACTGCCACCCGGACGCTTCGACAAGCGGCGTCGGCGTGCAGCGTGATCACGACGGTCGACCTATTGCCGACTACGGCCATGCGTAAGTTGTCCGCCAAGTCGCGCCTGTGCCCTTCGGCCGAGGTTGTCGAACTGTGCACCGACCGTCTGGCAGCGAAGCGCTTTCTCCACGACCTCGGGGTCGCGGTCGGACCGTTCATGACAATCGAGTCGGCCGACGATATCGATGATGCGGCCGACAGTCGGTTCCCGGCAATCCTCAAGTCTCGGCTTCACGGCAACGGTCGCAGCAACCAGGTTCGGGTGGCGAATCACGACCAGCTGGCCGCTGCTTGGCAGACGCTTGCAATGCAGCCATGTGTCCTCGAACAGCGACTGACAGTGGGTCGCGAGTTGGCGCTGGTAGTGGCGCGCACGGCCGATGGGCGTGTCGCTTGCTTCCCGGTTTCGCAGCAGCAGTACATCCGCGGCGTATTGGAGATCAGCTACGCGCCGGCCAGCCTGATGACCGGTGCCCACGATGAGGCGGCGGCGTTGGCCGAGTACATCGCCACCGAACTGGGCCTGGTCGGAGTGTTGGCAGTGCACATGTTCGTCGTTGGACACGACGTTTACGTTCATGAGCTCACGCCCCGTCCCTGCGCCCTCGGGCTGTTCACGCTCGATGCGTGCCGCACCGACCAATACGAACAGCAGGTTCGCGCGGTGTGCGGATTAGCGCTCGGGGAGGCGTCGATGGTCGTCCCCGGTGTCGCCGTCGTCGGTCTTGGCAGCGAACTGTGGGCGACCGGTGAGCCGCAGTGGAAACACATACTCGTCGACCCGACCGCGCGCCTACACCGCTACGAAGTCCAGGTCACCGGCGACTGGCACCAATCGACGATGGGCCACCTCGCTGCCTGTAGCGGCACCGCCGCCGGCTCCACGAGTGTGGTCCGCAAATTACGCAAGCAACTCACCGGCCGTTAGCCTCGACGCCGATGCGCGACCTGTCACAACCGGCATTGATCGGCGGAGTATTCGGATGGATCACCGACTTCACCGACAAGCTCGGTGACTGGGCAGGTAACTGGTGGTTCCTCGGTGTTATCTTCATTGTGGCTTTCTTCGACTCGGTCGTTCCTGTAGTGCCGAGCGAGACGACGGTGATCATCGGTGGCGTCGCGGTGGCCACGGGCGGCGCGCCCTACCCGCTGCTGGCCGTCATTGCCGTCGGAGCCGCCGGGGCATTCATCGGCGACAACATGGCATTCACGATCGGCCGTCGCTGGGCGAGCGCCTTCGAGCGGCGCGCCGCCCGCAAGCCGAAGTTCGAAGCCAAGCTCTCGTGGGCGCACCAACAAATAGCAGATCGTGGCGGCTTGCTCCTGATTACGGCCCGCTTCATTCCCGGCGGGCGAACGGCAATCACCATCGCGAGCGGCATCACCCGGCAGTCGCGTGCTTGGTTCATACGATGGACGTTCGTCGCCGCCATCATCTGGGCATCGTACGCCGCCGGACTCGCCCGCCTCGTCGGTGAGCCGTTCCGCGACGACCACTCCAAGGCCTTCTGGATCGCTTTCGGCACCGCTCTAAGCATCAACATCGCAATCGAAGTGGTGCGGCATAATCGTGGGAAGCGCCGCTTCCACAAGCCGGCGGCGTGAGAACCCAAGGTCAACCGTCGGCGGTGCCGTGCTCTCCACTATCGGGCAACCTCACGAACATCACCACCGCCGCGGCGAGCACGACAGCGGCGGAAAGCTTGAGCGCGAGGTGCACTCCGTCTAGAAACGCTTGCTGTACGGCGATCTGCAGCTCTCTCGCCGCCTCCGCCTGACCTGTTTCGGCGAGCCCGCGACCGATGCCCAACGCCTTGGCGATGTTGTGTTTGGCGAACTCCTGCTGCGCGGGCGAGAGTCCCGCGAGCGCCGGCGCCAGGTTGGACCGAAAGATGCTGTTGACGACACTGCCGACAACCGCGATCCCGATCGCTCCGCCGACTTCGCGGGTGGTGTCGTTGACCGCGGCGCCAACCCCCGCCTTGTGCCGAGGGACGCTTTGCACGATGCCGCTACTCAGCGAAGGCATCGCCGACCCGACACCGGCTGCCATCAGCACCAGGCACGCCATCACGTACCAATACGACGTGTCGCGCTGCACGAACGACATCAACAACACGCCGATTGACATCAAGGCCATCCCACCCGCGACCGCCCGCTTTGCCCCCAGCTTGTGGGAGATCGCCGGTGCGCGCGGCGAAACAACGATCATCGTCGCCGCGAATGGCAGGCCGCGCACGCCTGCTCCGAGGGCCGAGTAACCGGCGACGTACTGCAGGTATTGAGTGAGAAGGAAGAACATCGAGAACAT
>JACQZX010000140.1 GCA_016213665.1 Actinomycetota bacterium | reverse complement strand
CACATTTGTCCTCGACATCGTCGTCGTGCTGCCGCTGTCGGACGCCGCCGACGAGCCGGACATCGCGGTCAGTCCCGCCGCCAACGTCGACGTATTGGATTCGGTCGATCTCGTTGTGGGCGACGGCGCGACACCCGCCGACGGGCAGTCGGTAGCGATCAACATCATGACCTACCGCGCTGACACGGGCGAGTTGCTCGCTTCCGACTGGGGCGGTCCGCCGCTGACATTCACCTACGCCGCCAACAGCGAGGTGTTCCCGGGCCTGCTCGCGGCGGTGAAAGGGATGAAGGTGGGCGGTCGCCGGCAGTCGCAGGTTCCGTTCATCTTGATGTTCAACGGTGAGGGCAGCTCCGATTTCGGCCTACCCGCCGGAATCGATGTCGTTGTCGTCATCGATCTCGTTGCCGTCTACTGAGGACAGCGACACCGGGCCATTGTGCCCTACACGACGTCACCCACGGATGCGCATGCTGCAAGGGTGAAGACGCTCTTCCTGCTGAACGACCCTGCATATGGCACCGAACGGTCGTACAACGGACTGCGGCTCGCGACATCGCTGGCGAAACGTGAAGACGAGGAGGTGCGCGTCTTTCTCATCGGTGACGCAGTGACTTGTGCCATGGCCGGTCAGAAGGTGCCCGACGGCTACTACCACCTCGATCGCATGATCGCCGCCGCCGCCTTACACGGAGCCGAGATCGGTTGTTGCAGCACCTGCATGGACGCCCGCGGCATCGCCGACGGACTGCTCACCAAGCACGCCCGCCGTGCGAGTCTCGAGGATCTGACCGACTGGACCGTCTGGGCCGACAAGGTGATCACTTTCTAAACCTGCCCCTCATGAGATCGGAGCTACAGCCATGACCGACCGCACCGTCGTAGTCCTTGGCGCAGGGACCGGCGGAATAGTTGCCGCTCGCCGCCTTCGCCGTTCGCTGAGCGCCACTGATCGGGTCGTATTGGTAGATCGCAGCGCCACCTTCCGATTCGCACCATCGTTTCTGTGGGTGATGACGGGTGTCCGGCGGGCCGAACAAATCGCAACCGACCGCCGCCGCCTGCGCAAGTCGGGAATCGAAGTGATCGAGGCGGAGGTACTCGAGATCGATGTCGCTCATCGCAAGGTCAAGACCTCTGCCGCCGATGTTTCCTTCGATCGCTTGGTGATCGCGCTCGGCGCCGAACTCGACCCGGAGGCATTGCCCGGCTTCGCCGACACGGCGCACAACATCTACTCACTTGCCGGGGCGGCCTCGGCCGGTGCGGCGCTGAGTCGCTTTGAGGGTGGACGATTAGCGGTCATCGTGTCGCGGCTGCCCTACAAGTGTCCCGCGGCGCCCTACGAGGCGGCCTTCCTGGCGGAAGCGTTGCTGCGTGACCGCGGGGTCGGCGACCGCGCAACCATCGACGTGTACACGCCCGAGCCCTACCCAATGCCGACGGCTGGACCGCTGCTGGGTGGTGCTCTCGGCGCAATGCTGGCCGAGCGGGGAATCACGCTGCACGCTCAGCGAAGCCTCGACCGGATCGACGCAGCCACGAACGAACTGGTTCTGACCGACGGCGAGCGGGTCGGTTACGACCTGTTGCTGGGCGTTCCCGCCCACCGTGCTCCGGAAGTGCTGCGTACCAGTGGGCTCGCTGCGGAAACTGGCTTCCTGCCGGTGGATCGCGCCAGTTTGGCGACCTCCGCCGAGGGCGTCTTCGGCATCGGCGATGCCACTGCGATCGCAATCGCCGGTGGCAAGTTCCTGCCCAAGGCCGGCGTGTTCGCCGAGGCGGAAGCCGATGTAGTGGCGGCCAACATCGCCTCCGAGCTCGCCGGTCGATCGCCGACGGCTTCCTTCGACGGCAAGGGCGCATGTTTCGTAGAACTTGGTGATGGGCGAGCAGCATTCGCCAGTGGCGATTTCTACGACCCGGAGGCACCCAAGATCAACCTCCGCCGTCCGGGGCGGCGTTGGCACCTCGCCAAGGTTGCGTTCGAGAAGTACTGGCTGAAGCGGTGGGCCTGACGCGTAGTGTGAGTTGATGCTTCTTGCACATGACGGGGTCGGAGAGGGCGCCGCGGTTGTCCTGATCCACGGCATCACCGAATGCCGCCAGGTTTGGCAGCCGCTGATCGCACCGCTCGCTGAGCGCTACCGGGTGGTCGCTGTCGACCTGCGCGGCCACGGCGAATCCGAAGCGGGCGACGCGTACGATCCGATCACGCTCGCTGGCGATGTCGCGGAAACCCTTGCGCATCTCGACGCGCAGTCCCCGCTGGTGGTTGGACATTCGCTCGGTGGCGTCGTTGCCACCGCGTTCGCCGCCATCGCGCATCCTCGCGCGGTCATCAACGTTGACCAACCTTTGCGACTCGCCGCGTTCAAGGATGGCCTCTCGCAACTTGAGCCGATGTTGCGTGGCGACGCGGCAACGTTCCAGGCGGCGATGGACATGGTGTTCCAACCGCTCGCTGGTCCGCTGCCGGCAGCGGAGGCGACTCGGGTCGACGCTCTCCGGCGCGCCGACCGGGCTGTGGTGCTTGCGATTTGGCAGACGATCTTCGACTCGACACCAAACGAGCTCGATGAGGCCGTGGCGATGCTGACCTCCGCCGTGACGGTTCCGTACCTGTCGCTCCACGGAATCGATCCCGGACCGGAGTACAGCACGTGGCTCAGCGACCACATTCCCACCGCCACGGTGGAAGTGTGGCCCGAACACGGTCACTACCCGCACTTCGTGCAACAGGAACGGTTTCTGAGCCGGTTGACCGAGTTCGACCGTCAATCACTTCGGTAGCGCAGTCGCCACTTCGCTAGCGGCCCTTCGCAGATCGGCACCGAACTTCCTTGCGGGAGCGCGCGTGAGTCGCTCGACCGGTCCGCTGATGCTGACGGCCGCAACGACACTGCCCGACCGGTCGCGAACGGCCGCGCTCACCGACGCAACGCCCGGCTCGCGCTCCTCCACGCTCTGCGACTGCGACGGACCTCCGTCGGCGAGTACGTGCCCGGCGGAACCGAGCTTGAGTGGCAGCAACGCACCGACCGGAACAATCCAGCGCAGACCGTGAGTCGATTGCACAGAAACCACACAGCGTCGACTGTCACCCTCGCGCACGTACAACTGCACGGCCTCACCGGTGCGGTCGCGCAGCTTGATGAGGATCGGCGCCGCCAACTCCGCCAGCGGGAATGCGTCAGCGGCAGCCCGGCCGAGGCCGATCAGTTCGAAGCCGAGGCAGAATCGGCCCTCGCTATCGCGACGCACCAACTGATGTGCTTCCAGAGCCACGCCTAGGCGATGCGTAGTCGCGCGCGGCAAATCGACAGCAGCTTGCAGGTCGGCGAGGTGGAGCGGACCTGGAGCCAGGGCAGAGAGAATCGCGGCCACCTTGTCAATCACGCCGACGCCGCTTAGACTCTCCATTATGAGAATACTATCTCAGAATATGGGATTGAACAATGCGACCTAGGACCCTTGCCGAAAAGGTCTGGGATCGACACGTCGTGCACGCGGCGCCGCACGAACCCGACCTGCTCTACATCGACCTTCATCTGGTGCATGAGGTGACCAGCCCGCAGGCCTTCGACGGCCTGCGACTCAGCGGCCGCAAGGTTCGCCGACCCGATCTCACGATTGCGACCGAAGATCACAACGTGCCAACGGTGAACATTGACCAACCGATCGAGGACCCGATATCGGCCCGACAGGTCGAGGTGCTGCGCGACAACACAGCCGAGTTCGGCATCACCAACTTCCCGATGGGCGACCCGGGGCAAGGGATCGTTCATGTCATCGCGCCCGAGCAGGGTCGCACGCTTCCCGGAATGACCGTCGTCTGCGGCGACAGCCACACGGCAACTCACGGTGCGTTCGGCGCGTTGGCTTTCGGAATCGGGACGAGCGAGGTCGAACACGTGCTTGCGACTCAAACTCTGCCGCAGTCGCGGCCGAAGTGGATGAGCGTCAGCGTCACCGGCAGCGCCCCGCCGGATGTCACCGCCAAGGACATCATCCTTGCCATCATCGGCCACATCGGCACTGGCGGAGGGATTGGCCACGTCATCGAGTACCGCGGTGCGGTGATCCGCTCACTTTCGATGGAGGGTCGCATGACCTTGTGCAATATGAGCATCGAGGCCGGCGCCAAGGCTGGACTCGTGGCGCCGGACGACATCACCTTCGACTACTTGCGCGGCCGTGATTACGCGCCGAAGGGAGCGAAGTGGGACGACGCTGTCGCCGACTGGCGAACGCTTGTCACCGACAGCGGCGCGGTGTTCGACAAAGCGGTCGAGATTGATGCGACCCATCTGCGCCCGCAGGTGAGCTGGGGCACCAACCCGGCGCAGGTCATCTCCATCGACGACGTCGTTCCGTCGCCCGACGACGTCTTCAATCGCACCGCCGACGCGACCGCGCGCGACTCGATTGCCCGCGCTCTCGAGTACATGGGTTTGCGCGCCGGCACTCCCATCCGCGAAGTCAAGGTTGACACGGTGTTCATCGGGTCGTGTACCAATAGTCGCATCGAAGACCTACGGGCCGCGGCCGCGGTCATGAAGGGCCGCAAGGTAACCGTGCCGCGAGTACTGGTGGTGCCCGGAAGTCACGCTGTCAAGACGCAGGCCGAGGCAGAAGGTTTGCCCGATGTGTTCCGCGATGCTGGTGCCGACTGGCGAGAACCGGGCTGCAGCATGTGCCTGGCGATGAATCCCGACAAGCTCACCGTTGGCGAACGATCGGCGAGCACCAGCAACCGCAACTTCGAGGGTCGCCAAGGTCGCGGCGGCCGCACACACCTCGTCTCGCCGGCCGTCGCCGCCGCCACCGCGGTAGCGGGTCGCTTCGCCACTCCCGCCGATCTGAAAGCGGTCGAACAATGAGAACAGTGCAGGTGGTTTCCGGGCGCGGCGTGCCGCTCAAGCGCAGCGACGTCGATACCGACCAGATCATCCCCGCCGAGTGGCTCAAGCGCGTCGAACGCACCGGCTTCGAGAAGGGACTGTTCTCGACGTGGCGCGACGACCGCAACTTCGTCCTCAACGACGAACGTTATGTCGGTGCCAACATCCTCGTCGCCGGGCCGGCATTCGGGGTTGGGTCTTCGCGCGAACACGCGGTGTGGGCGCTGATGCAGGGAGGTTTCGACGCAGTGATCGCGGCAAGCTTCAGCGACATCTTTGCCAACAACTGCGCAAAGAACGGCCTGGTGCCGGTGGTCGTGCCCGAGGATGTCGTGGGACAAATCTGGGATGCGATTGACGCCGATCACACCGTCGAGATCACCATAGACATAGAGCGACTGAGCGTTGAGGTGCCCGCGGCCGGCATCCACGCGACCTTCCCGATGGAGCAGCAAACCCAGCACCGCTTCCTCAACGGACTCGACGACGTAGGCATCACGCTCACTCACGCGCCGGCGATCGACGCTTTCGAATCCACCCGCCCCGCTTGGCTCACGTAACCGATCCGGGGGTTTGCTGCACGCTGGCCCATTCGGGGGTTTCGTGCCCGGAGGCGTGCACGTAACCCCCGAGGCGCAGCAAACCCCCGGATCGGGACCACACTGGGGCGATGTACGTGGATCGGGAATTGGTGCGGCGGGTGGAACACAGTGCGGCGCAGTACTGCGCGCGCGTGGCGGCCGTTCTGGCCACGACTGCGCCGACTAGTGGTGCTGTTGCGCAACCATGCGATGGCGGCTCGCTGATCGCGTTCGGTCCCGGGCGATACGTCAATCGCGCGATGGGCGTCGGACTCAGTGACACCTCCGCCGAGGAGATAGTCACCGCGATCGGTGAGTTCTACTCCGCCCGCGCGCTGCCGGCGTCGATCGAAGTGAACCCCTGGATCGATGCGTCCATACTCGCCGCCCTTGGCGATCGAGGATTTCGACTGGAGCGGTTTCGTAATGTCTACGTTCGTGAGCTCGATTCAATTCCTGACGTTCCGATGGCGGACATCGTTCCCGTCGATGAACACAGCGCTCTGGTGCGCATGACAATACTGGCAGGCGACGTTCCATCCGACTCCGAGGCACGCAAGATCAGCGACGAGTACTGCGAAGCCGCAGCACTGCTAGTTGACGCACACGACTTCGTTGCCTTAAGTGGCGGAACGCCCGCGGCGTGCGGGTCACTCAACATCGCCAACGGGCTTGCGGGTTTGGGCGGCGCAGCCACCTTGCCAGAGCATCGCGGCAGGGGCCTGCAGCAGGCATTGCTGGCGTATCGGCTTCGTCTCGCGCGATCGCTCGGTTGCGACCTCGCCACCGCGACGGCAGTTCCGGATCAGCAGTCGGCGCGAAATCTGGAGCGACTCGGCTTCCAGCTGCTCTATACGCAGACGGTCCTCACCCGCCCGATGTAGGAGGTCCGGGGTTTACATGCACGCCCACGGGCACGAAACCCCCGGACCGCAGGAAACCCCCGGACGACGACTTAGGCGTGAAATTCGCTTAGTTGTTTCAGCTTGGGGTTATTGCTGAAAGCCTCGATTGGCACCGCCGGTTCTAGCCGCATGCCGCGCTGCAGAATCCGCACTTGCGTGTGCTGGTTGTACTCGGCCAGCGTGACTGCCCAGCCGTCGCGACCAGCGCGAGCGGTGCGGCCGCTGCGATGTAAGTAGTCCTTCACATCGGGTGCAGGTTCGTAGTGAACGACGGCACCGATGTCGTCGATGTCGATGCCGCGGGCGGCGACATCAGTGGCAACCAATACCGACAATTCCCCGTCGGTGAAGCGCTTCAGCGCGCGCTCCCGTGCCGCTTGCGCGAGATCACCGTGGATGGCAGCAGCGCGCACGCCGAGCTCTTGCAAGTTGCGCTCGACCCGATCGCACATCCGCTTGGTCTGACAGAACACCAACGTCTTGGCCATGCCACTGGCGATGGCAGCAACCACACGATCCTTGTCCATATGGTGCACCGCGAGAAATAGGTGATGCATGGTGCCGACCGTGTCGGTCGCGGCATCGATGGCGACCTCGATCGGGTCTTTCATGTAGCGCGAGACCAGGTGAGCGACATCCCCGTCGAGCGTCGCCGAGAACAGCATCGTCTGGTGCGGCCCGGTGACCTTGCGCAGGATCCATTCGACTTGCGGCGTGAATCCGTCGTCTGCCATCCGGTCGGCCTCATCGAGCACGACGATTTCAATGGCATCGAGCTGCAACTCGTTCTCCTTGAGCAGGTCGATCAGACGTAGCGGCGTGGCGACCACGACGTCGACGCCGACGTGTAACGCATCGATCTGCTGCTGACGCGAGGCGCCGCCGTAGACGGCGAGCACCGTGCGACCGCACGCGATCGCCACCGGCGCCAACACTTCGGAAACCTGCAACGCCAATTCGCGCGTTGGCACCATGACCAAGGCGGCTGGGCGGCGAGGCTCACCGACCTTGGTGAGCCGGGCCAGCAACGGCACGCCGAATGCCAATGTCTTGCCGCTGCCTGTTTTCGCACGTCCACATACGTCGCGCCCGGTCAACGCCACGGGGATCGCCTTGGTCTGAATCGCGAACGGGGCGGTGAAGCCTGCCGCCGCGAGACCGAAGTCGACACCGGCTGGCACGCCCAAGTCGATGAAAGCTGTTGGAACGTAGTCTTCGGGCGAAAGGGTGAGTACCGGTGCCGTGGTTCGGGTGCGATGCTCGGCGGCTTTCGGAGGATTGCGGCGACGCCGCTGTGCGCCCGGCGGGCGAGTGTTCTCAGCCATGTAGAAGGCAACGATACCGGGCGAAGCGGCGAGACCGGGGAGGCCATGCTTCGCGTGCCCCACGAATGCGCCGTGTCACCGGAGTGACCTCGCTTGAACCACAATGGGCGCCATGAAGGTCGCGCTCACAGTCAACGACTTCCTCCGCAGGGCCGAGGATGTCTATCCCAATCGCACTGCCATCATCGACGAGCCCGATCAGCCAGCCGAATCATGGGGATCGATCACCTATGCGGAGATGGCGAGCAAGGCCCGCGCGCAGGCGGCCGCGCTCGACACGCTCCGCATCGGCGTTGGCGAACGGGTTGCAATCGTCAGCCACAACTCCGCCAGGCTGCTCACCGCGCTGTTCGGCGTGAGCGGCTCCGGTCGCGTGTTGGTGCCGGTGAACTTCCGCCTGGTCGCCGAGGAAGTGAAGTACATCGTGCAGCACAGCGGGGCTCGCGTCTTGATGGTCGACCCCGAGTTGCAGGAGGCGATGGCCGAGGTGACGTGCGAGCACAAGTTCGTCATCGGCAGCGGTAGCGACGCGCCAGCCGATCACGCCCAGCCCGCAGCATGGTTGGCCGACGAAGATGCAACGGCGACGATCAACTACACCAGCGGAACCACGGCTCGGCCGAAAGGGGTGCAGCTGACGCACCGCAACATCTGGCTGAACGCGACGGTATTCGGCTGGCAACTGGGCATCAACGATCGCGACGTGTACCTGCACACACTTCCGCAGTTCCACTGCAATGGCTGGGGAATGCTTTATGCGATCACCGGCATGGGCGCGCAGCACGTCATCTTGCGCAAGGTCGACGGTGCCGAGATCCTGCGGCGAGTAGAACGCCACGGTGTAACGGTCATGTGCGGTGCCCCGGCGGTCGCCAACATGATCCTTGATGCTGCCGCCCACTGGGATGGCCCGATACCGGGTAGCGGCCGGGTGCGCATCGTGTGCGCAGGAGCGCCGCCGCCCACCAAGACCATCGAACGAATCGAGACCGAACTCGGGTGGGAGCTGATCCAGATCTACGGGCTCACCGAGACGACCCCGCTGCTGACGATGAATCGTTCGAGAGCGGAGCACGACAAGTTGAGTGTTTCGGAACGGGCCGCCAAGCTCAGCCGGGCGGGCGTCGCCGCGCTGGGCGTCGAGGTGCGGCTGTCCCCCGACGGCGAGATCCTTGCCCGCGGCAACCACGTGATGGAGGGCTACTGGACCAACCAAGAGGCGACCGACGACGCGATTCATGCTGCAGCCGACGATCCGAGCGGCGTCGATTGGTTTCATACGGGCGACGGTGGAACGATCGATGACGAGCACTACTTGACGATCAGTGATCGCAAGAAGGACGTGATCGTGACCGGTGGCGAGAACGTCAGCAGCATCGAGGTCGAAGATGCCGTGTTCAGCCATCCAGGGGTGGCGGAGGTGGCGGTCATCGGCGTGCCCGACGAGAAGTGGGGAGAACTCGTCATGGCGCTGGTCGTGCGAACCCCCGCATCCAACGTGACCGACATCGAACTGATCGCGCACGCGAAGACGAAGTTGGCGGGTTACAAATGCCCGAAGCGGATCGAGTTCCGCGAATCACTGGCCAGAACAACGACGGGCAAGTTGCAGAAGTTCAAGTTGCGCGAGCCCTATTGGGTCGACCATGAACGCCAGGTCAATTGATCACTCGCTGAGTGACTGGTCGGTCGCGCTGACCGACCCATCAGCGGTACTGCCTGTCGAATCAGTAAGTAGCAACGGGATTGGTCGATCGCTAGCGTCGCACGCCGATGAACACACTCACCACCCCGACCAACGACCAGCCTGCGTTCACGCAGAACGGCCGCAAAGGTGTGACCTACGACTGGCGGAGCCTGTGCGACTTCTCCGAATCCGACATCGTCACCGATGATCGCGAACCAGCCTCGCCCGCCATCGCATATTCGTAATGCGGAGTGTTCCCGAGCGGGTGCTTGTGCTCGGTTGTGGCTCGGTTGCCCAGTGCACGTTGCCGCTGATCATTCGCGATCTCCGGATCGAACCAACGAGTGTGACCGTTGTCGACTTTGTCGATAACCGTGACCGAATCGAGTCTGCGCTCGCCCTCGGCGTTCGATTCGAGTTTGAACGGATCACCAAGGAAAATCTCGATGAGTTTCTGACCGCACGCGTTTCCGAGGGCGACTTGTTGCTCGATCTAGCTTGGAACATCGACAACCCGACGATCCTGCAGTGGTGCCGCGAACACGGTGTTCGGTATCTGAATACGAGCGTCGAGGTTTGGGATCCTTACGACGAACTCACCACCACTCCTCCGCTCGACCGGACGCTCTACGTGCGCCACATGAGCCTGCGCCGAATGATGGCTAGTTGGCCCGACAACAAAGGCGCTACCGCGGTAATCGAACACGGCGCCAACCCAGGACTGGTCAGTCACTTCGCGAAGCAGGCCCTCACCGAGATCGCCATGCGAATGCTCTCCGACGGCCTCGGTGGAGCAGCGGCGGGTTCAATGGAGACCGCCATCGCAAACGGTCGCTTCAACGAGTTAGCGATGCTGACCGGCACCAAAGTGATCCACATCGCCGAACGCGACACGCAGATCACCGCCATCCCCAAACGGACCAACGAGTTCGTCAACACTTGGTCGGTTGACGGCTTCTATGAAGAAGGGGTCGCACCTGCCGAAATCGGTTGGGGCACACACGAGCGGTCGCTACCGGCGAATGCCTTCGTGCACAGCAGCGAGGGACCATGCAACCAGATCTGCATCGCGCAGCCCGGCATGGAGACGTGGGTGCGTAGCTGGGTGCCGAGCGGAGAAACCAGAGGAATGGTGATCCGACACGGTGAGGCGTTCACCATGTGTGAGCACCTCACCGTCAACGACGACAACGGCGCCGCCGTCTATCGACCAACGGTGCACTACGCGTACCACCCAAGCGATGCCGCGATCAACAGCGTGCTCGAACTGCGTATGCGCGGCTGGCAGATGCAACCAGATCAACGCATCCTCAACGACGAGATCGTCTCCGGTCGCGACGAACTGGGCGTGCTGCTGATGGGACACCCATATCGCAGTTGGTGGACCGGGTCGTTGCTCAGCATCGAAGAGGCGCGCGCCGTCGTGCCCAACCAGAGCGCGACCACCGTCCAGGTGGCTGGCAGCATCGTCGCCGCGGTGGCCTGGATGATGGAAAACCCCTCCGAAGGGGTGCGCGTACCTGACGACCTTCCATGGAATGAAGTGCTGACGACGGCGCGCCCGTACCTCGGCAGCATGCATTCCGGTCCCGCGGACTGGGACCCCGTGGGTAGCCGCCGCGACCTGTTCGCCCGTTTCAGCGACGAGGCAGACCACATCGACCCCCGCGATCCATGGCAGTTCACGAACTTTCTGGTCGGCTGATGATCGGTCGCCGGTTGACAATGACCGACACATTCGGCAAACTTGCTCCAATGCACAGCGACCGCGGCCTCCTGCTTCTTATGTAGGGCAAGCGCCACATATCCGCGCTTGCCCGCAGCCCCAGCCAAAACGGCCGGGGCTTCTGACTTTTTCGGACACCCCTCAGCCACAAGGAACCCAATGACACCGCCACCAATCACTCCTAGACAGATGCCGTTCCAGAAGTATCAACGCCTGGTGCCGATTGTGTTGCACGACCGCACATGGCCGAACAAGGTTCACGAGCACGCACCGCTGTGGTGCAGCGTCGACCTACGCGACGGGAACCAAGCACTGATCGATCCGATGGACCCGCAGCGTAAGCGGCGCATGTTCGACACGCTGGTGAAGATGGGATTCAAGGAGATCGAAGTCGGGTTCCCGTCGGCAAGTCAGCCCGACTTCGACTTCGTGCGGCACCTCATCAACGACGACCTGGTTCCCGACGATGTCACCATCCAGGTGTTGACACAGTGTCGTCAGGAATTGATCGAACGCACCTATGAATCGTTGCAGGGAGCGCACCGTGCGATCGTCCATTTCTACAACTCCACAAATCCGCTTCAGCGGGAGGTCGTGTTCGACCTCGACAGGGCAGGAATTGTCGACATCGCGGTCAACGCCGCCAAGTTGTGCAGAAAACTCGAACACACACTCGTGGGAACCGACGTGTTGTACGAATACTCGCCCGAGAGCTTCACGCTCACCGAGCCCGAGTTTGCCGTCCAGATCTGCCATGCCGTGATGGACGTGATCGAGCCGACACCCGAGCGGCCCATGATTCTCAACCTGCCCGCGACCGTGGAGTGCTACACACCGAATGTCTACGCGGACGTAATCGAATGGTTCTGTCGCACGATCCGCACCCGAGACAGCGTGGTGGTCAGTCTTCACCCGCACAACGATCGCGGCACCGGAACCGCCGCGGCGGAGTTGGCCATGCTGGCCGGCGCCGACCGCGTCGAGGGCACATTGTTCGGCAACGGAGAACGCACGGGCAACGTCGACGTGATCAACCTTGCGATCAACCTGATGGTCAACGGCGTCGACCCGCAGCTGGACATCAGCGACATCGATGCCTTGCGCCGAGTCGCCGAATACTGCAACCGCCTGCCGGTCGGGCCGCGGCACCCGTGGGTCGGTGACCTGGTGTTCACGTCGTTCAGTGGCAGCCACCAGGACGCGATCAAGAAGGGCTTCGAAGCGCTGGAGACAAAGGCGAAGGCCAACAACGGCGAGTACGTGCAATGGGGCGTGCCCTACCTGCCCCTCGATCCGAAGCACCTCGGGCGTTCGTACGAGGCTGTAATTCGAGTCAACAGTCAAAGTGGCAAGGGTGGCGTCGCTTACGTGATGAAGGCGGAACACGGCTTCGACCTGCCGCGCCGGTTGCAGATCGAGTTCTCGAAAACGATCCAACACATCACCGAAGACAGCGGAACAGAAATCAGCCCGCTCGTCATGTGGCTGGCGTTTCAGGAGACCTACCTACCGGAGAGTCCGCGAATGCGGCTGCATAGCCACGAACTACGCAGCGACTCGGCGAGCGGCACCACGACCATCACGGCCCAATTGGTTATCGACGACATGCCGGTCACCGTCTCCGGCACCGGCAACGGGCCGATCGACGCCTTCGTGCACGCCATTCGCGACGGTCTCAACGCAACGATCGACGTCGTCGACTACGCCGAACACGCGGTGGGCGAGGGCAGTGAGGCCACCGCCATCGCGTACATCGAGACGAAGAACGGTGACGGTCGTGTGCTCTGGGGTGTTGGCAGCGACCCGAGCACGATCACCGCTGCGTTGCGTGCCGTACTACACGGACACGAGCGGCATCTGTCATGACACCGAGTAATGACACCACGTCATCGCCGGGGCGCTCTAACCATCTCGGCCGCCGCGGACTAGGCTTCGACCATGGCTCGTAAGCGTCGCTCTCGGTTGCGGGTCCTGCTGCTGCTGGTCGCGGTCGCGGCGATCGCGCTGTGGTGGCGTCGACAGCAGCAATTGCACGAAGAAGGACCGCCAGCCGATCGCGGACCACAGCCGATGGAGTCGGAGCCGAAGCAGGCAGCGTCGGAGAAGACCGCCGAACAAGTCGGCACCGCAGCAACAACCAAACGCGTGGCGGTCGCGAAGCCGAGCAGCAGCGCCACCGCTTCCAAACCGGCCACCGCCAAGAAGCCCGGCAGCACGGCCAAGCGATCTCAGTCGCCCACGAACGGCGCCGTCACCGCGCCCAAGCCGAGGAAGCAAGGGGGCACGAAGTGAAAGTCACCATCGACTTCGATGTTTGCGCAAGCACAGGTGCGTGCATGCAAGTGTGCCCCGAGGTGTTCGAAGTGCGCCGCGACGGCTACCTGTACCTATTGCAGGACGAGCCGAGTGAGGAGTTGCGCCGTCTGGTCGAGACTGCTGCCGACATGTGCCCGACGGCGGCGATAACCGTCGAAGGGTGACACGAGCGAGTGATCAGGTTCCACGAGCAACTACGCCGCGCATGGAGCACATCTGCTTCGATGCTCTGCGTTGGTCTCGACCCAGATCCGGCACGGTTGCCATCCGCGGTTCATGGTTCGATCTTCGACTTCTGCATGGCGGTTGTCGAGTCGACCGCCGATGTTGCGTGCGCGTTCAAGCCGCAAATAGCACATTTCGCCGCAGTCGGTGCCGAGCGCGACCTTGAGCGCATCTGTGCCGCCATCCGGGAACGTCATCCGAACTGCCTGCTCATCCTCGATGCCAAGCGTGGCGATATCGGCAGCACTGCCGAACAGTACGCGCACGAGGCCTTCGATCGTTACCGCGCCCACGTGGTGACCGTCAACCCTTACCTCGGCACCGACTCGGTGGAGCCGTTTCTGAGCCACCCGGCTGGCGGGGCGTTCGTCCTATGTCGTACCAGCAACGCGGGTAGTGGCGACTTTCAGTCGCTGATGGCTGGAGACAAGCGGGTGTATCAACATGTTGCCGTGCGAGTCGCAACAGAGTGGGCAAAGATGGGTGACTGCGGACTCGTTGTCGGCGCCACGTTTCCCGATGAACTCAGCGACGTGCGAGCCCTCGTCGGTGACTTGCCGTTGCTCGTGCCTGGCATCGGCGCCCAGGGTGGCGAGGTGGCAGCGCTCGTGAATGGTATCGACAGCAATGGAATGGGAATGGTCGTCAACTCGTCACGCGCGATTCTCTATGCCTCGAACGGCACCGACTTCGCTGAGGCGGCGCGATTGCAGGCCATCGCCACACGCGATGCGATAAGCAGAGAGTGCCGGGCGTAACGATGCCGCGATCGTCGATCACGCCCGTCGCCGGATTGCAAAAGCTGGTGACCAGGTCGTCGCCGCGCACGGAGATGGAACGATGGTTCATTCGGCGCGGCCTGCCCCACTTCATCGAGCCCTACAGCGCCGGCCCCGACGTGTGGAGTCGTGCCGCGCCGGTGCTTGTCGTTGCCTATGTCGCCGGTGGGCTGCACGGCCTCGACCTCAAGCATTGGTCGTTGACCCGCAACCTGGTAGCCGCCGGCGTCGTGGTGGCGATCTTGGTCGCTACGTGGATCGTCACCAACATGGCCCGACACCGGCCGGTGATGTCGCGGCCGCGCGAACTCGGCGTCATCGAGCTCACCGCCTTCGTCATCGGTCCGGCGCTGCCGGCGGCGGCATTCACGCAATGGGGTGACGCCGCGCAAGCCTTGGTCGAAGGCGCAGCGATTCTTACGGCGATTTATCTCATAACTTCCTATGGCGTAGTGCCCCTCATCGGCTGGGCGGCGTCACAGACATTCTCGCGGTTGGGTTCTGTGGGCCGAGTGCTGAGCAGAGCACTGCCGCTGTTGTTGCTGTTCACCACTTTCTTGTTCATCAACGCCGAGGTCTGGCAGGTCGCCGGTGTACTTCACGGGCTCGCCTACGACATCACCCTCGCGCTCTTCTTCCTGCTGGGCAGCGCGTTCGTGCTCTCCCGAGTGCCGGAAGCGATCCGCGCTGTTCACGACTTCGAGGACTGGGCAGAGGTGACCGAACTTGTGAAGGGCACGCCCGCCGAAGGGTTGCCGCTGCCGAGTACCGGCAACCCGTCGGAGACTCCGCTGTCCGTGCGCCAACGAGTCAACATCGGTCTCGTCAGCGTTCTCAGCCAAGCGATCCTGATCACGATCGTCGCCGTACTGCTGGCCGCGTTCTTCATGCTCTTCGGTCTGCTGGCTGTTCCCGAAACCACGACACAATCGTGGACTGCGAGCCCCGATGTGCACGTGCTGGCCCATTGGACGCTCAGTGGACAGACGTTGGTCCTCACCGAGCCACTCGTGCGCGTGGCCGGGTTCCTTGGCGCATTCGCCGGCATGTATTTCACCGTCGTGCTCAGCACCGATGCGACCTATCGCGAGGAGTTCGCCGAGGATGCCGGACCACAGATACGCCAGGCGCTAGCCGTGCGCCTTGCCTATCGCCACGCATCGCAGAGCGAGTAGCTTCCGGGCATGACGCATGCGTTTCTTTCCACCGAGTGGATGGCAGCCGCCAAGGCAATCCGCGAGAAGTACTCCGATCGGGCAACCAAGGTGACGACGAGCATCAAGATGAACCAGGTCATCACGGAGGTTCCGTTCGGCGATGGCACGGTGAAACTGTTCCTCGATACCTCGTCCGGCGACGTGGTGATGGAGCTCGGAGCGATGGAGACTCCCGATCTGACAGTCACCACCGATTACGAGACGGCTCGCAGTGTCTTTGTCGAGCAGGATCAGGCTGCAGGTATGCAAGCCTTCATGGCCGGCAAGATCAAGGTGCAGGGCGACATGATGAAGATGATGGCGATGCAGACGGCGATGCCTCAGGACGAAATCGCAAAGCAAATCTCGGCCGAGATCAAAGGCGTGACTGCCTGAGGGCGTTACGGCGTGTAGTGAACGTCGACAGTGGTGCCGCGAGGGAACTGCTGTCCGACCGCGACGACGACTCCACCAACCGTTGCGTTCTTGAACGGCAGCTTGGTATTGCCATCGATGACACCAACCGCGAACCCGGCATCGACCAGGGCGGCGGTGACTCCATTCGGATCGAGCCCGGCCAGTGACGGAATCGCGACCAAGTCGGGACCCTTGGACAACGCGACGGTCACCGTGCTGCCGAACTCGACGGTGGTTCCCGCAGGTGGTGTCTGGCTGACGACGTGACCGACCGGAACGGTGGCGGAGAACTCCTCCGGACCCACCGCGATCAGTAGCGCTTGCGCGTCGAGCGCGGTTGTGGCGACGTCGAGCGCCGTTCCGGTGAGGTCGGGCACGATTCGCGGTTCGGGACCCAACGAGAGAACCACCTGTACGGCCGTTCCCTTGGTGACCGTGCCGCCGGCAACGAGCGTTGGCGAGTCGGGAACCATCCACGAAACCACCGCGCCGAGCGCGACCGTGTCGCTGTATTGCGGCTCGGCCTCGAGGAGCACCAGACCGAGCGCCTCCAGCTCGGCAACCGCTTGCTCGCGACTCAAATTCGCCAGCTCGGGCAAAACTCGCGGCGCCGGCCCGGAACTGACGACGAGCGTGATCTCCTTGCCGTTTTCGACCTTGGTACCCGCCGTCGGTTCCGTTCTGATGACGAGCCCGACCGCGATGTCTTCACTCGACTCCTCCACGATGACGCCAACGAAGGTGCCGGTGATCTGATTGAGCGCGACGCCCTCCTCCAGCCCGGTGAGCGCCGGCACCGCCGTGGTATCGGGCTGCGCGTTGTACCACGCGAGCACTCCGCCGCCAACGGCCATCGCCAGCAGAAGCGCAACCGACCACCACCGACTCTTCCCAGGGCGACCGCGCTGATAGCCATCGTCGATCACCGGCTCGTCGGGCGGATCGAGTCGCCGGTTGACGACCGTCGCCGTAGATGCTTGCGCACCGGCAGCCGGCGGTACGACGACCGCGGCCGGAACGGCGATCGTCGGATCCAGCCCGGGCTCGGTTGTTTGTGCAACGGCTCGCCGGGGACGTTCGGCCGGTCGCCGCAACGGTCCGCTTGGTTCGACGGGCTGATCGCCAGTGGGGCGATCGGGCGCGAAGAGTGAACCACCGATGATGGGCAACGGTTCTGGGCGCGCCATCTTCTCCGCAGCTTGCACAAGAGCGCGCCCGAATTCGCCGGCGCTGTAGCGGTCGCCGGGGCGCGGTCGGCCGGCTCGTTCGAGCACCGCCGCCAGTGCACCCAGGTCGGCCGACACCGGCATCAACTTGTCGACACGATTGCCGAGACTCGCCACCGTCGAGTCATCCTCGAAGGGAACCTTGCCGGTTACTGACTCGAGCAGGGTAAGACACAGCGAATACACATCGCTCTTCGCCACCGCGTTTTCACCGGCGGCCTGTTCTGGCGAGCAGTACTTGGCTCGGTCGTTGCTGCGTGAGGTTATGCCGCCCGCCGCAATCGCCAGCACTTCCGCCAAGCCGACATCGACGACGCGCAGCCGACGGTCGTCGCCGAACACGAGTGTCGAGGGGCGAATGTCGTGGTGCAACAGATTGTGCCGGTGCATGACGTCGAGCGCCTTGCAGGCATCGAGTCCGACAACAAGCGCCTGTGATGGTGACAGCAGACGCCCGCGATCCAGGATATCGCGCAGGCTTCCGCCGCCGAGATGCTCGGTGACCACGAACAGCACCTCCTGTGCGTTCCAAGTGGTCGTTCCGGAGTGATACACGGTGGCGATATTCGGGTGATGTAACTGCTCGGCAATGCCCATCGCGGAACGGAATGCCGTGCGTACGTCCTCCCGATCGCCCAGGTCGGGATGCACCAACTTGACGACGACGACGCGTTGCAGCTGCTCGTCGAAAGCTTCGAAAACTGCGGCGTCGAGGCCACTGCCGAGTCGGGCTCCTAGCCGATAGCGGCCTACTAGCAGCCGCGCTGAGGGTTGGGGGTCATCGGCCATCATTGCGACATACGAAACTAGCGGGACCACCCCGAAGACTGCACGCGAGTGGGCGAAAACGCCTCTGACGAGCAAGAATGCAAGGGTGCGAATCCGTTTCCACCGCCCGAATCTCAAACTGCTACTGGTCAGTTTCGTGATCGCGCTCTGCCTTGTCGCCATCGGGTTCGCGTTGTCGTTGGCGGTCACAGGCGATGAAGGGGCCCACTTACCCGCCGTGATCGAGCGCGTCGAACCCGTTACAGGCGCTACGCAAACTCCGGCGCAGACCTCCATCGTCGTTGATCTCGAGTCGGGCTACGAAGGTGTGCTCATCATCGACGGACTCGAACTGGCGACGGTGAATCTCAACGAGTTGCGCGACGTTACGACGCCGGGTCAACAGGTGACCTTGCCGCCGACCACGGTTTACGAGCCCGGGAACGCAACCCTCACCTTCGACCCGTCACCAGGCTCGGCCATCACTGAATTCAGCCAGGGACGCCATGTTGTAAAGGTGATCTATTGGCCGACAACCGACGGGCGCGCCAGTGCCAGCTCGTACATCTGGTCGTTCGAGGTCTTCTAGTCAGGCCGGAGGCAGCTCGCCGGTCGCAAGCAGATACTCGAAGCCGGCAAGGTCCAGAATCGGAATCGTCAAGTCGTTGGCCTTGGTGAGCTTGCTCGCGCCGGCATCCGCACCCGCCACCAATGCAAACGTCTTGGCACTGACACTCCCTGGACTCTTGCCACCACGATCCTTGACCGCCGCCTCGGCAGACTCTCGCGAATAGCCATCGAGGGTGCCGGTGATCACGACCGCTTTACCGGCGAGGTTCTGCGGCAAGCGGCTGACCTCGACCCTTCCGAACTCAACGCCCGCCACGCGCAACTTCTCCACCATCTCCCGATTGGCCGTAACCGCGAACCAGCGGACGATGCCGGCCGCGATCGTCGGGCCGACTCCATCGGTGTTCTCCAGGTCGGCTTCCGACGCGTTCATCACGGCATCAAGGGTTCCGAATGCGCGACTAAGCGCCTCGCTCGCCGAAGGGCCAAGGCCCTTACAACCGAGCGCCGTCAACAACCGCGGCAGCGGCCGATTCTTGGAACCCTCGATCGCCTGCAACAGGTTGTCGGCTTTCGTCTCGCCCCACTTGTCGAGAGTCAACAACTGTTCGCGGCTCAGCGAATAAATGTCGGCAGCATCTTCGATGAGGCCGGCATCGCTGAGTTGGAACACGGTATTCTCGCCAAGACCTTCGATGTCCATCGCCGAACGAGACGCGAAGTAGATGATCCGCTGATCGCGCTGAAACGGACAGGCGGGCTCGACACAACGGGTATCGGCTTCGCCTTCGGGGCGCACCAATTCTGTGTGGAGCGGGCATGGGCAGATTCGTGGGAACTTCCACGGCTTGCTACCGGCCGGCCGTAGCGACAGAACCGGGCCGACGACTTCCGGAATAACGTCACCAGCCTTGCGCACAACGACGGTATCGCCAGGCCTGACATCTTTGGCGGCAACCTGGTCTTGGTTGTGAAGCGTGGCCATGCTGACCGTCGAGCCGCCCACGAAGACCGGTTCGAGTTCCGCGAACGGAGTGGTGCGGCCGGTTCTACCCACCGACACCTTGATGTCGCGCAAGATCGTCGTGCGTTCCTCGGGCGGGAACTTGAACGCCACCGCCCACCGCGGCGCTCGCGATGTATGCCCAAGCTTCTCGCGTTGCGCGAGTGAGTCGACCTTGACCACGACTCCGTCGATTTCATAAGGCAGCGTGTGACGTTGCTGCTGCCAGTGATGGCAAAAGGCGAGCACCTGCGACATGTCATCGACGAAACGGATCTCAGGGTTCACCGGCAAGCCGAGATCACGTAGCAGGTCGAGGCTTGCGGCGTGGGTGAGCAACTTCGGACCAGCGACCACTTCGCCCAACTGATAGCACCAAATGTCGAGGCCGCGGCCGGCGGTGACTTGCGGATCTTTCTGGCGGAGGCTCCCGGCGCCCGCATTGCGCGGGTTGACGGGTACCGGCTCCGGCTTTCGTCCGGCGGCGATGCGGTCGCGATTCTCTGCCTCCTTCGCCTTCTGCAAGCGATGGAACGCCGCGCTCGGCAGGTAGACCTCGCCGCGTACCTCTAATACCTTTGGCAATACCTTTGGCGGCGTGCCGGAAAGCGTGCCGGGAAGCGACTTCGGAAGCGATGCGATAGTGGCCACGTTGGCCGTCACGTCTTCGCCCACGCGACCGTCACCACGTGTCGCGGCCTGCACGAGACGACCATCTTCGTACCGCAGGCTGATCGCGAGGCCATCGATCTTCAATTCGCAGACAAAACGAACGGGCTGATCGCCGAGTGCCCTCGTGAGCCGCTCGCCCCATCCGGCCAATTCCCCGTCGCCCATCGCGTTATCGAGGCTGGTCATCGGCTGTCGATGCACGACCGGGGAGAACGCGATGTTCAGGGAGCCGGCGCCAACCGACTGCGTCGGCGAAACGTCGTCTACCAGATCGGGATGCTCACGTTCGAGAATTGCCAATTCGCGCACGAGCGTGTCGTAATCGGCATCAGCGATCTCCGGAGAATCGGCGGCGTAGTAACGCTCGTTGTGATAGGCGATCTGCTGCCGCAGCGTCGCGATCCGTTCGGCAGGCTTCATTGGCACCGCCAGGTCAGGTCGGCCGTCAGGTCGTGGGCGTCCAGATACGTCGTTTCGCGATCGTTGCGATCGCGCCGGCGATGGCAACGGCCGCCCCGAGGATCACGACATAGAGGCCCGGGCCGGCTGAAACGTCGGCACCAAAAGCCTCACCGAGATCGACGAGATCATTGACATCGCTCAGATCCGCGATGGCAGCGAGCAAGCCGAAGGCGCCGACCACAATTCCGATGATGCCAAGGGCGAGCACTTTTCTGGCCGCCAGTTGCACCAACCCAAAGCTCAAGGCGAGTACACCAAGGACGGCGAAAACTGGCCCATCCTTGGTGCCGTCACCGTTCTCGCCACCCTCGGAGAAGCCGTTGAAGGTCTCACCGTCGATTTCGAACCAACTCAGAAACGAACCGACGATCATCAAGACGCCACCGAAGGTGAGCAGGGCGGCACCGATCGCGACCGCGGGGCGCGGCGCCTTACTGCCGGTGT
>JACQZX010000017.1 GCA_016213665.1 Actinomycetota bacterium | reverse complement strand
CTGTGACATTCAGTTCGGACACGTGATGAGGCCCACTCACACGAGCAATTCGTGGGATGCGGCCAAGTTCGAGGTTTGCGCGCATCGCTACGTAGACATCAGCGAGCCCGCCTTCGGTGTTGCGGTCATCAACGACGGTCGCTACGGACACGGCGTGCAAGATGGTGGCATCAGCGTGTCGCTACTGCGGGCGGCGAAATTCCCCGATCCATTGCAGGATCAGGGCCGACACTCGGTAACGATCGGAATCCTGCCGCACGGCCCCGGGCTGCACGACGTGATCCGCGAGGCGGAGTTGCTCAACACACCGTTGCGTTTTGTTGCGGGTGGTGACGCCGAATCTGTGTCGCGACCGGTGGTGAGCGTCGAACACGCAGGTGTGGAGGTCAGTGCGGTGAAACTCGCCGACGACGGCACCGGCGACTTGATAGTGAGAGTCGCCGAAGTGTGCGGCGATCGCGTGCATGTGCCGGTTCGTCCGCGCGGCGGCATCACGGCGGCATTCCTGTGCGATCTGTTGGAGGAGGAGCAGCGCGCGGTCGATGTCGCCGACGGCTTTGTGAACCTGCCGTTGCGACCCTTCGAGCTGGTGACGCTACGCCTTAGGTCGTGACATCTCAGAGCGTGACGGTCAGGTGGGCGCGCCGACGAGGTGACGAAGCGCCATCGCCGAGTAGACAGCCATTCCGTTCACCATTGCCTCTTCGTCGAACAGCACGCGGTTCGAGTGGTTCGGTGCTGCTGTTGCCGGGTTGCGATCAGCCCCCGTGCCGCCCAGGAAGAGCATGGCCCCCGGCACGCGATTGAGTACGTAGCTGAAATCTTCGGCGCCCATCACCGGGTTTGGTAGCCGTACCGTGTTGTTCTTACCGATGATCTCGTTGACGACGTTGAGTGCGAAGTCGGCGGCGCCGGCATCGTTGGCCGTCACGGGATAGCCGTCGCTGAACTCGACAGCGACCTGCGCATCATGAGCGGCGGCGACGCCCTCGGCGACTCGCCGGATGCCGTCGCGCACCTTGTTGCGGGTGGCTTCACTGATCGCGCGAATGGTGCCAAGGATCTCGGCCGTCTCCGGAATGACGTTGTTGGTCGTGCCGGCGGTGATGCGGCCGACTGTGACTACCGAAGGATCGAAGACATCGATCGTGCGAGTGACCATCATCTGCATCGCTTGCACGATCTCGCACGCGATCGGGATCGGGTCGAGAGCATGGTGAGGTTGGCTGGCATGTCCACCGCGGCCGGTGACCGTGATCAGCATCGTGTCGGCAGAGGCCATGATGCTGCCTCCCTTGGTGGCAATCCACCCGGTGGGAAGATTGCTGGTGATGTGCAGCGCGTAGGCACCGGTGACCGGCGAGGCGGTGCCGTCGGCCTTCGGAGCCAGATCGAGCAGACCCTCATCGAGCATGAATCGAGCACCACCGTGGCCCTCTTCGCCAGGCTGGAACATGAACAACACCCGACCGGGAATGTCTGCCCGTCGAGAGCTCAGCAGCTTGGCTGCGCCCACCAGCATTGCGGTGTGCGTGTCGTGACCGCAGGCGTGCATCTGCCCCTCGGTAGCGCTCTCGAAATCGAGATCGGTGTCTTCCTTCAGTGGCAACGCGTCCATGTCGCCGCGCAGTAGCACTGTCGGCCCCGGCTTGCCGCCATCTAGAACGGCGGCGATGCCACTGGTTGTCTCGTGCAGCGTGACCTGTAACGGCAATCCTTCGAGCGCGCCGAGCACGGTCTCGCGGGTTACGGGCAGTTCGTTACCCAGTTCCGGCCAACGATGCAGCGTGCGCCGCAAGGCGACCGTCTCGTCGAGCAGGTCTCGGGCTTCGTCGCGCAGCGTGTTCAGTTCCATTGGCGCATGCTATGCAACTCGGAGTGGCTGCGCTAACAGAACGAGTCGAGGTTGTCGACGACGACGACAATGTCATCGCCGTCGTGTCTCGCGCGCGGATGCGAGCCGAGAATCTGCGGCATCGGGCGGTGTCGATAGCGGTTCTCAGCTCAGATCGCCGACTGCTGGTGCATCGGCGCGCCGACACCAAGGACGTGTGGCCGGGCATGTGGGACCTTGCGGCCGGCGGGGTGGTGGGCGTCGGAGAGAGCTACCGGCACGCCGCCGAACGGGAATTGGCCGAGGAGTTGGGAATCGTCGCCGAGGGCTGGGAACACCTTGGCGAAGCACGTTTCGAGGATGATTCCGTTTCGTTGATCGGCCACGGCTTCACCGTCATTCACGACGGCCCGTTCCGGTTCACCGATGGCGAGATTGCCGAGGTGCGTTGGGTCACTCGTGGTGAACTCGACGAACTGCTCACCGTTGAACGGTTCGTTCCCGACAACTTGGCATTGCTGTTGCCGTTGTTGCGGCGGGAGTGCACCCAG
>JACQZX010000016.1 GCA_016213665.1 Actinomycetota bacterium | reverse complement strand
CAGAGGACGCAGCCGGGACACGGCGCGAGGCGCAGGCTCGCCAGCGGTCCGCCGTCGGCGATCTCCTCCGGCGTGTACGCCAGGCTGAGCGCCAAGAGCCCGAGCGCTCCGATCGCGAGGATCGAAAGGGTGACGCGCACGGCGGCGCGATTCGCGCACTGCCTGCGCGACCGATGGAAAGCAATGCGCCGTTGCGTCCTGGCGTTCCGAAGGGTGCGGTGCCTGACACGCGACGGCGTGAAGGGGAGATCGAGCGCCTACCCATCGAGTCGCCTGCGCGGATGCGCGATGTCGTGGTGGACGCCGAAACACGTCGTGCCTCGGCAGAACGAAAGCCCCCGGATGGAGCGAAACATGCTCGGCCGGGATGAGATCCGCAACTAGGCCGGGGCGCGGCTCGAAGGAGGGGCCGGCTGTCGTGACGTGCGTCGCGGCAGCGCCCTCCCGGTCAGTCTGCGGAGCGTGCGCTCGCAGAATTCAGAACGTCCCTTGACAGAAATGGCGCGCGCGCGAAGGATCGAACTCCTTCCCAGCTCGTTCCTCAGTCCCCATCAGGAGGATCCGATGGCTCGCATCTCGCACGCGCATCTCGCACGCGCATCTCGCACGCGCATCTCGCACCGCGCATCTCGCACCGCGCATCTCGCACCGCGCATCTCGCACCGCGCATCTCGCACCGCGCATCTCGCACCGCGCATCTCGCACCGCTAGTCTCGTAATTCCGATCATCGCGGTTGCTGTGCTTTTGATTGGCCGAGCGACTGCGCAAACCGGAGCGCACCGCTGGGCAGGACTCGTGTTCGACGCGTTTGCACGGCAAACCGCGCAAGGAATCGAAGCGTGGACGGTCGAAGACGGAGGTCGCATCCGACATCGCGATCCGGCCACCGGAACGTGGGCCTTCCAAACCACGCCGAGTCAGGTGCGGGACACGCTGCACCGTGTGTTCTTCCTCTCGAACAGCCAGACCGGCTGGGCCGTCGGCCAGAACGGTTGGGTCCTAAAAACGACGAACGGCGGTTCGACGTGGAGTGTGCAGACGCGGGTCGACCTCGGGAACGCGACGGCTCCCAACTACGAGGAGTTGTACGACGTGCACTTCTTGAACGCGCAGGAAGGCTGGCTCGTCGGGAAGAAGTCCCTCTGGTTCACGGACAACGGAGGCGCGAACTGGGCCACGCTCCCAGTGTGGGATCCCATCCACTCGCTGGAGTTCTCGTTCGGTCACGAAGTCGAGGCCTATGCGATCGACGTCGTCGAGCGCGCCAATGGAGCACGCCTCGGATTGATCACGCTCCAGCCCGGGATCGTGATCCGCAGTTACATCCCTGACCCGACCACCTCCGACCTGAACTACCACTGGCAGGTCGTGTGGGACATTCACTCGCTGTGCCCGAACTGTGGGACCTCGGGCTCGGTGCTGCAGGGCTGCGAGTGCGACCTGTGCCTCGATCCCAACAACATTTGGTTCGAACCGTGGGACGTGGAAATCGGAAGCGACACGCAGAACAAGCTGGCGGTGCTCGTCGGCGGAACGGGATCCGTATGCGGCAGTGTGTTCGCGTCGACCGATGACGGGGCAACTTGGCACAAGGAATGGCATGAGTGCACGTGTACAGTGACAGGGTGCCAGTCCTGCCAGAACCTGCCCGCGTACAACGATGATTCCTCGGATCCATTCGATCTGAATCGACATCAGTGGTTCAGGACTCTGTACGGCGTCGGTCTGTTCGAAGACAACTCAGGCGTGGCCGTCGGATACAACGGGCAGTTCGTGATTCGCAATCCGACCACGGGCGTGTGGAACGACCGGTCGGTGTTCAGCGTCGCGGTTCCCACGACACCTGGCGCGGTCGTGTTCCCGATGATCGGCGCGGATGCACTGACGATCTCCTCGACTTCGAGCTTCGCGATCGCTACGGGCGAAGGCGGATACCTGCGGGAGTCCGTCGACGGCGGCAACACTTGGACGGACAAGGCTGTGGGCGAGCCCAACCGGATCAAGGACGTGTGCTTCGTCGACGATATCCACGGCTGGCATGTTGGTCAGTTCTCCAGGATCTGCAAGACGTCCGATGGGGGCGTCAGTTGGACCGAGCAATCGCCACAGTCCAAGGCCAGCGCCGGCAGCTTGCAGGCGATCACGTTTGCGTCCGCTGGCCTGCGAGGCGTGACTGTTGGCGACAAGTACATACCGCAAGGAAGCCTAACCACGCAACCGAGGATCCGCTACACGGACGACGGGGCCACGGCGCCTTGGAAGGAAGACGTCACAATCACAGGCGACCCCTCGTTCATCGATGGCAAGGGGCTGAACGAGGTGGACTGGGCGGGCAACACGCACTTCTGGGCGGTGGGCGACGGCGGTTTGATTTTGAACTCTCGGGACGGTGGTCAGAAGTGGAGTCTGTACGTGCCCACCTCGCCCACCAATTTCGATGAGTTCACATTGCACGGCGTGTCGTTCCTCGACACGACGACGGGGATCATCGTCGGGAGCGGTCCGGATCCCGCGACCGGCGCTGAAGTCGGAGCTGTATTCCAGTATCAGAACATCGGTGGAAGCCTGACCTTCACACCGCTCGCGCTCCCGTCTGGCGTGTCGATCAGCGAACTCCGCGACGTCGATATCGGTAACGGTGCTGCTTGGGCCGTGGGCGACAAGCTCGTCGGCGGCGTGCGGCAGGGTGTCGTGGTCACGTCTGTGCTGTCCGGCGGCGTGTTCGGGTCGTTCGTGGAGATCACCAACCCTCCCACCGAATTCCCGATCTGCACGGCGGGTGAGGATCTTGGAGCGCCCGTGCTCAGCGAAGTGGAGGTCGCTCCAAACACCGGCGATATCTGGGTCGGTGGCATGTGCGGCCGGGTTTGGGTGAGGTCCGTCGCCGGTGTCTGGACGGAAGTGAAGTCGCAGACGGATGCCCACATCTCGGGCATGTCGTTCGTTGGCGTGGGCAGCAGCGCAGCGGGCTATCTCGCTGGCATGCGCCAAAGTCAGACTCAACAGTGCATCGTGAGGGTACAATAGGAGATTGTCATGCAAACCGATCATCGAACCGATAGCGCTGATCGCACGGCTTCGGCTGGGGCAGATTCCGGCGCCCGAATCGAACATTTCGGATGGCCGCTCGCACGCTGGAAACGACTGGTTGGTCGCGTGTTGGGGACTTGCACCTGCTGCGTAGCGGTTCTCTCCGCCGCCATCGCTCAGCGGCTGGAAACCAAGCTGCTAGCGCCGGACACGGCAATCCATGACTACTTTGGGCAACAAGTCGCGATCGTGCCTGGGTGGGCTTTCGCCATGTCTGAGGCCGATGACATCCAGATTCAGTCGGGCGCCGTGTACGTCTACCAAGACACGGGAAACGGATGGGCGTTCCACCAGAAGCTGAAAGCCAGCGACCCGTCGTACGGCGGAATGCTCGGATACGCCTTGGATGCGTCGGGTTCGTGGATGGTGGCGACGACACCGTTCGACGACCCGCAACTCGGCGGCATCGCGCGCGGTGCGGCGCACGTCTACGAACTCCAGGGCTCGACTTGGGTGCACGCGCAGAAACTGCTCGCAAGCGATCACACCTCGATCTATCAGGAGTTCTTCGGCCGCAGCGTCGCGATCGGTGGCGACCGGATCGTGGTCGGCGAGTTGGACGACAACACGAAGCAGGTTGGCGCAGGAGCAGCTTACGTGTTCGAGCTCCAGGGGTCGACTTGGGTCGAAGTCGCGAAGCTGTACGCGGCCGACCCAGAAGTCGGCGGGACCTTTGGATACTCGGTGGCGGTCGAGGGCGACGTCATCGTCGTGGGCGCGCCCGGAAACGACAACGGGACGAGCCTGACGGACCTTGGCGCGTTCTACGTGTTCGAGCGCATAGGCGGCGTTTGGACTCAGGTTCAGAAGCTGACGGCGAGCGACGCCGCGAACGGCGACCTGTTTGGCATCGATGTCGGCGTCAGCGGGGACACCATTCTCGTCGGAACCAGCCAGCACCATCACAATCAGTTCTGGTCAGGAGTCGTGTACGTCTTTACTCGGCAAGGTGGCAGCTTCGTCGAGACCCAGGAGCTCGAGATCGCCGACTTTCAGCCGGGAGATCGCTTCGGCACCGCCTTTGACATAGACGCGGACCTGGCGGTGGCCTCTCTCTACGACGACGACGACATGGGCTCCGATTCGGGATCCGCCTACCTATTTCGAAAGCAGGGCGTGACGTGGCAACAGATCGGGAAGTTCATTCCGCCCGACGGTCAGCCGTCTGACATCTTCACGGCTAGTTCGATGGCGATCTCTGGGAGTCACGCCATCGGCGGCGCGTTCGGGGACGACGACGCCTGCCCAGGCGACATCGGCTGCAACTCCGGCTCGGCCTACGTGTTCGAATTCGCGCCGGACGCGGTGCAGTACTGCTCGTGCCCGACCCAAGGCCCGTGCGCGAACAACGACAAGTTCGGCGGCTGCAAGAACTCGACGGGCGTCGGCGCAGTCCTCGCGGCGAGCGGCACGACCAGCGTCACGAGCGACGACCTGATCCTCGAAGCGCGCTGGCTGCCGTCGAACGTGCAAGGGATCTTCTTCATGGGCGGCTGGGCGACGTCGACGCCGTTCGGCGACGGCCAATTGTGCATTTCGAGCGGCGGCATGGGCCTGCACCGTTTCAAACCAGTGCAATCGACGGGAGCGGGCGGGCTGATCACCGTCGGCCCTGGCATCGTCGCGCAGTCGCTGTCGAACCCACCGCTCGGCCAGATTGCCCCGGGCCAGTCGTGGCACTTCCAGGCGTGGTACCGCAACAACTCCGGCCCCTGCGGCAACGGCACCAACCTCTCGAGCGCGCTGCGCGTCGTCTTCGTGCCGTAGCGCGTCAAACGACGCAGCCGCCCGCGAGGCAGCGCCCGACCGAGATCGACAGCAACACCAGCCCGCCGACCAACGCCATCAGGTGCACCGGCGTCGAGCGCGCTTCGCGCGTCTGCGCGTCGCGATCGAACATCAGGCCGACGAAACCGACCAGCGCGGTCGCCATGCACAGCGGCGCGGCGATCCAGTTCAAGCAGCCGAGACAGCAGGGGAACCCGGCGAGCGTGAAGAGCCCCGACAGGACGAACAGCACGAGCGAAGCCGTGGACAACATCCTCAACTCCTCTCTCGCCGCGACCAGGCGAGCAGCGGGCCGCCGATGGCGAGGCCCCAGACCAAGGGATAGATCACCGCGACGAGCGGGTTGAAGCGAAAGGCCTCGTCGAGCCGGAGATGACTCGCGGCGCAGAACGCGCGCGACATCCCGCAGAGGACGCAGCCGGGACACGGCGCGAGGCGCAGGCTCGCCAGCGGTCCGCCGTCGGCGATCTCCTCCGGCGTGTACGCCAGGCTGAGCGCCAAGAGCCCGAGCGCTCCGATCGCGAGGATCGAAAGGGTG
>JACQZX010000139.1 GCA_016213665.1 Actinomycetota bacterium | reverse complement strand
ATGCTCTACACCCAGGGCACCGTCAGCCGCACCGATTCGCTGCCGGTCGCCACCGTGGTGCCGCCGGAGACGTCGATCCGACTGCCGGAGGTGGAGCCGTCGACAGCATCGGCAGTGGCCGCCGCCAAGCGACGACCTCCCCCGGGCCAGGAGGTTGCCCCGCCGCCGGTTGCTCCGCGCAAGGAGCGATCCGGACGCAGCAGGTCGGCTTGGAAGATCGGGGCGATCATCGTCGGCCTCAGCGCGGTTGCGGTCACCGCCGGCACAGTCGGTCGCCTGGTCTGGAACAACGATGGGCCGCCCGCGACGACGGTGCCCATCGGCACGCCCGCACCGACCACCGCCACAGCCTCGACCGTTGCACCTACATCCAGCACCGTCGCATCCAGTGAAGTGACTTCCACCACGGTGGCCGCGACCGCGGCCCCGTTGGCCGACGGGATTGCGGCTCCGGTCGTTGCATACACGGCGACCTGCCCAGCGCCGGGTGGCGGCTGGGAGTTGGTGCCGACCTGGCCGGGCGATCTCGCCGGACTCGCGAAGTACGACGTGGAAATGCTGATTGCCGATTCCTGGGTCAGCCTGACCGGGTGGTCGAACCCGGCGGAGCCGAACTCGGCGACGCTGCACGGGCAACCGGCGAACGCGTCCTACACGGTGCGAATGACAGCGGTGATGACCGACGGCAGTCGCAGCGCCAACACACCGACTCCTGTCGTCGCCCCCGCCACCTCCTGCTGAAGCCACAACCCTCGCCTGGGCAGCGGTCCGCGTTGGCGCGGCGGGCGATAGCGTGTGAAACCGTGCCTGCGGCCCAATTGACCCGGCACCGTAACGACGTACGCGAGTAGAGAGAGACACCTGAGATGGCCAAGCGCGAATTCCCACTTGAGCGCACACGCAACATCGGCATCATGGCCCACATCGACGCCGGCAAGACCACCACCACCGAGCGCATCCTCTACTACACGGGCAAGAGCTACAAGATCGGCGAAGTGCACGACGGTGCCGCGGTCATGGACCACATGGCGCAAGAGCAGGAGCGCGGCATCACCATCACCTCCGCGGCCACCACGTGCATCTGGAACGACCACCGCATCAACATCATCGACACCCCCGGCCACGTCGACTTCACCATCGAGGTCGAGCGTTCGCTGCGCGTGCTCGACGGTGCCGTCACCGTCTTCGACTCGGTTGCCGGCGTCGAGCCGCAGACCGAGACCGTTTGGCGTCAGGCCAACAAGTACAAAGTGCCGCGCATGTGCTTCGTCAACAAGATGGACCGAATTGGCGCCGACTTCTACCGCACCGTCGAGATGGTGAAGACCCGCCTCGAAGCGATCCCCGCCGTGTTGCACCTGCCGATCGGTTCCGGCGGGCCGGAAAGCAACAAGCCGTTCATCGGTCTCGTCGACCTGGTGAAGATGAAGGCACTCATTTGGCACGACGAGGAACTCGGCGCCAAGTGGGACGAAGTCGACATTCCCGCCGACATGGCGCAACAGGCCGCCGAGTATCGCGAACTGTTGATGGAGACGATCGCCACCAGCGACGACGAGTTGCTCGAGAAGTACCTTCATGGCGAGGCCGTCACCGAAGCCGAGATCATGCGCGCCATCCGCAAGGGCACGCTTGCTTTCGAGTTCGTGCCGATCCTGTGCGGCTCGGCATTCAAGAACAAGGGTGTGCAGCCGATGCTCGACGCCGTCATCGACTTCTTGCCCAGCCCGCTCGACATTCCCCCCACCCAGGGCACCAAGCCGAACCACGAGGAAGAGATCCTCTACCGCAAGCCGTCGGAGGCGGAACCCTTCGCCGCGCTCGCGTTCAAGATCGTCGCCGACCCCTTCGGCAAGCTCACCTACTTCCGCGTCTATTCGGGCTCGATCAACAAGGGCGAAGAGGTCTACAACTCGACCAAGGAGCGCAAAGAGCGCCTTGGCCGCATCCTGCTGATGCACGCCAACCAGCGCGAAGACCTCGACGTGGCGATGGCGGGCGACATCGTTGCCGGGCTCGGCTTCAAGGACACCACCACAGGCGACACACTTTGCGATCGCAGCAATCCGATCATCCTCGAGCGCATGATCTTCCCCGAGCCCGTGATTCACGTGGCCATCGAGCCGAAGACGAAAGACGACCAGGACAAGCTGGGCAAGGCGCTGAAGTCGCTCAGCGATGAAGACCCGACGTTCCGTGTGCGCAGCGATGAGGAGACCGGCCAGACCGTGATCTCGGGCATGGGCGAGTTGCACCTCGAGATCCTCGTCGACCGCATGATGCGCGAGTTCGGCGTCGTCGCCACCGTCGGTAAGCCGCAGGTGGCGTACCGCGAGACGATCACCAAGAAGGTCGAGACCGTCGAGTACCGCCACATCAAGCAGTCCGGTGGTTCGGGTCAGTTCGCCGTCGTCAAGATCGACCTCGAGCCGAACCCGGGCAAGGGCTACGAGTTCGTCGACAAGATCAGCGGCGGCAAGATTCCGCGCGAGTACATCAACCCGACCAATCAGGGCATCCAGAGTGCGCTCGATTCCGGCGTGCTCGCCGGCTACCCGACGGTCGACGTGAAGGCCACGCTCGTCGACGGTCAGTACCACGACGTCGACTCCTCGGAAATGGCATTCAAGATCGCCGGTCAGATGGTGTTCAAGAAGGCTGCCGAGATGGCCAAGCCGGTCATCCTCGAGCCGATCATGTCAGTCGAGGTGGTCACGCCCGACGACTACATGGGCGACGTGATGGGCGACTTGTCCAGCCGTCGTGGCCGCATCGAAGGCATGGAAGCCCGTGGCAACACGCAGGTCATCAGGGCACAAATCCCGCTGAGCGAGATGTTCGGCTATTCCACCGACCTACGCAGCCGCACCCAGGGTCGGGCCACTTACACCATGCAGTTCGCGGTGTACATGGAAGTGCCGACCAACATCGCCACCGACATCATCAAGCGAGTTCGCGGCGAGTAATAACGGCCAGACATGTTGGGGTATGCTGACAACATGGGTTCGATGCTGATAAATATCACTGAGCGCGGACAAATCTCGCTTCCAGCGGAAATACGCCATAAGTGGCAGGTTCGGCGATTACTCCTTGTCGACGAGGGCGACCGCATTGTCTTGCGGCCGGTTGCCGACGACCCCATCGGCGCCGTCGCCGGCAAATATTCGTGGCTCAAGCCGACGAACGATGAGATGCTCGCTGAGGATCGCGACTTCGAGGCCGACCGCGAAACGTGATCGTGCTCGATGCCTCATGCCTGGTCGGCCTGCTGCGCGGCGAGCCTGGGCAAGCCGACGTGATAGCCGCGCTCACCCACGAGTGCGCGATGAACGTGCTCAACCGCGCCGAGGTCATCAACCGACTGTCACGGCACGGGGCGGTAGCCGACGATGTGGCGGCCGACCTCGACACTCTCGGCGTCGAGTTCATCGCACTAGAGGTTGAGGTCGCCGACAAAGCCGCGGCCTTGCGGGCGCGGCATTACCACCGTGTCGAGTGCCCGTTGAGCATGGCCGACTGTGTTGCGCTGGCGACTGCGCTGGCGACAGCTGCAACGCTCGCTACCTCCGATGCTCACCTCGCCGCAACGGGCGTTGGCGTTGGGTGTGAAGTCTTGCCCGTCGCCAACTCGTCTGGGATCTACCCGCTATCGACCCGGTAGCGATGGACGTGTCGTGCGAGGGGCGGCGAGTTGGGTGGAACGAGGCCCGTGGCCGCTACACTCGCTCCGTTCTTTGACAACCCCAATTGATTCCCGACATCGGAGACTGCAATGAGCAAGGCGAAGTTTGAGCGTACGAAGCCGCATGTGAATATTGGCACGATGGGTCATATTGATCATGGGAAGACGACGTTGACGGCGGCGATTTCGAAGACGTTGGCGGGTAAGGGGTTGGCGACGTATACGCCGTTT
>JACQZX010000138.1 GCA_016213665.1 Actinomycetota bacterium | reverse complement strand
TCGCTGCGACCGCGGCGATGGCCGACGCGCTTGCCGAAGTAGCGCGGCCGTGGTGGGCGCCGGCACCATTCGAACAGCCGCTCGGAGCGTTCGACGCCGGCTCACACCCGCCTGGCTACCGCAACTTCCACACCGACTTCGATCCATCGGGTTTGCGCCAGTTGGAGCAAGCGGCAGCCGCGTTGGGTATGTCGATCGAAGACCCGGTCGCACTGCACCGAAGGTTCCCGCGCCTGCGGCTGCCCGGCACGTCGATGGGGGTTCTCGCCGGCACGTTGGCGGGCAGCAAACGTTTCGGGCGCATGACGTGGCAAACCCAGTCGCACCCGAGTTCGTCGTCGTACCTGCGCCCGGGAGCGATCGTGGCCGCTGCACCCGAGGCGCCGCCCACGTCCATCGGTGGCGTACTGGTGAAGCGCACCGACATGTACGCAGTCGTCGCCGACGGGCTGGCGTGCTGCTGGACCCGCACCAACAGCGTGGGCCGACTGGAGGCCGACGACCTCGCCGCCCGCGCGTTGGGCACGTTCGACGAAGTCGGCGCCTGAGCACGCCCGATACGGCTGCCAACGTTCACGAACGCTGCGCGCGCGCCTCCGCTTCTCGTTTCGCGTTCTCCAACAATCCGTCGATGCTCTGCTGCCGCTTGGAGGCGTCAACGGCAAAGTGAAACGTCTCCCAGAACTCGTCGGTCACGGTTCCATCCGAGTTCGCCGTCAAGGTGTGCACACCCTCGTACACCTCATCGCCCTGCGTAACCCGAAACGCATATTGGTGCGGTGACTCGTGTTGAATGATCTCCTCATCCCACTCGATCTGTTTCGACAGGTCGTCGCTTATTGCCACCCAGTGAGAAGTGACCCCGACGCCGCGCCTGTGCTCGGAAGTGATCTCACAACTCAACACCGGTGGGTCCAGCTCGGCGAACAACTCAAGGTCGGTGATCACCTCGAAGACCACATCGATCGGCGCGCGTATGTTGACGCTGCTGAACAACTGTTGATCACTCGGATCCGACTTCGGCAGCACTCGCGGAAATTGCACCTACGATTTCCGCCCCACTCAGTCGAAGTCGGCCGGCGCGAGGTCGAAGAAGGTCGGTGGGCCATCGAGGAAGTCGCCGAACTCCTTGCCCATCTCGTCGTTTTCAGCCGCAGCCTCAGCCGCGTGCGCGGCCTGCGCCGACGTGAAGTAGACCGCCTGGGTGAACCCGCCGTCGCCGTGCCAGGCCACGACGGCACCCAAGATGTCGGGCCGCGCGGTGCGTAGCTGACCCTGCATCTCGCTCATGCGCCGACGCATCTCCGCTTGTTTCTTGGTCCGACCCTGGATCACCTGCACGAACCCGGCCCAGTTCGACCCGCCGCCGATCACCGTGTCTACTTCTTTGCAGTTGTGGACGACGACCTTGCCATCGAATGCCTTGGCCGCTTCTTTCCACCATTTGCCCTGCGCCGCCAATGCGCTGTTCGCACGGGCGTCTTTCTCGGACTCGAAACGGAACAGCGCGATGGCACGCCCGTCAGGCGTGACCCCACTGGTTGTGCCGAGGTAGCCCTTGGCCCCCGGCTTGAGCTCGTAGCGCCACCGCCGCAGTTCGCGGCGCAGTTGGTCGGCATCTTTCACCTTGCCCTGAACGACCTGGATGAACATCTGCATCTCCTTTTCTCTCGCTGGTGCGAACGGTACGCCCGCGAATTGGTCGCGGGCAAGAGTCGCAGGACCCGGTCGATCGTCTCAACCGAGCTTGGAGATTGAGGTCAAGTGCACAGTGCACTGCAGGTCGTCGTATGCAAGCGATCCCGTGGTGCTGGTAATGATCTCGAAGGGCACGATCTCGTTCACGGGCGTTACACCGAGCGTCCAGTAACCGCCGCCGACCGGTGCACCGGCCTGCATTGCAGTGCAGCCGATAACCGCGTCCTCGATGTCGACCGCTGAACGGTTCGTGATGGTGCCGCCGAACATGAGGAGACCCACCCCGATATAGGCGCTCGGGCTCGACACGTCGAACGGCACAGCCGTGAGGTCGAGACCGTCCTGTGAGCCGAGGCTCGCCGAGGTGCCGTCGCCCCAATGATCGACGGACACTCTGGCCCGCAACGACGCCGGTGGTTCACTGTCGCGTGCCATCACCGAGGAGATACCGGTGTAATAGGTCTCGCCGGGCAGCACATAGTCGGTTGCAGGAACGGCGAGGTGCACGAATCGTCCCTGGCCGTCAAGAATGTCGACCTCGACCCGCACGCCGAACGCGGTTTGATCGGTTGGGTTGAACACAGTTGCACCGATGTTGACGTCGTAGAACTTTCCTTGACCACCGCCAGGGTTGAACGTCATCCCCGCCTGAACGACCACGCCACTTTCGGTCGAGCTGGGTTCGTAGGTCGAAATGTTTACCGGGCGCGCATCGCAGCGCACATCCGAGGGCAGCGGCTCAATGGCAATCAGCCCAGAGCTGGTGTCCATCCCCGCGTCGCCGCCGGGCAGCATCTCATTGATGAAACCCCACGCGCCCCCGACCAACGAATCGTCAACGTAGACACCACAGTTCGCCAACACGGATGTGAGCCGCGCATCGCCGGTGTTCCGGAAGGCGGCCTCAACATGGATCTCGCCATTGATGTCGAGATAGGTCTTCGCGCTCACCGGCTCGATCATGGCGTCCTGCGGTGTTAACGCGCCGTTAGCGACGGTGAAGGTGGTTATCTGCCTCGCCGCCAACAGGTCCACCTGCAGTTCAACCGGCGCTGCGCCGGCCTCGAGTCGAAAGCTCGGCACGATCCAAGTAGTTTCACCCGGCCCCAATGGCCCGTTCAAGGTGCCCCTCGCGTCACTGACGATCGAACCGTTCGCGTCGATCAGCGTGGCAGACCACTCAATGTCACTCACGGACCCGCCCGATGTGTTGACGACCTCCGCTGCCGCCGTTATGACGGGGCGCTCGTACTTGAGACCGGTCGCGAAGCCAACCTCACCCAATTCCAGAACGGCGACCCCGTCGGCGACGGTGGTGGCAGCGGCGACGCTCTCCGACGGTTCGGGACTCGCCGATGTTGCCGGCAGGGTTTCGCTCGGAGGACCGGTATCGGCAGTCTGGGTGGAGCCACCCCCACACGAGGATGCGACGATGGCTGCGAACGCTATTGCGCAAGTGTGGCGCATGACATTCACCTCCAAAACGTGGTGCCTTTTCAAGATACTCACCGCGACGCCGAGCTGAGAAGGGCCGAAGGTCACCGCAATCTTGGGGGCTCATTCCGTTTGTTTCGTAAGGTGAGTTCGGATGTCTGGGATGGAGGAGAGTGCGCCGGTTCGCCTTGCCGAGATCGTGGCTGCGCTGTCCTTGGGCATCGATCTCGGCTTCAGCCAGCCGATGGAGCACGTTCTTCGGCAGTGCCTCATCGCGCTTCGGATCGCTGAACGGATCGGACTCAGCGACACGGCCCGCGGGGCGGTGTACTACAGCGCGCTGCTGGTGAACGTGGGTTGCCATTCCGACGCCCATGAGCAGGCGAAGTGGTTCGGCGATGACATCGCCTTGAAGGCGACGAAGTTCGAATTCGAACCTCGGTCCGCACGCGAGGCTCTGGGGATGGTGCGCCGGCTCGGTGCCGGCGGTTCGCCGCTGCATCGGATCCGCACGGGCGTCGAGTTCGCCGTCTCGGGACGGCGTGACGTCGATGACATGCTGGCGCAGCACGCGTCGCTGGCTCGGCAGCTCGCGGACCAGCTCGATCTTCCGGCCGATGTCGGGGCGGCGTTGGCGTGCTCGTATGAGCGGTGGGACGGCAAGGGCTGGCCAGGGAAGGTCGCCGGGGACGACGCGCCAGTGGCGTCGCGGATCGTGCAGCTGGCCGAGTACGTCGAGGTCGCCTATCGCAGCGGAGGGATCGCGGCGGCACGGGAGCTCGCGGAGCGACGCTCGGGTTCGCAGTTCGATCCGGAGCTGGTGCGGACGCTGTGCGATCACGCCGTCGAGATCTTCGACGGGTTGGCCAACGTCGGCACCTGGCAGTCGGTCATCGACGCGGAACCGACGCTGACGGTGGTCCTCTCGGGGTCCGCGGTGGACCGGGCGCTGCAGGCGATCGCCGAGTTCGTCGACTTGAAGTCGCCGTACATGCTCGGGCACTCTGTCGCCGTCGCCGAGTTGGCAGCCGCCGCCGGCCGCCACCTGAACCTCGGCGAGGGTGAGGTGCGGGCGTTGCGGCGCGCCGGCCTCGTGCACGAGTTCGGCCGGCTCGGTGTCTCCAACGCCATCTGGGACAGGCCCGGCCCGCTAGGCGCCGGCGAGTGGGAACGGGTCCGCCTCCACCCGTACTACGCGGAGCGGATGTTGCAGCAGTCCGACGCCCTCGGCCCGCTGGCCCGGATCGTGGTCCAGCAGCGCGAACGTCTCGACGGATCCGGCTACCCCCGTGGACTCCCGGGCAACGCCATCTCTCCCCTGGCCCGGATCCTCGGTGCCGCCGACGCCTACCAGGCCATGCGCGAGGAGCGCCCACACCGCCAGGCACTCACGGCCACAACGGCCGCGGCCGAGCTGCGGGCATCGGTCCGGGTTGGGCATCTCGACGCCGATGCCGTCGACGCGGTCCTGGCCGCCGCCGGCCACCGCGTCCCTCGCCGCCAGGACGGCCCCGCTGGGCTCACCGCGCGCGAGGTCGAGGTCCTCAAGCTGCTGGCCATGGGCCTGTCCAACAAGCAGATCGCTGGTCGCCTGGTGATCGCCTCCAAGACCGTCGGCAACCACATCGAACACATCTACTCGAAGATCGGTGCCACCAGCCGGGCAGCCGCCGCACTGTTCGCCGTCCAGCAGGGCCTCCTCCCCGAGGAAGGGTTCCCGGAAGGTTCGTAACGAAGATGAGGTGAACCCCTCATGCCAGCGGCCGTCGTTGGGCGCACGATCCGGTGGACCGCACAAGGGAGACCAACATGATCACTGACACAACCCTGGCCGAGCGAGGAGCCCAGCTCGTCCGAGCCAACGGCATCGACATCGCCTACACCGAGGCCGGCGACGGCCCGCCCCTAATCTTGCTCCACGGCGGGTTCGTCTCGACGGGACCCGCCTGGGCGGACAATCCCGTCGCCTACGTCGGGCAGATGTCGACCCTCGCCAAGCACTTCCGGGTCATCGCTCCCGACACCCGAGGAAGCGGCGCCACGGTGCACCCCGGCGGAACCGCGTCCTACACGCTGCTTGCCGACGACGTGCTGGCGTTGATCGACGCACTCGGCCTCGACCGTCCCCTGGTGGCGGGGTTCTCCGATGGCGCCGCCATCGCAACCGTGCTGGCGATCCGCCAATCCGACGCGATCAAGGCTCTGGCGGCCCACGCCGGCTACGACATCTTCGTCCCCGATGCGCCCATCTTCGAGATGGGCCGTGTTCTCTTCGGAGGCGGCCCCGAGGCCACCGCAGGCGACCCCGACGCCGCCGAACGCGCGCTGGGATCCATGCCGCCGATGGCCGCGATGCTCGCGCTGATGAAGACCGACTATGACAGCGCCCAAGGTGAGGGCCACTGGCGGGAGTACATCCGCATCTTCTTCGAGCGCGCCACCCGATCGCCGGGCTACACACTCAACGACTTCCGGTCGATCACCGCCCCCACGCTGATCCTCACCGGCGACCGCGACCACTTCTGCTCGATCGAGGAGGGGGCCCTCGCCTACCGCAAC
>JACQZX010000136.1 GCA_016213665.1 Actinomycetota bacterium | reverse complement strand
GGTGGAGGTGTTGCCAAGTCGCCGACCTGGATCGTGCGCCCTTCGCAATCCTCGAACGTTCGCGTGCCCTTGGTCAACTCGATGGCACACGTGGAAGTTCGATCGGCAGGGTAGGCAAGGTAGATCGCCCACCCGAACCCGACATCGGCGCCGGTGTGATCGACCACCACGTTTCGATCCTCGCCAAGCAAGTCGCGCAGAATGATTGGGCCGTCTCGATCGATCACCTCTGCTACGAACGAAGTCGATCCCATTTCCTGCACGGTGGGGGCGAGATTGTCGGTGGTGTCTTCGCTGTTGTGGGCGATGATCGCAGCGACACCCCACAACGCCAGCCCGATGACGGCGAAGAACCCGATGCCACCAAGGACCGGCACGACGGCTTGGGCGAACGTCGAACGGAGTTGCGGTCTGCGCATCACGAATATCGTAGGGTCGCAGTCTGTGAATCGGCCCTACCGAGTCGTCGTTGCCAAGCCTGGTCTCGATGGCCATGATCGCGGGGCCAAGACGATTACGCGTGCACTGCGGGACCATGGTTTCGAGGTGATCTACACCGGTTTGCACCAAACCCCAGAGCAGATTGCCGAAACCGCTTTGCAGGAAGATGTCGACGCGGTGGGTCTGTCGCTGCTCAGCGGCGCCCACCTCACGTTGTTCGTACGCGTCATGAACGAACTGCGCGCGCGCGGACTCGGCGACATCTTGGTGTTTGGCGGTGGCGTGATTCCTTCGGGAGACGCCAGCACACTGAAGCAACAGGGTGTTGCCGAGGTTTTCGGACCCGGAAGTTCCCTGAAGGGAATCAGCAAGTGGCTGGAAGCCACGCTCGACGAGAGAGAGGACGCGGCCTAGATGGACCTGTTCGAGTACCAGGGCAAGCAGTACTTCGCCCGCTTCGATATCCCGGTGAGTGCGGGCGATGTTGCGTTGACGGTCGACGAAGCGGTCGCGGCAGCCGACGCCGCCGGGTATCCGGTGGTCGTCAAGGCACAGGTTCAGGTTGGTGGCCGCGGCAAGGCCGGCGGGATCAAACTCGCTGACGACGCCAATGGCGTCCGGACTCACGCCGGCAACATTCTCGGCATGGACATCAAGGGCCATGTGGTGAAGCGAGTCTGGGTCGAGCATGCCAGCGACATCAAGAAGGAGTACTACGCCTCGTTCTCGCTCGATCGTGCCGCCAAGAAGCACTTGCTGATGCTCAGCGTTGAAGGTGGCGTCGAGATCGAGACAGTGGCAGCCACCAACCCGGGCGCGATCGTCATGTTGCACATCGATCCTGTCGATGGCTTGTCACCGGCGGTGGCCCGCGACGCTGCCGTGCGCGCCAGAATCGATGCCGAGGCGATCGACGGTGTCGCCGAAATGCTCGTCAAGCTGTACGACTGTTTCACCCGTGGCGACTGCGATCTGGCCGAGATCAATCCGTTGATACTGCGTCCCGATGGTGGTGTTCATGCCCTCGATGCCAAGGTGAGTCTCGACGACAACGCCGCGTTCCGTCATCCGGAATGGGATGAGTTTCGGGCGACCGAAGAGCTCGACGCGCGTGAGCAGTTGGCACGGTCTCACGGCTTGCAATACATCGGACTCGATGGCACAGTCGGCATCATCGCCAATGGCGCCGGTTTGGCTATGAGCACTCTCGATGTCGTCAACCAGGTCGGTGGCACGGCTGCCAACTTTCTCGACATCGGTGGCGGTGCGAATGCCGACATGATGGCCGCAGCGCTGGAAGTGATCAACTTCGATCAGAACGTGAAGAGCATCTTCATCAACATCTTCGGTGGCATTACGCGCGGCGAGGACGTGGCCAACGGAATCGTCGAGGCAATGAGTCGCGTGGAGCTGCGGGCGCCGATCGTCATTCGCCTCGACGGAACGAATGCCGAGCAGGGTCGTGCAATTCTTGCGGCGGCGGGCATACCGGAGACCAGGCTCACCTCCAAACCCACGATGCTGGAGGCCGCACGTGCGGCCGTCGAAATGGCTAGCCGGAAGGAAGTGAACTGAGATGGCGATTTTCGTCAATGCTGATACCAAGGTGATCGTGCAGGGTCTCACCGGTGGTCAAGGGAAGTATCACGGCTTGCGCAATAGGGCCTACGGCACGCAGGTCGTCGCCGGTGTTACGCCTGGCAAGGGTGGTACCGAAGTCGTTGCGGACGACGGTGATCGCATCCCGGTTTTCGACACGGTTGCCGCGGCCGTGGCCGCCACGGGTGCAACGGCTTCGTTTGTCGCCGTGCCACCGAAGGCAGCCAGTGCGGCGATTCTCGAGGCGGCCGCCGCCGGTGTCGGCTTCATCGTGTGCATCACCGAGGGCATCCCCGCGCAGGACGAGGCGAAGGTGTTCAACACCTTGTTGCGCGAGTCACCGCACACGCGCCTGCTCGGCCCCAACTGCCCAGGCATCATCAGCCCGGGCAAGTGCAACATCGGCATCACCGCCGGCGAAATCGCACAGCTCCCCACGCCCGCGGGACCCAACGTCGGCATCGTCTCGCGTTCGGGCACGCTCACCTATCAGGCCCTGTACGAGTTGAAGCAGCGTGGCATCGGCGTGAGCACATGCGTAGGGATCGGTGGCGACCCGGTACCTGGCACCAACTTCATCGACTGCCTAAGGGAATTCCAGGCGGATCCCGAGACCCACGCGATCATTCTGATCGGCGAGATCGGTGGCTCGGCGGAGGAAGAAGCGGCCGAGTTCATCAGTGCGCATGTGACCAAACCGATGAGCGCGTACATCGCCGGCGTCACCGCTCCGGAGGGCAAGAAGATGGGGCACGCAGGCGCGATTACGAGTGGCGGCAAGGGCACTGCCAAGGGGAAGATGGAAGCGCTGCGCGCCGCCGGGGTGCATGTCGGGCAGAACCCAACTGAGGCCGGCGACCTTATGGCCGAGATTCTCGCCCGCCTTACGTAAACTGCTACGGCAGTTGACCGACGTGCGCCAGCGCGAGTCGAATCAGACGATCGTGGCCGCCGGTCATTTCCTGGCGGACTTTCTCACCGATGGCCTCCGCCGGGGTGAACCACCCGAGATCAAGCGCCTCCTGGGTCGGTTGGCAGTCGCCGGCGACCGGCACTACGAATGCCAGGCTCACCGCGTGATGACGCGGATCGTGAAAGCCACTGAAGCCTGCATCGGGGAAGTACTCGACGACGGTGAACGGAGCGACCTCGACCGGTATC
>JACQZX010000135.1 GCA_016213665.1 Actinomycetota bacterium | reverse complement strand
GCTGCCGTATTGCTGATCGTAAATGTCAGTGTGGATGTCGCGCCGGTGATGATCGGATCCGGAGAGAACGACTTCGTGATGCTCGGCGCCGGGAGCGGCGTGCCGCAGCCGGTGAAGCTGATGTTGTCATAGTCGAGGTTGGCACCGTTCTGGTCGTTGTTGGCACCGGTGGCGGTCAGTCGGAAGGTCGTGTTGCCGGTCGTGCTGGTGAGACCGCTGAAGTCTTGAGTGCGCAGGGCGAAGGACGTGCCGGGGATCAAGTTGGTCGGCAGCGAGGTGAACCCGCCTCCGGTGCTGTAGGAGAGCAGCAGGCTGGTAGGTCCGTTGGCGCCGCCCGGGTTGGCGACGTAGAAGTTCATGGTTACCAACGAATAGGCGCTTGTGTCGACGACGAACTCGACGTACTGGCCGTCAGTCTTGTATCCCCAGGTCTTCCACGACGTCGAGTCGCCCTGGCCGGTCGAGGCAATGACGGACGTGCTCGCGGGCAGGTTGGCGATCGCCGTGGCGGTGGTGACGTTCGAGGCCTTGGTCGTCGGTGCTCCACCTGCCGTGTCCGGCGGGTTGGTGGTGGTGCCTTCAGGAACCGTCCAACTCGCCAGCGTCTGTCCAGCGACGCACGCAGGTGCCGCCGACACCACCAGCGTGTCCTGGCCGAAGTTGCCCGTGTCGGTCGAACCACTGATGAACAGGTGATCGGTCGTGTTCGGATACGTCCCATCCGGGCCGGTAACGCTGACGGTGATCGTGCAGGTGCCGTTGGCGAGCAGTGTTCCATTCACGAATGAGACGGCGGTGTCGCTGCCGAGGGGTACGGGGGAGAAGGCCCCCGCGCCGCAGCCGCTGTAGGAGATGGCGGGGGTTGCGGCCACCTGCAGACCGCCAAGCAGTGAGTCTGCGAAGTTGACGCCTGTAACCGCTTCCGTCGTCGGGTTGGCGATCTTGAAGGTCATAACCGAGGTGCCACCGGGAGCGATTGCCTTGGGTGTGAATGTCTTCGCGATGGTCACCGATGCCGGGCTGACGATCGTGGCAATGCGGGCGCCGACGGAGAAGTCGGAGTTGTAGTGGTAGCTGCTACCGGAGAAGTCGTAGAGCAGGCTGTCGAGGGACTCACTCGTACCTGCACCGCTGACGATCTTGACCGTGTAGGTGGTGATGACGGTGCCGCCTGCCTTGCCGTCGTCGCCGATGCAGGATCGGTAATTCGGGCTGTTGGGATCATTGTCCCAGAGACAGCCGTCGGCGTACATCTTGTCGTTGGGCGAACCAACGAAGTTGGATGTGTCGGCGGTGAAGGTGGTGCTGACCGCCAGCGTCTGAAAGATGGTGTTCGGGAAGTTGATGAACGCCTCGAGTTGGTTGTAGCCCTGAGTGGCCGTGTAGCCCGCGAGTTCGATCGTGTACGTGTTGCCGACCATCAGGGTCATCGCTCCGCCAGGGGGGATCGCGGCGCCGTTCAGTTTGATGGAGGTGACGCCGTTGCGGTTCTGGGAGATGAGGTGCTCCACGTACAGGTCGCGCGGTTGTGGCGTCGTAGCAGTTGCGCCAGAGCCAGAGTCGGTGGCGGTCACGTGGTATCGGCGCGTGGTGTCGAAGGCCAAGGCTGTTCGCTGTACCTCGACTTCGAAATATGCATCGACGCACGTGCCCGCGGCGATCGTGCCGAGAACGACCGACACCAGTGAGCCGGCCCGCAGTTCGATGTAGGAGTTGGCAGAGTCCCAGGCAAACGTGGCCGACACGTTGGCCGCCACTCCGGCGCCGCCGGCGTTACAAACGCGAGCCCCGACGGGGAATCGGTTGGGTCCGGTGGCAGGCGTGTTGCTGTCGAGTCCGATGACGTTCCAGGTCAGTGGGGACACCGTCAAGGAGGGGGCATCAGCGTGGGCGTCGGGAGCCGAGAATACCGAGACTGCGGTCGCTGCAAGCAGGAGTACCCCAACGAGGGCGATGCCACGGTCGGCGGAACGGCAGGTCGCCAGCAGACGGCGTAGGTACGTCGTGCGCACGATCGAAATCCCTCCCCACGGCGGGGCTTGGGCGCCCCGTTCAGTAGGGACTTCATCGGCACATGGAGTGGCGTTCTTAACGCAATTGCGACCGTCCAGCGCCACCCGCCGACCCTCGCAACCCAACGCCCATAATCATCGTTATGTCAGATACGGGTACGAAAAGTCGCACCCTGCGACGGGTAAGCGGCGCCCTCAGTTGCGAGGTCCGATGGAATGAACGCGGGTGGCATGAGGGTGTATCTGGTGTTCGAAGCTGATGCCGAGACCTGGGGTCAGTTCGAAGCCGAGAAGCAGGAAGGGGGTGTGCCGGGAGGTATGTCATTCGCCATGACTTCCCCACTGGCCAAGGGAGGCACCGGAGGCAGGCCGGTGGTGAAAATCGGTGCAGACGCTCATCACTTCTCCCCCGCGGATCTTGAGGAGGCGGGCATGCAGCTCCTCCCCACGCTCGACGTCGAACTTGATGAGCTCTCCCAGTTCAGCACCGAGCCACCAGCGAAAGTCTTCATCGAGTATGGGCTTGAGGTGTTGCGCACCGTCCCGTCCGACCTGCTCGCCGCGTTGCTCTACGACGCGCTCAAGGGACTCATCCGCAAGCGCCGCAGCTCCGGGGGTAAGACGACTTTGGACTTCGTCGTCAGCGAGACACCCGGGTTGCGTCTCACTTCGGCAACATTGTCGACCGAATCAGACGCGGTGGCGCTCAAGGCGCTTGAAGCATTCGTGCAGATCGGTCCAGGCCGTTACAGATGGGACGGCGACGACGGGCCGTTCGTCTCTATGTAGCTCGTCGTCGGACTGAGCGGGCGTAACCTTGCTGCGATGGGCGGCAGAGTTGTTCGTGGCGGACGCGGCTGGATCTTCTTGGCTGGCTTGGAAGTGTTGATGGTTGGATGCATTTTCACCGGATCGTTCGCCGTGTTTAGCCAACCAAGCACGGACAGCAAGGCTCTCGAACCCGATGGCGCGTTAGACGATGTGACCTACGCTGTGCCGCAGTGGTTGCAGAGCGTCGGCCTGGTGCTCGTCGCGACCGGGATCGTCATCGCACTTCTTGCCTGGTTTGCAAGTCCCCCGTGGTACGACGGGATCCAGATCGCGAAGTACTCGGCGCGTGCAGAGATTGCCGTGCTTGTAATCAGCGGTGCGTTCGCGTTGGCGAGCGGAGTCGTGGCGGTAGCTGTGTCGTGGGGCGCGAGTCCACTTGCGAGAACCTTCGGCACCATCGCGATCGTTGTCCTGTCCCTCGCACTAGTGGCATCCCCACTCTGGGTTCCGTGGACGCGTCGCAAGATGTTCGGCGACGCTTGACCGACCAATTGCTCGCCGGAGCACGCGTTTATTGACCGGTGCGCGACGAGTCTCGCATCATCGAAGCACATACCGCGGAGCAACCCGCGATCAGCCAGCGATCGAACTGCCGATAGGCGTTAGCCCTGGTTCGGCTCTGTCACTCTGTGGAATGATTCCCTCACTAGTCAAGGGCGCCTGCGGCGTCGGCGGGGTGCCCGCCTGCGGCGTGCCTCCCCCGCCCCCCGCTCGCATGAACGCTGATCGACGCGCTTTGCAATCCTTCATGGTCAGACCCCAACGCCGTGATGCGGACCAGGCACGCACACGACGACTACGCACGACACCATCGCTACACTCGACAAACATCTCTCGTGAGACGATCTCCAAGATCACCGACCGGGTGCTCGGCTCGGAGCTGCCAGGATTGCAGCCTTGATCCGAATCACGAATCTCCGCCTCGCGAAGGTGTCGCTTGCGCTTGCGCTAGTCGGGGCATGCTCGGGCTCTGAGACCGCCGCGCCCGAAACGGTCGCTGTCACCTCGGCGCCGACGGTGGTCGCGACGACAATTTCGGTGCCACCGGTACTGGCGACCCTGCCGACGACGGCAGTGTTCCTGCGTAGCAACGGGATCGGACCGTTCGAGTTCGGGGCGCCCTACGACGGCGATGCGTTCGAAGCCGGCATTCCGCTCGTGCGTGATTCGGACTATGGGCGTTCCTATCCGGTCGATTGCGGCGGGGGGTACTTCTGCACCACCGGACCGCAACTAGAAACGTTCCATTACACGAGGGCTCGCGTTATCTGCTGGGACGACGGCATGGACGCTCACAACGGCTATCTGTGCGCCTACTTCGGCGGTCCCGACGAGCACAACCTGATGTTCGTTGGTTGGGACTACGTCAGCGCCACGGGTCCCGGCGGCCTGTTCTCGAGCCACGGCGTGACGGTGAATGTATTGGCCAACGAATTGCCAGCGCTGCCACCGGTACCGGAGGGTTCATGCGGCTCAAGAACGACCGTCATAGTCGACGGTATCTACGTCGGCCTCGTCTCCGATAGCGGCTCTGTCTTTGGCCATTACGACGCCGATGGCACCTTCGCACGAGCTTCGCCGCAACCCTTCGATGCCCGCGTCAGTCACATGATCGCCGGCGAAACGATCTTGGACACCACCGACGGCGGTGAGTGCTGAGTGATCGGTGTCCCCCACCGCCTCGACCGAGTGGTATCGCGCCTGATCGTTATGTCAGATACGGGAACTCTTGACGGAACTATGACGAACCGCGGAACACTGTTCGGCCGATGAGGGTACGGTAAGGGCCAGCGGGCCGGATCCAGGAGAACCAATCAATGCTCCACGATGCTCGGCGCATCCCTCGAATCTTTGGGCTCACCCTGGCTATTGCTTTGTGGTCGGTCGTCCTGCCGCTTGCGCCGGTTTCGGCCGAAACTGCCGATGGCCAGTTCAATCAGATCGGCGCCCTGTCCGGTGGTGTTGCTCTCAATTTGACGATTGCTGGTCGTGGTGGTGTGCCCGCGTCGGGTGTCGGTTCGGTGGCTGTCAATGTCACTGCCATCAACCCGTCGGCGGCGGGGTATCTGACGGTGTGGCCGACCGGGCAGCCACGCCCGAACGCATCCAATCTCAACTTCGTCCCTGGACAAGTCGTGCCCAACATGG
>JACQZX010000134.1 GCA_016213665.1 Actinomycetota bacterium | reverse complement strand
GGCCACGAGTTCGAGCACGACCGCGCGGATCCATGCCTCGACGTCCGCCGGCGGTCCGGACACTGCCAGTGATGCGACTGCTTCGAGGTCGACGAGTAGTTGGCGGTGGCCGCGTGTTCCTACGGTGACCAAAGCGGGGATGGGCGAGGGCCATTCGGCGAGGGGTGTTGGTTCGTCGGGGTCGTAGTGGACGCGCCATGACCAGCCGCCGTCGGTTGCTTCCCATGGGATGGGTGCGGTGTGGCACGGTTGGTCCCAGAGGATCTCGATGCCAACTCCGGGTTCCAGTTCGACCGCGATCGGAGCGCCCGTGATCGCGTTTGGTGTGAGTTGGCGAGCGAGCGCGGCGAGTTCTTGGCCGGCCCAACGGGTGAAGGGGACGTCGGAGGCGGCGAGGATCGCGGTCTCGACTTCGGCTTGTCGTGTCGAGAGTCGACTCGGTCGGCCGGTGCCGAGGGCGCGGCGGCGACGCCGCTGTCGCACGAGGGCGGTGGCGAGCCCGGAGGCGAGCGCGACGGTTCCGGTGACTCCGGCGAGGGTGACGAGCGATCGGTCCGGCGACGTGTCGTTCTCCGTGACCGCCGCGGGTGCGGCCTGCTCAGTGCCGGGCGGGGTGTCAGCGGGATGCCGGGGTGGCACCGTGGTACCAGTCTCGATGACGATGGTCGGCGCTTCGGTGGGTGTGGGTACGTCGGGCGGGGCGGGCGGCGGGGGATGAGTCTCGGTTGTCGGTGGCGTTGGGAGATCGGTCGCGGGCTGGGGTGGAAGTGGCGGCGGCGGGGTCGGTGGGGCGAGTGGTGGGCTGCCGATCGCGGGGAAGTTGAACGAGTCGCCGGGGAAGATCAGGCTGGGGTTGCCGCTCGCGACGGTGATGGAGTCGATGACCAGGTGCATGTGGCCGGCGATCTCCGCGTTGGTCGGCGTCAGCGTTTCGCCGTCGGCGCGATCGAGTCGCTCGGCACTGAGATCCCAGACGTTGTCGCCGGGTTCGACGACCAAGGTCTCGCCCGGCAGCCATCCCACGGCGCCGCTGACCGCTGGCACCCCTTCGCCTCCGAGGGACCGTTCGCCGGGGGTCAACACGGTCATGCCCTCCGGGAAGGCACCTCCCTGATAAGCACCACCATCAGGCATCGGTCGGCCGACGTTCAGCGCGAGGATCTCGTCTCGGGCACCGTCGAGTCGATCAGGGAACAGGCGGGCGGCGATCGAGTAGGGGGTGTCTCGGCGTCGAGCAACGATCTCGCTGACCAGATCGGGACGTTCATTGTGCTCGGACTGAATCGAGTGGCGAGCGTCGTTCACGACGACCGGCGCGGCGGGTCGGCCGGTGGCGGGCGTGGAGCTATGCATGCTGGAGAGCGCGGAGGAGGGGAACACGGCGAGCGTGGTCGTGGTGGTGATTGCGGCGATCGTGGACGAAGTCAGCGCGTAGCGCACGAGCCTGGTGAGCCACCCTTGTGGACCTCGGTCAACAATGACGGGTACCGAGCGAGGCGAGGCCTGAGCAGACGGACGGGAATGGCGGGCCCCGAGACACAGCCTTGCTTGGCGGATGGCGGGTAGCGCGAACCATGCCCACAGCACGTAGAAGCCGATGGACAGCAGCCGCAGAATCGTGGCGTCGTCGACGGTTCGATCCTGGACGCGGCGCAACAGATCGCCACCGAACGGGTTCCCGGCAACTCTCGCCATCAATACGACGGGAACGGTGAGGACGGCGACGACGATCAGGCCGGCGGCCAGGCGCGCCAGGAATCGGAGGGCTCGGCGGATCATGGGCTGTTCCCGAACGTTGCTGTTGCTTGGCCGCTGCCGCGCACGATGATGCTGTCGTTGCCGATCAGTTGGCCGAACACCGCGTCCCGACGAGCCGTCAGCACGACGGTGACCGTGGTCGCGGTGACCGTGATCGACACGACGTCCGTTCGTGCGACGCCTGCAGCGTCGAGGAAGTCGAGTGTCGCGGCTCGTGCCGGATCTTCGCGTAGGCCGTCGGCGGTGACAGTTGCGACGCCGGCGCGGGCGGCGGCCTCGGCGGTGTTGATCGCCTGGCGGCGCGCGGCAAGGGCCCGGCCGCCGTCGAACACGAGGCCGGCACCGATCAGGACGACGATCAGCAGCATCGCCACAGCGGGCCCGATGACGCCGCGGTCATCCGCGATCGCTCGGCGGAGTGTGTGCAGGCGGCGCTTCATTCTGCTTCCTGGTAGCGGTCGATGACTTGGGTGTCTGACGCGGCGATGGTGCGGCCTGTGTTGGTGATCGGTTCGCGATTGTCGACGGTGCATGTGAGTGTGACGGTGACGCTGCCGCCGCGCCATGTGCCGGTCGGGCCTGGTTGCCACGACATGGCAACGGCAGGTTGCGTGGTGCATGGCGACTGCAGGTTCGACGCATAGGCGGCGGCGCGAGCGGCGGTGAGCGCGTCGGTGGGGTTGCCTTGTTGTGATGCGGCGCGGGCTGCGGATTGGGCGCTGTTGGCGAGGTCTTGTGAGGTGGAGGTCAGCCGCCCGAGCCACGCCAGGAAGCCCCACCCGATCAGCGCGACGATCAGCAGCAACAACAGTTCGGTGCTGACGGCTTGACCGCGATCGTCACGCCAGCGGATCCGGCGGCCCGTCACGGTGACTCTTCCGGTGCGTTGGCAACAGCTGTCACGGTGAGCGATCCGGGGAGCACGAACCCCGGCGTTGACGCGGTCACGGTGACTGTCACGAGTTCGCCCTCGACAGCGCCACCAGTGCAGGTGACGTCGAGGTTCCTGACCCAGCCGCCACCGATCCGTCTTGCGATCGATGTCGCCGCGGTGGCCGCGTCGGTGCATCCACCGTCGGCTGCTGCGGCGGCTCGCGCTCCCTCGGCCGCTGACTGTTCGAGGATGTTCTTGGCGTGCCACCACACGATCACCTGCATGAAGAACAGGAACAGCATCAGGAGGAACACGAACGCGAACAGCTGCTCGACGCTGCTCGAAACCCCTCGGTCGTCGCGCCAGTCGAAACGTCTCCGCGCGGCACTGACCGCTCGTCGGGGGCGTCGACGGATTCGCATCGAGAAGCGGTCGCGGGTTCAGGGTCCGGCGGGGACCACGGGGTCGGGGATGTTGTCGCCGGCCTGTTGGACGATCGCGTAGGCGATCCCGGCGACGATGCCGGCGACGATGATCCCCAGGGCTATGTAGAGCAGCTTGGACGGTGACTCGTCGAGGCCCTCGTCTCGGGCCGACCAGACGCGCAAGGTGCGCAGGAGCATCGTTAGGCCGATGTAGGCCTGATCGACGACGCTTGTCACGTACGGGCTCGTGACGTATGGGGCGGGTGATGTCATGTCGGGTTCCTTTCGGTTAGCTGGTGGTGGAGAAGGCGTCGAACACGCGCACGATCAGCGGGTAGCCGAGGAATGCGACGACACCGGCGACGAACAACAGGGTCG
>JACQZX010000137.1 GCA_016213665.1 Actinomycetota bacterium | reverse complement strand
GCTGGCTTCGACCGGCCGGCGCGCAGCGCAACCAGTTCGACTCCCACGAACGCTGCAACTTGCTGCTCGTCAAGACCGAGCTCACCGAGACGGACAACGCAGACGCCGATCGTCTCGACCACTTGCGAGCGCTCGTCGTCAAGCTCCGCCAACCGCGCAATTGCCCGCTCTACCGAGCGCAGCAGATCTTCCTGCTCGCCGAGCCGATCCTTGGCCCAGTTCCGCAACGAGCTCACCGCTTCCGATCTCATCATCGACCTCCTGAGCGTCGAGGCCGCCCAGCGCGTCCTCGACGCAGAGTCACCCCACCCCTCGAGAATCCTTCGCGCGTCACGACGTGCGACCAACGCATTCAGAGTCGGAGCCGCCGGCTCACCTCGGCGATCAACTCACCGTCGGACACCGCAACAAGCGACGGCGTTCCGAATGCTGCGAACGCCCAGGTTGGAACCGGGATCTCCGGCGTCGGGCTGACGAGGTCGACCAGCGAAACGCCCAAGGTGATCGCGAACGCGACGAGCATGTCGATGGTCAGATGCGTCCGCTCAAGCTCGAGCGCCGACACCTGAGCTTGCGTCAGCGACACTCCATCGAGCAGCGGCGCCACCCGCTGACCAAGCTCTGCCTGTGACCATCCGCGACTCCGCCTGGCTCGTCGAAGATTCGCCGCCACGGTGTGCGACATGAACCCGTCGGGCACCATCGACGCAGCTCGACCCGACCGACCGCCGCGACCGCTCGTCGAACATCCCGTCGCCGTTTCCGACATGACCGCAGTCTCGATTCCCGAGCCCACACCACGCACGCTCGCTCACCGACCAACCCCACCCCGTCCACCGCACGAACGCATCGCGTCGGTCAACGTGTTCCCGACCGGCAATCGCGGCACGTTCCCGATCCGCGCCCGAAAGCGCCAATCAGAGTGCACAGATTACGACCCGAGGGTGAACAGGCGTCGCGGCCGCGTCGCCGGCGGGGTGGGGTGCGTCGGTGCACCATGCTGTCGATCGCCAAACTCCGTGTCGGCCAGGAGGCCTACCACCTCTCCGGGGTCGCCCAATCCCTCGACGACTACTACACCGGCGCCGGCGAATCCGTCGGCCAATGGCTCGGCGGGGGAGCCGCACGACTCGACCTGACCGGCGACGTACGACCCGACGATCTGCGCGCCGTGCTCGCCGGACTCGCCCCCGGCACCGGCGGTCTCGACCCGAACGGCAACCAGCTCCGCACCACGGCACGGCGCGTCCCCGGGTTCGACCTGACGTTCAAACTGCCGAAGTCGGCCAGCGTGCTGTACGCCGTCTCCGACGATCCCCGCGTCCAAGGAGCGATCATCGACGCCGGCGAGACCGCTGTCCGCGAAGCGGTCGCTTGGCTGGAACGCGAGGCGATCCGCGCCAACCGTGGATCGCACAACAAGGCGTGGCTCGACCGCCAACATGCCCTCGACCCGAACAACACGACCCAATGGCGGCCACAGCGGATCACCACCCACGGTGTCGTCGCAGCAGGGTTCCGGCATCGCACCTCACGCGCGGGTGACCCGCTGCTGCACTGGCATGTGCTGGTCGCCAACCTCGTCGAAGGCAACGACGGACGCTGGTCGGCGTTCGCTCACCCGGAGATCTACCGCTCCGCCAAGACCGCCGGCCAGATCTTCCAGGCCGTCGCCCGCCGCGAGCTCACCGCCAGCCTCGGTGTCGACTGGGTCCGTGGACGTCACGTGCAAGAAGTCGCCGGTGTGCCCTCGCATCTGCTCGAGGTGTTCTCGAAACGTCGCGCCGAGATCGAATCGTGGCTTGCTTCGAACGGTCGAGCCGACACCCCGCAGACCGCGCAAGAGGCCACGTTGGCGACGCGGCGGGGCAAGCCCGAACGCGAAGGCGAGCGGCTCGATGCAGGATGGAAGCGAGAAGCGATCACCCACGGCTGGGGACCCGACCAGGCCGAGCAACTGATCGTCCAAGCCACCCAGACCGTCGCCGCGGACCCGGTGGGCGAAGTGTGGCGGCTGGCGGCGGTCGGGTTCGATGAGGCCGGAGATGCCGACCACTATGAGCGAGCCGTCGAACCAGAGGAATGGATCGCCGATCTGCTCCGGCGAGATCTCACCCAAACCTCGACCACGTTCACCAGGTTCGAGTTGACCGAAGCTGTTGCTGCCCGAATCGGAACGGGTGCGACGGTCGCCACGATCGATCGTGTCGTGGCCCGCGTCCTGGCCAGCGACCAAGTAGTCGCAGTTCACGAACCGGCCACACCAGCGCCACGCGGCCGTGCCCGCTACACCAGTCGCGACATGCTCGGCGTCGAGCAACGCCTCCTCGCTGCGTTCAACGCCACCAACACCAACCAGCCGCTCATCGCCGACATCGTGGAATCGGCGATCGCCGACCGGATCACGATCGGTATCGATCAGGCCGCGGCTGTGCGCACGCTGTGCGCCGCCACCGGACCTGTGGCGGTGCTCGTTGGGCCGGCGGGGACCGGCAAGACCTTCACGCTCGACACGGTCCGCGACGCCTACGAGCGCGCCGGCTACCAGGTGATCGGCGCCGCGCCATCTGCCCGGGCGGCGATCGAACTGCACGCCGGCGCCAACATCCCGTCGCGCACCCTGCACTCGCTGCTGGTTGCGTGGGACCGTGGCCACGAACACCCCACAGCCGAGACGGTGGTGGTGATCGACGAAGCGGGAATGACCGACGTTCGACTCCTGGAGCGGAGCATCAACCTTGTCCGTGCGGCTGGGGGACGGGTGATCCTTGTCGGCGATCACCACCAGCTCCCCGAGATCGACGCCGGAGGCGGGTTCTCGGCCGCAACCACACGCACGAGCACCGTTGCGGAACTGACCGTGAACCGACGTCAGCACGCACCCTGGGAACAGGACGCGCTCGCCGAACTGCGCGCCGGCAACATCACCATCGCGGTGCGTGCCTACCTCGACCACGACCGAGTGGCAGTCGCTGACGACCGTCAACAGATGGTCGAGATCGCGATCGACCGGTGGCAACAGGCCCGTGGCGATGGCCGCCATGTTGTGCTGCTCGCCGGGACCAACGAACTCGTCGACGTCCTCAACGAGGCCGCACGCCGACAACTGGTCGACAACGGAGAACTCGCCGCCGACCTCGACGGGCACTACGGGCATCCCGGCTACCGGATCGGGGAACGCATCGATCACCGCCGAAACAGCGATCTGGCGCGCACCCAGTACGCCCAACACGTCACCGTTGCCCCCGCCCAGG
>JACQZX010000014.1 GCA_016213665.1 Actinomycetota bacterium | reverse complement strand
GGGTTCATCGATGGCACCGGTGTGACCGCCGCGTTTAGCTTCCCCTATGGGGTGGCCATCGATGCCAACAACAATCTCTACGTCAGCGACTCCGGCACCAGCAGGATTCGCAAGATCACGCCCGCGGGGGTTGTCACGACTCTCGCCGGCGGCGGGGCCGGGGCCGGGTCCGCCGATGGTGCGGCTGGCGTGGCCCAGTTCAACCTTCCGACCGGGTTGGCTGTCGACGGAGCTGGCAATGTCTACGTTGCCGACCTGAACAACGACCGCATCCGCAAAGTCACCCCGGCGGGAGTTGTCTCCACCCTCGCCGGTTCCACCGGCGGGTTCACCGATGGCACCGGGGCCGCAGCCCAGTTCAACGATCCTTACGGGGTTGCAGTCGACGGCGCCGGCAACATCCTCGTCGCCGACACCTTGAATCGTGTCATCCGCAAGGTGACCGCGGCCGGAGTCGTCACCACTTTCGCCGGCGCGACCAACGGTTTCGTCGATGGCGTCGGCACCGCCGCACGCTTCGGCTTCGTCAACGGGATCGCAATCGACAGTGCCGGCACCATCTACGTCGCCGATGGCAACAACGCCCTCCGGAGGATCAAGTGAAAAACTCGAGCATGACCGTAACTGGAAAGCGTTGGGCAGCGATTGGCGCTGCTGTCGCGGTTGCTATCGGTGGCGGGGCCCTGGCGTTGGTGAGTGCCGCTGATGGTGGTACGCCGAGTTCGTTCGTGCCGATTACGCCGTGTCGTTTGTTGGACACGCGTTCGACGTCGCCGGTTGGTCCGCGTTCGACTCCGATTACCGCTGGTGAGTCGTTGTCGGTGCAGGTGACGGGTAGTAATGGTTCGTGTGTGATCCCATCGTCGGCGACGGCAATCGTGATCAACGTGACGGCTGTGGGTCCGACGGCGGCGAGTTTCATCACGTTGTTTCCGGCGGATGTTTCGTTGCCGAATGCGTCGAACTTGAATTTCACGGCGGGTCAGAGTCCGGCGCCGAATTTGGTGACTGTTTCGTTGTCGGCCGGTGGTGCGATCAAGATCTTCAACGAGTCGGGCAATGTCAATGTGATCGGTGATATCGCCGGTTATTACCAGCCTGATAACGGCACCGGTAATGCCGGCGCCGCGTGCAGTATCAATGGTTTGAGCGGCGTGATCGTCAACGGGTTCGATTACGACAACAACGTCTCCAGCAAGTGCTTCACCAGCCTGGTAACCACTTTGGCCGGTTCAACCGGAGGTTTCTCCGACACTGCGCCGTTCCAATTCGATGACCCCACCGGCGTAGCGGTAGACGGTGTCGGCAACATCTACGTCGCCGACCGCCTCAATAATCGCATCCGCAAAATCACGCCCACCGGGATCGTCTCAACTCTCGCCGGCCAGACCGCGGCTGGATCGGCCAACCTCACCGGTGCACTTGCCAGTTTCAACTTTCCCGAGGGCGTAGCTGTCGACAACAAAGGCAACGTCTACGTCGCCGACACCGCCAACTTCCTCATCCGCAAGATCACCCCGTTGGGGCTTGTTTCGACGCTTGCCGGCAGCACCCTGAGCGCCGGGTTCCAGGACGCCACAGGTACCTCGGCCTTGTTCGCGAGTCCCCGTGGGCTGGCGGTCGACACTGCGGGCAACGTCTATGTCGCCGACCAGAACAACAACCGCATCCGCAAGATCACTCCCGCGGGGGTCGTTACCACCCTCGCCGGCCAGACCGCGTCCGGCAGCGCCGACGGCACCGGTGCGGCCGCGCAGTTCACCGATCCAAGGGGAGTCGCCGTCGACAGCGCGGGCAACGTCTACGTCGCCGACGCCGGCAATAACCTCATCCGCAAGGTCACCGCCGCGGGGGTCGTCACGACCCTTGCCGGTTCTACCGCGGGCTTCTTGGATGGCACCGGTGCCGGCGCGCAGTTCAACGCCCCCTTCGGCGTGGCTGTCGACGCGAGCGGCAACGTGTACGTCACCGACCAGGGCAACGCTCGCATTCGCAAGGTCACCGCTGCCGGCGTCGTTACTACGCTTGCCGGCACCAGTCCGGCCAGTTACGCCGACGGTGTCGGTACGGACGCCCGCTTCAGCAACCCGCGGGGCATCGCCATCGACACTTCCGGCACGATCTACATCGGCGACGTCACCAACGATCGGGTGCGTCGCATCAACTGACCGGTCGTCTGGCGTAGGCAAGCACGCCCCGAATTGTTACTATGGCGGTAGTGGAAATCCGTCCGCCTGATCGGAGCGCGCTGTGACCTCGTTCGACCTCGACCTGAGCAAATACAACCTCGGTTGGAGCGACTCCGATGTCGAGTATGCGTTCCAGCCCGAGAAGGGCCTCAACCAGGGTGTGATCGACCAGATCAGCTGGTGGAAGGGCGAGCCGAAGTGGATGGCCGACATGCGTCGGCGCAGCTTGCGCACCTTCGACCGCAAGCCGATGGCCGAGTGGTTCGCGGTCAACATGCCCGAGATCGACTTCCAGGACATCTACTACTACCTGCGCCCCGCCAACGAGCAGGTCAGCGAGTGGGACGACCTGCCCGAGCAGATGAAGGCCACCTACGAGAAGTTGGGTATCCCCGAAGCCGAGCGCAAGTACCTCGCCGGCGTCACTGCGCAGTACGAATGCCTGCGCGGTTCGACGAAGGTGTGGACGACGCGTGGAATGCGCACGATCAAAGAGATTGCCGCCGGCGATGAGGTATTCGCGCTGAACGAGACCACGAAGCAGATCGAGGTCGCCCGCGTCCTTGGCGGGGGCTCATCCGGTGAGAAGGAGATCCTCGAGATCCGCGCAGGGAGCCGCGCGATCGGAGCGTCCGGTAATCACCCGTTCCTCGTGCTGCGCGACGTGCGTCGCGAGGGCACACGCAAAGCGCGATACGCGCCCACGTGGGTCGGGGCGGCGGACCTCTTGGTCGGCGATCTTGTCGCCGTTCCGAATGCGCTCCCCGAGTTTGGCCGGGTCTATCCGATGGCACAACGCAACGTGCATACCGGATTGGGCTTTACAAATCAGGATCTGCTTTGGTTTCTGGGTTTATGGCTCGGGGACGGCTACCTCAAGCGCAGCGACGGGTACACCACGGTTCAAGTCGCAGTCGACAACACCGATCTCGGACTCATTGAGCAGATAATTGACGTCGCTCGTGAAGAATTCGGCTTGGAGTTCTCGCTCGCCACGGATCGTTTGCGCCTAACTGCTCGCGGAACCGCACGCCTGGCTGACTTCCTCGACAGCAATGGCGTCGCTGGCAACTCCCACACGAAGCGAGTACCCGGGTGGGTGTTCGGTCTGCCGTCGGCTCAGCGCCTGGCGTTTCTGGCTGGATTTATCGATGCCGATGGCACCGTGCGCGCGCACAGATCTGCAAAGAATCCTGTAATCACGAGCGGCAACGAGTCCTTACTCGAAGACCTCCGTGAGTTGTCTCAGTTGTGCGGCATCGGAGTGAGCGCGGTGCGCAAGTTCACGAGCAAACACCCGCACGACCCGGACCGCTTCATCGTTGGTCACAGGTTGCATCTCTCAGGGCGCTTTGACCATCTGCCGCTGCGTTCGCCCAAGAAAGCCGAGCGTCTCAATGCGCGGCACTACGGGCACACGAATCGCACAGCAAAGGGCACGACTTTCAAGAAGCACACCAGCGAGATGCTTGGGTTTGTGCGTATTGAATCGATCGAATCGGTCGGCGTGGAAGAGACATTCGATATCGAGGTTGAGGGCCACCACAACTTCGTCGCCGAGGGTTTCGTGGTGCACAACTCGGAAGTTGTATTCCATCGCAATCGCGAGGATCTGGAGAAGCAGGGCATTCTGTTCTGCGACATGGACACCGCGTTGCGCGAGTACCCCGAGTTGGTGAAGCAATACTTCGGCACAATCATCCCGCCTGGCGACAACAAGTTCGCTGCGCTCAACACAGCCACGTGGTCGGGCGGATCGTTTGTCTATATCCCGGCGGGTGTGAACTGCGAGATGCCATTGCAGGCATACTTCCGCATCAACAGCGAGAGTGCCGGTCAATTCGAACGCACGCTTATCATCGCCGAAGAGGGCAGCCAGGTTCACTACATCGAGGGCTGCTCCGCTCCGGTGTACACAAAGGACTCGTTGCATTCGGCCGTCGTCGAGATCGTTGTCAAGCCTTCGGCGCGTGTCACCTACACCACGATCCAGAACTGGTCGCCCAACGTCTACAACCTGGTGACCAAGCGAGCCCGAGTCGAAGCCGAAGGCCACATGGAGTGGATCGACGGAAACATTGG
>JACQZX010000133.1 GCA_016213665.1 Actinomycetota bacterium | reverse complement strand
TCGCTCACCACCTCGTGCTCGCCGCACGCCCATGCAGCGGCCTCCACAACGCTTGCCTGCGCGTCGCGCAACAACACCAGCATCGACAGCTCGCGCCGCGTTGCAGCCAGCAACGCCGCCCGCCGCCGAACGCCGTGGTCGTGGTCGCCGAATGCCACCAGCAGTTCGTCGTCGGTAAGCGTGCTCAGTCGCGCCAGCGCGCTGAGGGAGAGCTCGCGCAGCACCGGATCGTTATCGGAGAGAAATTCTCGAGCGGTTGCCTGGTCGCCGTTGTGGCCGGCTTCGACAACACGACGCCAATCATCGGTCCGGCTGTTGCTCATTGCTTGAGCATGTCGGTGAGCGTGACAACCAACGCGGCCAGCCCGAAGGCGATCAGCGTTGCCGCGATCGCCGCCATCCAGAACGCAAGGGCACCGCCGGCCACCACGGCCCACACCCGTTTCCAGAACGGCGTCGGTGCCAGCAGCGGGGTCTTCTTGGCGACCACTTTGATGTTCGGCCTGTCATTGCGCGGCCAGGCGCGTGCAACTTCGGTGCCGGCTCTGGCAGGCTTGCGCCATCCGGTTGCAATCAGCGCCACAATGGCCAGGCCGGCAATCCAGCCTGCAGCGGTGGTGATCTCGGTGACGTTCACTGAAATGGAGATGGTAATGGAGCCCGTGGCACAGCTCGCCGCGCCGTCGCGCAAGCACCGCTGGTGGTCGATTCCGCTGGCGACGCTTGGTACCGCGGCGGTGCTCGCACCGTTGGTTGCAACGCTGGTACCCAGCACGGTCTTCATCGACAAGTCACGCTGCACCGAGTTCGACACTGCGGCAGAGCCAACGCCGCGATGTGTCAACGAGGTAGACGAAGCCGTCGAGTTCGCACTGGTTCCGGCCGACGCCGAGCCCGTGCTGCCACGCCTCGAGATCGAAGGGGTGACTACGTACGACGGTGACGGTGACGTCTACTTCGTGACCATCCGGCAACCGCCGATCACAATGCTCGATTGGTTCGTCACGCGCGACAACAAGGCGAGTCGCTTCTTCAGCCACCGCGACAAGTACGGTGACCAGACCGAGGATCAGTTGGTGCAGAGCGGGCAACGGCAGATGCGCAGCGCCAAGGACAACGCCATGTACGTGGCGCTGAAAGCGGCTGGATACGACGTCACCATTCGGGAAGGTGACGTCATCATCGACTTTCTTCTCTGCCTGGTCGCCAACGAAGCAGGCACCGAGTGTGTGACGTTCAGTCCCGCCGATGAGCTTCTCGATCCCGGCGATGTCTTGAAGGAGGTCGCCGGCACCAAGATCGACATCATCGACGACCTCTCCCAGGTACTCGACGGTATCGATGCCGGCGAGATGATCGAAGTCAGCTTCGAGCGCGATGGCGTGGCGATGTCCGGGCAGATCGAGACGATCCTGGCGCCGGGCGAAGACCCGCCGCGCACGATCATCGGCTTCCGGCCGATCGACACGACGACCGTTGCGCTTCCCGAGGGCTTGACGGTCGAGGTCAACACCGAGTCGATTGGTGGCCCCTCCGCCGGCCTCGCGTTCACGCTTGCTCTGATCGATGCGCTCACAGAGGGCGACCTGATGGGTGGTCTCGATATCGCCGTCACCGGCACGATCGACATCGAAGGCAACGTCGGTGCCATCGGTGGGCTCAACTCGAAGGCCTCGGCGGTGCAACAGGTTGGTGTCAGATACTTTCTCGTTCCCTTCAACCAGGGCGAGGGCGATGATGCCGACGGGCTTCCGCGTGCGCGCGCCGTGGTCGGCGACGACGTCGAGATCATTCCTGTGAAGACCCTGCAGGAGGCGCTCGATGCGCTCGTTCGGCTTGGTGGCGACCCTGTGAAGTTGAGCGGCGCGTAGGCTTGCCACCAATGCCATTGCCGCCCGCACAGCCCGACTCGCTGTTACCGGCAGCGGTCGCGGAGGCAGATTTCACCTCCGCTCGCCGAGGTTTCGACACGGGTGAGGTGCGCGAATACCTCACCATCGTCGCCGCGGAACTGACACGACTCAACGAACGAATCTCGGTGCTGGAGCGCGACCTGGCGTCGGTGCAATCCGCCCCGCCGCCGTCGATCGCCGACCTGCACGAGACAGAGATCGCACGAGTGGTCGGTGAGGAAGCCGCTCGAATTCTCGAAGATGCTCGTGAAGCCGCCGCGCAGATGAAGGCGCGGGCGGAGGAATCCTCGTCGCTTCTGCTTCGCGAGGCCAACGAGGATGCGCAACGGGTTCGTGCGGAAGCCGAGATCGAGGCTGGTCGTCGTCGACAGGATGCGGCGTCGATTGCCGAGGAGGAAACGCAGCTGGCCAAACAGCAGGGCCGCGAAATGGTCAACGAGGCGCGGGCGTATCGCGAACGAGTGCTCGCGGAACTGGCTCGTCGTCGCGAGTTGGCGCGCCAGCAGATCGAACAGTTGATGAGTGGACGTGATCGCCTGTTGGAGTCCTTCGAACGATCGCGCGCACTCGCGATCGACGTGATCGCCGAGATGTCACCGCAGGGCACCGCCGGCGAATACAGCGACCTACCGACGATCCCTGCTCCTGCTCCCAGCCCGGCCCGGCCGCCGGTGATCGAGACACCGCCCGTTGAGGTGATAGCAGCCGTTGAGGTGATAGCTGCCGTTGAGGTGATAGCTGCCGTCAGCGAGCAGCCGCTGCCGGAACCGGAACCGGAACACAAGGCCGTCGACGATCTGTTCGCTCGCATGCGGGCGGCGAGCGCCGAGGTCGCCGTCGAGAAGGCGCCGAAGAAGGCTCGCAAGGTTGCCGTGCAGCCCGCACCGACAACCGACGATTCCGTGTTCCAGCCGTCGCCCACCGCGCCCGAATCGGCTGCGGTCGGAGTCGACACTCCCTTCGGTCGCCGCGAGGTCGCCCTGGTGCCCATCATCGCCGCCGGCAGCAAGAATCTGAAGCGGGTCCTCGCCGACGAACAGAACGATGTGTTGCAGGTCCTGCGCGGCCGCCCGCCGGTTCTGTCGCTGGCGGCGATCGTGCCGGATTCCGAGGAACACAATCGGCGCTACGCCGACGCAATCAGTC
>JACQZX010000131.1 GCA_016213665.1 Actinomycetota bacterium | reverse complement strand
GCCCTTCACCCGGCGATCGGCGGCTTCGACCAATTCGACCAACTCCAGCAACTCACCGGCGCGCGCAGTAGCGGCCGCTGTGGACATGCCGAACAGTCGCGCCTGCAGGATCAGGATTTCGCGACCGGTCTGGCGGTTGTCGAGGCCCGCTTCCTGCAGGGCGACACCGATCTTGCGCCGGGCGCCGTGCGGGTCGGCTGCAACATCGACCCCACCGACGTGCGCCGACCCGGCCGTGAGTGTCATCAGTGTCGTGAGCATGCGCACGGTCGTCGACTTGCCGGCGCCGTTGGGGCCGAGGAACCCGAACACCTCGCCACGCGCGACATCAAGGTCGACACCGCGCACCGCTTCCACGACTTCGGTCTTGCTGCGGTACGTCTTGGTCAGCGCTACCGCCGTGATCGCATTGCTCATCAAGTCCCCATTCCCGGTTGCCCAACGACTCGCCAGGCTAGGGACTTGCTGATTTGCTTGCTACGCCGCCGCCGATTCGTCGATTTCCGCGAACTGGGCGGTGAAGTGGCGAAGCGCCGGTGGTTCGCCGATGATGCGTAGCCCGCGCAGTGACGATGCCCGTTCGGCTACCCAGGTGGCGACTTCGATGACGTAGTCGATGTGGCTCTGGGTGTAGGTGCGCCGGGGAATGGCGAGCCGCACCAGGTCCATCGCCGCCGGCACTTCGCTGCCGTCGGGGTGGCGACCGAACATCACGGTGCCGATCTCGCAACCGCGGATTCCTCCTTCGCGGTACAGCGCGATCGCCAACGCCTGGCCGGGGTATCGCAAGGGGGCGATGTGCGGCAACATCGCGCGGGCGTCGATGTAGACGGCGTGGCCGCCGGCGGGTTTCACCACCGGCACACCGACATCGCTGAGCGCATCGGCCAGGTAGGCGGTCGATCGGATGCGATAGCGCAGGTAGTCCTCTTCGATCACCTCGTTGAGGCCTTGCGCGATCGCTTCCAGATCGCGCCCGGCGAGGCCGCCGTAGGTGGGGAACCCCTCGGTGAGAATCAGCAGGTTGCGGCACTGCGCCGCCAACTCACCGTCGTTCATTGCCAGCCAACCGCCGATGTTGGCCATGCCGTCTTTCTTGGCGCTCATCGTCATGCCGTCGGCGACGGCGGCGATGTCGCGCACGATGTCGCGAATGCTCCGATTCTGTTGCCCTTCCTCGCGCTCGTGGATGAACCAGGCGTTCTCCGCAAACCTGCAACCGTCGAGGAACAGTGGCAGCCCGTGACGGTCGCATACCGCGCGCACGGCGCGCAGGTTGGCCAGCGACACCGGTTGCCCGCCACCGGAGTTGTTGGTGATGGTGACGAACACGACCGGCACGTTGTGCGCACCGACGGCGGTGATCAGCGCTTCGAGCGCCTCGACGTCCATGTTGCCCTTGAACGGATGCACCACTTGCGGTTGGTGGCCCTCGGCGATCACCAGGTCGACGGCCTCGGCGCCGGTGTACTCGATGTTGGCGCGGGTGGTGTCGAAGTGGGTGTTGTTGGGCACCACCTTGCCCGGCCCGCCGATGACCGAGAACAGAATCTTCTCGGCGGCGCGGCCTTGGTGCGTGGGGATGACGTGCTCGAAGGGGAACAGCGACCGGACGGCATCGAGGAAGCGGAACCACGAGGGCGACCCGGCGTAGCTTTCGTCACCATGTTGGATCGCGGCCCACTGATCGCGCGACATCGCGCCGGTGCCCGAGTCGGTGAGCAGGTCGATCAGCACGTCCTCGGCGCGCAGGCCGAACAGATTGAACCCGGCCTGCTGCAGCCTGCTGCTGCGCTCTTCGCGGGTGTTGAACCGCACGGGTTCAACGGAGTGGATTCGGAACGGTTCGACAATTGTCTTCCAGCGGTGCATGCCGTCGACTCTGCATCCAACTGCTGTCGCCGTCGCCAGGGGCTTTCGGCCCTGTCTACGGTCGCGTCCTAGTCGCCCGCCAGTTCGTTCATCTTCTGCGCTAGCTGAAAGTCGAGTCGGCTGATCCCGCCGACGTCGTGGGTCGACAGTTCGACCCGCACCCGCTTGTAGACGTTCGACCACTCCGGATGATGGTCGAACTTCTCCGCCCAGATCGCCGCCCGGGCGATAAAGCCGATCGCCTCCACGAAGTTCGCGAAGACGTATTCCCGAAGCAGCTTGCCGTCGAGCACCTGCCAACCCGGAAGTTCGGCGACGGCTGTGGCGATCTCGTCGTCGTTCATCCGCTGTTGTTTCGGGCTCATCGTTCGTATCGTACAATTGCCTGCTGTCCCGTATCCGACGAAGGTGGCGATCACCATGCGAGATGAGGTCCCGATTCACAACGACTTGCCGGCCGACGAGGTGTCAGCCGACAAGGTGTCAGCCGAGGAAGCGCTACTCATCGCTCGCGGAATCGCGTCGGCGGTCAGCTTCGACGGCCAACTCACCGGCGTGCAGGCCAGCCTGCTCGCGGAGGTGATCGAGGCGGTTCTCGACGTTCGCCCCGACCTCGATTCGTTCGAGCCGTTGGACGCCGCCGCACTAGCGCAGGCGCTGGCCGGGCGGCCGGAGGAGTTCCGTCGGCGCGTCGTGCACATCATGGTGCTCGCCGAGCTGATCCTGCGACCGATCCCTCCCGAGGTTGCCCGCCGGGTGGCGGCGTACGCCGACGCGCTCGACGCCAACGACCAATTCGTGCGCATCGCTCGTCGGTATGCGCAGGGGGCGTTCGGCCTGGCTTGGATCGACCTTCATCGCAACGGCTTCGCCGAGCACTGGGAAATGGCCCGCATGGACCAACTGAAGACGAACGTGAAGCTGGAAGACCAACTCGCGTTGGGTGTCGTCGATCAGCAGCTTGCGGAAGTGTGGAACAGCTTCCAAGACTTGCCGCCCGGCACGCTCGGTCGTGTGGTGTGGGACATGTACCGCGGCAGGGGCTTCGCGCTACCCGGAACGGTGGGCGGAGCTTCCGCCTATCTCGCACAGCACGACTTCGTGCACGTGCTCGCCGATTACGGCACCAACCTCACCGGTGAGCTGGAGACGTTCTCACTGATCGGCCGGGCCGACCCAGATCCGAAGGGCTTCGCGTGGCCGGCGACACTGATCGGCTTGTTCGACACGGGCTACGTCGAGAGTGCCGGCTTCTTCAACGCCGACATCAAGGAACGTCGACTCGACGGCAGCGCAATGCACGTGCGAGTCGCCGACGCATTGCGCCGTGGTCGCAGCCTGTGCGATCGATTGCGCACCGATCTACTCGATTTCGATTTCCACCAGTACACCGGCTTGCCGATCGCCGAGGCGCGTGCCGCCATCGGTTTCGCCCCCAAGTCGGAACGGGCGCTCGAGGCGGGCTCGCCGGGAACGTTCGATGAGGCGGGGATGACTCAGTTTCAGTTGGACTACGCCGCATCACTGAATGCGTGACGTTGACTAGTATCCGCAGCTAAAGGGGGAAGGCCGATGAGGTTCGCACAGGGAATACGAATCAAGTGTGCCGATCCCAAGGATGTCATCCAGCTGGTCGCCGACTACGACGCCAAGCAGTCGTCGATCGATGTCATGGGTTTCATCGGCTCACGACTACTCGCCGATCGCGACAACCCGGGGCACTTCCTGATCCTGGCCGAATTCGCCGAGGTCGATGGTGAACTCAGCGCCGCCGACGAAGCGCAACGCAACAATCAGCGCGAGGAGACCCAGCAATGGGCCGACCGACTTCGTCAGCTCGTCGATGGCGAACCGGAGTGGATCCACTTCGACGAGCTTTATCGCACAGGAATCACCGGCAACCTACGCACAGGTTGAGGCGGCATCTTCACCCCCAGGGTGGTCTTCTTAGTCACACTTCCTGTCTAATCTGTGACTAAGATAGGACCGTGATCACGGATCGATCGATGTGGAGTGCAGTCACCTATGAGGATCATCCCTGGGTGTTCCGAGACGACATCAATGTCCCCCGTCGCGCCCGTTTAGGGGGCAGTGAGCCATACTCTGCGGCCGTCTCAGCCCGCATTGCGAAGTCTGCCCGGCTCGACGTCTCCGGCGACACGCTCACTCTGGTCTCCGAGGCGGCGAACGAGATCGCTCGCTTCGATGCCGAACTCGGTTCCGAACTTGGGCCGTTCGGGAGTATTCTGCTGCGCTCCGAGTCGGCGGCTTCCTCCAAGATCGAGAACCTGTCGGCCACTGCCCAATCGATCTTTCTCGCCGAACTGGGCGACCCCAGCCGACGGAACGCATCGATCATCGTGGCCAACACGACAGCAATGCAGGCCGCACTCCGCCTAGCCGACCGAATTGACGCCGGCGCGATCCTTGCAATGCACGAAGCGTTGCTCTCGGCCAGCCAGCCACAATTGGCGGGCCGGTGGCGAGACCAACAGGTGTGGATCGGTGGCAACGATTACTCACCTCACGATGCCCTGTTCGTGCCGCCGCACCACAAGCGCGTCGGTGCGGCGATCGACGATCTGCTGACGTTCATTGATCGTGAGGATCTGCCGCCGCTCGCGCACGCAGCCATTGCCCACGCCCAGTTCGAAACCATCCACCCTTTTCCCGACGGCAATGGCAGAGTCGGCCGCGCCCTGGTACACAGCATCCTCAAAGCAAAGCAACTCACGCGCAAGGTCACGGTGCCGGTCTCGGCCGGGCTGCTTGCCGACCTTCCGTCCTACTTCGCTGCGCTCACCGAATACCGGGCGGGCGACCACGAACCAATCGTCAGGATGACTGCTGACGCAACCTTCCGAGCGATTGGCAACGGCCGAACGTTGGTGCAAGATCTCCACCAGATCCACGACGAGTGGCGTGGCGAGGTCGTCGCGCGCAAGGACGCTGCCGTGTGGCGTTTGGCCGAGCTTGCATTGCGACAACCAGTACTCGACTCAGAAATCGTTCAACGCGAATTGGGTGTAGCGCCCCACAACGCCAACACTGCACTCGCGCTTCTCGAGGACATCGGTGCGCTCAAGAAGATCTCGGGCAACCATCGCTACCGGAAATGGGCGGCCAAGGACGTCCTCGACGCTCTCGACCGATTCGCGGAGCGGGCGGGGCGTCGTCAACCTCCGCCGAGTTGAGCCCTCGGGTGGGCACCTACAGTGCAAGTGTTACCGAGCCTCAACTCCACAAAGTGCGCAAGATCGCGCTGGCCCTGCCGGAAGTAAACGAACGGTTCAGCCACGGTGCTACGTGCTTCTTCGTGCGCGACAAGTGGGCGCTTTGCTACTTCCACGACAACCACCGCGGCGACGGCCGAGTGTCGCTGTGGTGCCCGGCACCACCTGGCGTCGGCGAAGATCTGGCCGGCGCCGAACCCGCTCGATTCTTTCAGCCACCGACGTCAGCAAGCGGCACGTTCTCGAACTGGATCGGCGTCTTTCTCGACACGACTGGCGACAACAAAGTCGACTGGGACGAGATCGCGGCCATCGTCGCCGACGCCTATCGCTGCGTCGCCCCCACTGCGCTAGTCGCAGCATTGCAAGGTCGAGCTGGCAAATCAGCAGCGGCGAACAATGCCAGGCGAGGCGAGCGGCGCGATTGAGCCTGGCCGGTCAGGCCGACTCGGGCAGGAGTCGGATGTTGCCGCGAGCGCGCGTGGCAATTGCTGCCGCAAGGCGTTTGTCTTCGGTGCAATCCGGATCGCCCAAGAGGGTCTGGCCGGTTGTGGTAGCACTTGTGCTATACTTTCGCGATGCGAACCGTGGGCTTGCGAGAACTCCGCCAGGACGCGTCTGATCTCGTACGCAGGGTGGAAGGTGGCGAGGAAATCCAGATCACCGTCGCCGGTCGGCTAGCGGCCCGACTCGTGCCTGCCGCCCCCCGCCGCTGGCAGCGTTGGGCCGACATCGCAGACATGTTCGCGGGCCGACCCGACCCGGACTGGAAAATCGACCGAAACCTGATCGACCAGTCCCTCGCGAATCCATGGGAGCGCCGCGATGAAAGCGGTGCTTGACACCAGCGTCTTGATCGCCACCAACGTGTCCGAACTGGAAGGGGAACTCGCGATCAGCACTGCGTCGCTCGCCGAGCTGCACTTCGGAGTACTAGTCACCGCCGAGCCAACCATCCGCGCCGAGCGGCTGCGGCGACTCTCAGAGCTTCAGCAGAAGTTCGACGCCTTACCGATCGACGATGCCGTCGCAATTAGCTACGGGCAGCTAGCGGCTGTCGTTGCCAATTCCGGTCGTCAACCGCGATCTCGGGTGATGGATCTGTTGATCGCCGCCACCGCTCACGCCCACGCGGCTCGGCTATACACCCGCAATGCCCAGGATCTTGTCGGACTGGAGAACGTCATCGAGATCGTCGCCGTGTGACCGGTGGCTGCGCGATCGCCCCATAATTCGAGTGCGGCGTCGCGTCCGAGTTGCTCGATGACATCACGTAGCTTCAGATCCGCCAACCACTCGGACGGCAACGCTCTCTCGCCCGCTACGTGTACGACCACCCGATACCGCGAGCCGACCTGGCCAAGTTATACTGGTCGGTATGACTCACCGAGTTGGAACTAAAGGCCAGGTCGTCATCCCCAAAGCGCTTCGACAACAGCTCGGGATCGAACCTGGTGACGAGGTCAACTTCTGGCTGCACGACGACCATCTCGCCGTCCGCCCCGCCGAGCACCGCCGACCGCTGCGCGGACGGTTCCGCGACTCGGCGTTGACCGACGAACTCGCTCGCCAACGCGGCGCTGACCGGGATCGCGAAGCCGCCCGATGACCGTTGTCCTCGATTCGTGGGCGGTCCTGCGCTACCTCGAGGACGCAAGCCCTGTGGCCGAGGCCGTCGGTGATCTGCTCGATCGCGAGAAACCGCTGATGTCGTGGATCAATCTCGGCGAGGTGCACTACGTACTGCGACGACTCCACGGCGAGGACCTCGCGGCCGAGACTGTTCGCGACCTGCGCGACGTGATTGACGCTCGACTTCCAGATGAGCGGCTAATCGTCGACGCCGCTCGGATCAAGGCCGATCACCCAATGGCCTACGCCGACGCGTTCGCGGCGGCGCTCACTGTCGCCGTTGAGGGAACCCTCTGGACTGGTGACCCCGAACTACTCGTCCACGGAGCCCTTTGGCGCTGGCGAGATCTCCGGGGCTGAGCACCCAGCCGTCGACAACGAAACTCAGTCAGCCACGTTGACCTTGGCGATGATTTTCGTCGGCGTGACGCGCACCACCATTTCCGGCGGCACCGAGTTGCGCTCAGCGTACTGGTCCGCGCGATCGGCCCCCATGTAGCGACCGCCGATACGGCCCGCCCAATAGCGCAGCTCTTCTCGATCACTCGAAGTTGTCGCCCGACCCTCGATGGTGAGGAAACTGAACGGCGGCGTTTCGTCATCGAAGCACAATGCGACGCGTGGGTCGCGCAGGATCGCCTTGCCCTTCACCGTGTTGGCGCCCGTTTGAAACACGATGTCCTCGCCGTCGAGGTCGACCCACACCGGCGCGACGTGCGGCGATCCGTCGGCGCGCACAACGGCGAGCTTGGCGGTGCGGGCGGGCGTGGCGGAGATGAACTCCCGCCACCAATCGTTAGGCGCTGTCGTGTACGGCATGCATCGTTTATAGCGCCTAACGGTTCGTTGCCTTCGTGTAATCGGCGGCGATCGCGATCTGAAAGGCTTGCAACTCATGACTCTCCCTCAGCTCAGCGCGCGACGCCCGTACTTCACCGATGGCGGACTCGAGACCACGCTCGTATTCCTTGACGGCATCGACCTTCCCGACTTCGCCGCGTTCCCGCTGCTCGACAGCACCGAGGGCCGAGATGCGCTCACCCGCTACTACTCCCGCTATCTCGACCTCGCCGAGCAGGCGCGCACAGGGATGGTGGTCGACACCCCAACCTGGCGGGCCAATGCAGATTGGGGTGCCCGGCTCGGATACGACGCGGGCGAGCTCGGCGCCGTCAACCGCCGCGCCGTCGAATTCGTGACCGCGCTCGCGAACGGTCGACCATCGGTCCCGCACGTGATCAACGGGGTGATTGGTCCGCGCGGCGACGGGTACATCGTCGGATCGACCATGTCGCCGTCGGAAGCGGCCGACTATCACGGCCTGCAAGCGCGGGCGTTCGCCGAAGCGGGCGCGCAGATGATGAGCGCTATCACGATGACCTACGCCGAGGAGGCCATCGGCATCACCAACGCGGCGCGCGCTGTATCCCTGCCGGTAGTGATTTCACTCACCACCGAAACCGACGGACGCTTGCCCTCGGGCCAGGCACTCGGCGACGCAATCCGCCAGATTGATGACGCCACCGACTCCGGCCCGGCCTACTTCATGGTCAACTGCGCGCACCCGTCACACTTCGCCGATGTCCTCGAAGCCAACAGCGACTGGACCAAGCGGATCGGTGGCCTACGGGCCAACGCATCGCGCCTGAGTCACGCTGAACTCGATGCGGCCACTGAACTCGACCGCGGCGACATCGCCGAACTGGCGCGACTGCACGCTGACCTCCGCGCGAAGATCGACTTCAAGGTCGTCGGCGGTTGCTGTGGCACCGACTCAGAACACGTTCAGCACATCTACGCCGCGCTGACTGGCGCATAGCGTCGACACTGCACCTCTGCGCGAGGATCGGGCGATGTCACAACTGCTGCGCGTGCAGAACTTCCTGTTGTCGGCCGATGGGTTCGGGTCGGGCGAAGGCCAAAGTCTGGAGCACCCGTTCGGACACGCGAACCCGGCTGATCTTGGTGCGTGGGCCTTTGCCACTGCCAGTTGGCCGAACCGCACCGACGGCGGCGGGACGCGCGGACTCGACGACTACTTCACCCGCGACTACGCGCGCAATATCGGCGCCGAGATCATGGGGCGCAACAAGTTCGGACCTCAGCGCGGCCCGTGGGAGAACCTCGACTGGCAGGGCTGGTGGGGCGACACCCCGCCCTTCCACACTCCCGTGTTCGTGCTCACGCATCATCTGCGCCCCAGCTTCACGCTCGCCGACACCACGTTTCACTTCATCGACGCCACGCCGGCCGAGGCGTTGCAGCAGGCCAAGGCCGCGGCCGCGGGGAAAGACGTGCGACTGGGCGGCGGAGTCAACGTCGTGAAGCAGTTCCTCGAAGCGGATCTCGTCGACACGATGCACGTGTCCGTCGCTCCGGTCGAACTCGGCCGCGGCGAACGGCTATGGACGTCACACGACGAATTGCTCGATCGCTTCCACCTCGAGCGCGTGCCAAGCGCAAGCGGCGTGACCCACCTGATCTTCTGGCGGCGCTGACAGGTCGAGCCGTAAGCGACCGCCAGCTACGGGCCGGGGAAGTACTGCTTGAACTGCTCGGCATCGGCTTGCGAGCCGGCCACAGTGATACCGGCGCTGCTGGCGTTGAGACGACCAATGTAGAACATGGTGAGATCGCTCGCCGACCCGCTGATCACGGTTGTCGGAATGTCGGTCGCCTCCGCGGGTGCCCACTGCTCGCCGTCGAAAACGACGATCGGCGCGCCGACCGGGCTGGCCAGTTGGAATGCAGCGGGTTTCGCCGGGCGTTGCTCGGTGCGCCCGGCGAGCATTGGCAACAGACCGGGCACCATCGCAATCGAGGCGGCGGCTACGTCGTCGGACAGGTCGTAGGTCGGGCTTCCGCAGGCCCGTTCGAGATCCCAGCGGTGCATGCCGTATTCGACCACCGCGATTTGCAGGGCCACGGGCGTCGGAATGACACCAAACGGCATCGGCGTCAGTGCGGCCATCGACTCGGGCACCAGTTTGGCCAACGCGCGCTGCAACGCGTCGAGCCCGGCGACCAGGTCGTCGATGACTTTCGCGGGCGTGGCCGCTTGCGGATTCGGGAACTCCGGCGGGTCGAGCTCGCCGCGCAGGCCGCGTTCGAATGCTTCCGCCTGCTGGGCGAGCGCGCGGGCGACGTGGTCGAGCATGTCGAGCACCGACCAACCGGGAAGCACCGATCGTGCCCAGTCGTCGGTGGTGAGGGTGCGGGCGCGGTCGATGATCGCGGTCACTTCTCGTTGATTGGCGGCGATGCCGTCGGGAATTCCGTACATCGGCGGATCCTCCATGTGGTGGTTTGCTACCAGCTGTTCGTCACCACTCTTACTCCGGATCAGAGTATCATCGAATTATCGCTAGGAAAAGCCCCACAACCATCTCCTACGCGCTGCTCGGGCAGCTGGCCATCCGCCCCCACGCCGCCTACGACCTCGCCCGCCTGTCCAGCCGGTTCCGCGACATCTTCTGGACCACCGCCGAGTCCGTCGTCTACGCCGAGCTGCGCAACCTCGCCGGCCATGCCCTCGCCACCGAACACCCGACCAGCGTCGGTCGCCGTCGACGAACCATCTACGAGATCACGCCACTCGGGCGACAAGCGCTCAGCGACTGGCTGGCCAGCGACAGCGCCACGCTCGCCATCCAACACGAGGCGATGCTGAAGGTGCTGTTCGCCGATTCCGGCACGAAGCATGACCTGCTGCGCGCAATTGGCGAAGTACGCGCCTGGGCCGAGAAGCGACTCACCAACGGCAAAGCAATCGCCGCCGGCTACCTCGATGGCACCGCGCCCTACATGCAGCGGGCGCACATCGTCACCCTCACCTTCTCCTACCAGTACACCCAAGCCGAGCAGATGCTGGCGTGGGCCAAGGCCGCCACGGCCGAGGTCGCCACCTGGCCCGACGACCTGCACCACACAACGTTCAACCGCGCCACCTTCGAACACGCGGTCGACAACGGCTGACGGTGGCGGGTCGGGCGCGCCGCCATGCCACCGATGACCGGGACAGCCACCACGCACCCGTTTCCAATCGTCGAGGGTGGTGGTACCGCGGGGTCAGGGGAGAAGATTCAAGGTCCCGATCTTCGACTGAACGACACTGAAGTGACGGTGATCGATCGTCGCAATGTCGCTCACCCCCAACCGCTCGGCTGCAGCGATGACCGACGCGTCGACCGTTCCAAGCGGAAGGTCGCGATACTTCACCACCAACTCCGCGATGCGCATCCAGTCGGGCGCCGCAACCGGCTCTGCAATCAAGTTGCCTGCAGCGAGATCACCAAGGAAGCGAACCTCGGCATCGACACCCAGTCGGGAGCCGAGCAGGTAGACGACTTCGGTAACGACCAGAGCCGGCACGATCAACGGCCCAGGGTGCGACTCGAGCAGCTCAAGGCTTGCACGATGATGGCGGTCGTCGCGATCGACGTAGGCGTATAGCGGACCGGCGTCGACGATCAGCGCGATGAGCCGACCTCGCTGGCAAGGATTTCCTCGATCCGCTCAGAGATGTCGGCTCGTCCGCTAGCTCCTGCGCGGGCAGCCATCAGTCGGTGCCTTCCTGGCGGTGCGTCGAGCAGCGTTTCTATTGCTTCGCGTGTGAGTTCGGACACCGTCACGCCACGACGCGCTGCCTCATGGCGCAATCGAGCGTCGAGATCGTCGGAAAGCTTGACCGTCGTTCGCTGCATGTATGCCAGCATACAACCGCGCCGCTCCGAGGGCGGCTCCGGGTGGCGCTGGCGAGATCTCCGGTCTTAACCCGACCACTTCTCGCCAGACGAGTTACTGAGCTAGGACCGACAGCAACGCGGTCGGTTCGGGATGCGTCCCGACAGCGACATTGTTGAACCCGTGCTGGCGGCAGAGCTCGGCGAACGATTCAGGCTGCTCGACGGTCCAGCCATGACTTGCCGTGCCGCTGGCGTTCATGTCGTCGATTCGTCGCTCGATCACCAGCAGTCGCCCGCCAGGCGCCAACACCCGTCGCGCCTCCGCGAGGGCGCGGTCGATATCGGCCCAATGGTGCACGGTCGCCAACGACCACACGACGTGCGCCCAACCGTCGTCAACAGGCAGCGACTCGGCGGTGCCTAGCCGCCAATCCAGGCCGGAACTTGAACGCCAACGCAGGCGCGCCACGCGCAACATCACCGAAGCTGGATCGACACCGATTACCTCTGCGCCGAGTGCACGCACTCGGCGCGCGGCAACACCGGGCCCGCAGCCGACGTCAACCAGTCGCTCCCCCGGCTGCAAGCCGGAGAGGTCGATCGCCATCTTTGCTGCGTTGTCGCGGCCGGACAGAAACCCGACGGCCGCCAGCAGGCCACCAAAACCGGAGAAACCGGGATGGTCGGCGTGATGATTGGGTATGGGCCCGGCGTGATGAGTGTTCATGATTCCCACTGTGTAGGTTGAACCCGGGTTTAAGTCAAGCCATGCTTCCGTTATGGACAACCCCAGCATGCTGACCATCGGCGAGGTCGCCGATTCGGTGGGCGCGGCGACCTCAACACTGCGCTACTACGAACGCCGCCGGCTGGCAGTCGCCGACACACGCGTCTCGGGCCAACGCCGATACAGCGCGTCGACCGTGCGCCGCGTCGTGTTCATTCAAATGTTGCAGGACGCAGGGCTCTCGCTCGACGACATCGAGGGCGTGCTCGCCGCCAACGACAACGCGGCATGGAAGGGCATCGCTCGCCAACGCCTCGCGCAACTCGACGAGAAGATCGCGCAACTGCAACGCGCGCGCGGTCTGTTGGACGGCGCGTTGTTGTGTCGCTTTGCTCATCCGCTCGATGAGTGCAAGATCATGAACGCGGAGATCGACCGGCGATTGGAGGTAGCGCATGATTGAGATCGCTCCGCTAAGCGGGGCTCGCCCACCTCAGCGAGACTCTGGCGACCTGGCACGTCGCCGAGTGGGGACACCTCTACGACCACGCGATTTGGAATTACGCGGTCGACAACGGCTCGTCGTAGCGGGTTGGGCGCGAAACCATGCCACGGATGACCGGGACAGCCACCACGGGCGCGGATCTGGTGCGAAACTTGACCTGAGATCGCGCCCAACCACGACCGCAGGCTTTTCGCGCTAACTAACGGGGAGTCAGCACGCAGAACTCGTTGCCGTCGGGGTCGGCCATGACGACCCACGCGACATCTCCCTGGCCGATGTCGATTCGCCTCGCCCCCAATGAGATCAGTCGGTCGACTTCGGCTTGCTGATCGCCACCGGCGAGCGGAGCGATGTCGAGATGGAGTCTGTTCTTGCCGAGCTTCGGGTTCAGCGGTGCGCCACCCCACGTGATCATCGGCCCGGTCAGGTCGGGCGCGCGGATCGCGGTTTCCTCGTTCTGATCCCAGACCAACGGCCAGCTGAGCGCTGCGCTCCAGAAGTAGCCGACCTCGCGCGTCCCATCGCACGTGATCGATCCGAGCCGCCCACAGGTCGACAGGAAGTTGTTGGTCGGGTCGATGATGCACAACTCGTTGCCCTCGGGGTCGGCGAGCACGACGTGTTTGTCTGCCTTGCCCTGACCGATGTCGATGGGTCGGCCACCCAGCTCGATCAGTCGCGCGACCGTTTCGGTCTGGTCATCGAGCGATGTAGTCGTCAGGTCGAGGTGCAGTCGGTTCGCCCACGCCCCCTTCGGCTCCGGCACGAGCCCGAAATCGATCTGGAAGCTGGTGCCATCGGTGGGCACGAGACTGACCACGTCACCGATCTCGCCGACGATCGCGTCACCGACATCCCAACGCAGCGCCGCGGCCCAGAAGCGCGCCAGCCGCAGCGGATCGTTGGCATCGAAACTGAGAGCAACAAGCTGACAAGTCACCGCTGCATTCCGAAGATGGCGTTGCCCATGAGGAGCACCTCCGAAACCACCGTAGATGGCGGTCGTCACCCGACGGGGTAGTAGTAATAGCAGCCGTACTGATCGGGATTGCCCCAGCTGGCGCTATCACGCTTGGTCAGGCTCGCACGATCCGTGAACTGCACCTGGTCGTAACCGATGGTCACGATCTCGGAACCGATCACCATCGAACGCTGCAACGGATTCCAGCACCCCGACGACGACGTGTCCTCGTGCTGGATCGTGCCGCGGCCGACCAGCTCACGCCCCTGCAATTGGGCGACCACAACACCGCCGGCCGGGCTGGTGACGCCATCGGACAGGCAACGAACATTCGGGCCGCAACCGCCCCACCACGGCGACACGGGAAGCACGATCGTTCCGTCTTCGGGCCAGTAGAGGAAGGCGTGGTGATCCCACTCGGCTTCGCTGCTGCCACCGATCGGCAGCGACGAGATCAGCTGCGGGTTCGCCGGATCGGTCACGTCGAACAGCGACAGTTGCGTGCCGGTGGTGAAGCCGTCGAGATCGGCACTCTGCCCGACGCCGAGCAGCAGGCCATCACCGACGGGGTGCAGGTAAGCGGAGTAGCCGGGAATCTTCAACTCACCGGTCACCCGCGGGTTGGTCGGGTCGGCCAGGTCGACCACATACAGCGGGTCGGTCTGGCGGAACGTGACCACGTACGCCTGCGTGCCCAGGAATCGCACCGCATAGATCTGCTCGGTCAGCCCGAGGCCGCCGACCTTTCCGATCTGCACGAGCTCGTTGCCCTCGGGGCGCAGCACCTGCACGAACGACTCGCTCGCACCAGTGTTCCAATCGTTCAGTGTGGTGGCGACCCGCAGATCGCCCTCGTACTCGCTCATCGCGAACTGATTCAACAACTGACCGTTCACCTCACCGGAGGCGGTGTAGCTGGCCGACCCGCCGTCACCGAGCGCGAACTGGTGAATCAGTGTCGGCGGCTGCGTGTAGGGACCGCTGTCGTTGTTCCAATCCCACGGCACGGTGGCCAGGTAGATGCTCGTCGGCGAGGCATAAACGGTGTCGCCGTACGACACGATGCCGGCAGCGCCCACCGGGCCGGTGTCGCCGTGCAGGTCGATGGAAGCGATCCACGAGATGCCGAGCCCGGCGAAGTCGCGCGGGGCGGCCACCTTCGAGCAGTCGAGCGATGCGCTCAACGCTCCGAACGCCCCGTCGCCGGACTCGTCGAAGTAGCGCGGCAACCACGCGTCGATCGTCGACTCGTTGATGACGGCTTTGTTGGCGTCGAGTGCGAGTTGCTCGTTGAGTCCGAAGCGATCGGGGAACACGAACGGCAAACGATTGGCGAGCGTGGAGGTGAGCACCAGCCGAGCCTCACCATCGATCGAGCGGCTTGCCACCAAGCGCCCTTCCAGGTGACTGCGCCGCAGCAACGCTGGGCTGGCGGCATCGGCGACGTCGTACAGCGAGACGACGGTGTCTTCGGCGCCGCTCCACGGCTGGGTGACAACGAGCAGCCGCGTCCCGTCGAG
>JACQZX010000130.1 GCA_016213665.1 Actinomycetota bacterium | reverse complement strand
GACGTCGGTTGTTTCCTCGATCGCGATCGAAGCGCCACGCGCCGTTCGTGTGAAGCGTGTGTACCGATCGTCGCGGCGATCGATCAACCCGCAGAACTCCTCACCGCTGCCCACCGGCCAGGTGACCGGTGTCGGTCGTAGTTGAATCTGCGCCTCGATCTCATCGAGCAGTTCCAGCGGCTCGCGTCCGGGGCGGTCGTACTTGTTGAGGAACGTGATCACCGGCAGGTTGCGCGAGCGACAGACCTGAAACAACTTGAGCGTCTGGCTCTCGATGCCCTTTGCCGCGTCGAGCACCATCACCACCGCGTCGACCGCGGACAGAACGCGGTAAGTGTCTTCGCTGAAGTCGCGGTGACCGGGCGTGTCGAGAAGATTGATCGTGTGCGCGCCGTACGGGAACTGCAGCACCGTGGAACTGATCGAGATGCCGCGCTGCTGTTCGAGTTCCATCCAGTCGCTGCGCGCACTGCGCCGACCCTCGCGGGCGTGCACGGCACCGGCTTCCTGCACCGCGCCGCTGTACAGCAGGAACTTCTCGGTGAGGGTTGTCTTGCCCGCGTCGGGGTGGCTGATGATGGCGAACGTGCGCCGCTGACGACTCTCGGCTATCACGTCCATGGCCGGTCGAGGTTATCGTTGTGTCGTGGCTTCTTCTCCAAGGGTCGACTATCTGGTACTGACGCTCGACGTTCTCGACCTCGATCGGCAGACCACGTTCTGGTGCGAAGCGTTCGGTTACAAGCACCAAGGCGGTGTCGCCCAATACCACTCGCTTGGCGATCCCGCCGACAAGATGCCGAAGTTGTTGCTGCAGCGCGTACCCGAGGCGAAGGCTGCGAAGAATCGATTGCACATCGACTTTCATGTCGCCGACGTGGATGCCGAGGCTGCGAGGATCGAAGCGTTGGGTGCCACCCGGGTTGCGCGCCGCGAAGAGTTCGGTCTCCACTGGGTGACGATGCAAGACCCCGAAGGCAACGAGTTCTGTCTCGTCGTGTCCTGACATGACGGTCCTGACATGACGGTCCTGACATGAAGGGTCGGCTGACGGGGCTGCTACCTCGACGCAGCGACTATGCCGGTTTTCAACAGTCGTGGAAGACCGACGTTGTGGCAGGACTCACCGTCGGGGTTGTCGCGCTGCCATTGGCCCTGGCATTCGGAATCACGACCGGTCTTGGCGCCAATGCCGGTCTGATCACAGCGATCGTCGCCGGACTTGTCGCCGGCCTGTTCGGCGGGTCGAACGTGCAGGTATCGGGCCCGACCGGTGCGATGACCGTCGTGTTGGTGCCGCTTGTCGCCCGTTACGGCCGCGAGTCGGTCTTCATCGTCGGGTTGATCGCCGGCCTGCTGTGCATCGTGGCGGCGGTCGCCCGCGTAGGCCGCTATCTGGAGTACATGCCATGGCCCGTCGTCGAGGGGTTCACGATCGGCATCGCCCTCATCATCTTCCTGCAACAGGTTCCCACTGCGCTCGGTGTGCCCAAGCCGGAAGGTGAGAACACGGCTGCCGTGGCGGCTCGAGCCGTGCGCAGATCGTTGGACGCCGGAAACATGCAGGCTGTGATGCTTGTTGCCTTGGTGGTTGCCGTGATGGTCGTTTTCCCACGGATCCGCCAGTCGCTGCCGGCCTCGCTGTTGGCGGTCGTGGCGGCAACAGTTGTGGCGCAAGCCGCCTCGCTCGATGTCGTGCGCATCGGTTCGCTGCCCGACTCGTTGCCGTTGCCGTCGATTCCCGATACGTCGTTCTCGCAGGTCCGCGATCTGCTATCGGCCGGATTCGCCGTGGCCATCCTGGCCGCGATCGAGAGCCTGCTGTCGGCGAAGGTCGCCGATGGAATGGCCAATGCCGGGCGCCACGATCCCGACCGTGAGCTGTTCGGTCAGGGGCTCGCCAATCTCGCCTCGCCCCTGTTCGGTGGCATGCCCGCGACGGGAGCGATCGCCCGCACTGCCGTCAACGTGCGTGCCGGCGCGCGCACTCGTGTTTCGGCGGTGGTCCACGCGATCGTGCTCGTGCTGGTGGTCTTCTTCGCCGGCGGACTCGTCTCGGAGATCCCGCTCGCGGCTCTCGGTGGAGTCCTGATGGTTACTGCAGTTCGGATGGTCGAGGTGCACAACGTTCGAGCAGTTGTGCGGTCGACTCGCTCAGACGCAATGGTGCTCGTGGCGACGGCGGTTGCGACCGTGGCTTTCGATCTCATCCTCGCCGTCGAGATCGGCGTAATGGTCGCCGGCTTCCTGGCATTGCGGCATGTCGCTCGCAGCAGTGAAGCCGAACGCGAGCCATTACCAGCCGACGATCGCTTCGAGGGCAGCGACGAGGCAACGCTGAAGCGCGATCACATCGTCGTCTACCGCATCGACGGCTCCCTGTTCTTCGGAGCTGCCCACCGGTTCCTCACCGAACTCACCTCGATCAGCGACGTTCGCGTAATGATCCTGCGGCTGTCTCAAATGCAGTCGCTCGACGCCACCGGCGCTCAAGCCCTAGGTCAGATCGTCGAGGAACTCGAATCGCGCGGAATAACGGTGTTGCTCAAAGGCGTGCGACCGCACCATCGGCGAATTCTCGAAGCGGTCGGCACTCTCGACCGGCTCGCCCACGAACGCCACCTGTTCGACACACTCGACGACGCAGTCGCGCATGCTCATATGCATCTGGCAAGATCAGGCGAAGCTGCGCCAGGCAGCTAAACGCTCGGCACTGTCGTCGCCGGGAACCGGAAGTTGGCAGACGACCTTCAACCCCGGCCACTCACTCGGCGTCAGTTGTTGGTACTCGAAGGCGAGGTCGCCGGCGCGTGGGTGGTGATAGTGGCGGACCCTTGTTTGAAACTGGGCGACGTCGACTTGCGCCCACAGCGAGGTGAACTCTGCGCTGGCCGCGTGAAGATGCTTGACGAGCGCGATCACTTTCGGGTCGGTCCGCAAACTGGCGGTACCGGCGCGGAACTCGGCGAGAATGCGCCGGGCCTGCACGTTCCAATCGGTGACCAACTCGCGAGCGGTCGGCTCGGCGAAGATTACCCACAGAAGATTTCGGTTCTCCGGCGCCAGACGGTCGATCATCGGGTACAGCCGCGATTGGGAACGGTTCCAGGCGAGGAACTCCCACCTTGGTCCCAATACATACGCAGGTGCCGGATTCATCGATTCGATGAGACGAACCAGCGCGTCGGGTGCGTCCTCGATTTCCGGGGTCGGTTCGCCTGACGTTCGTGTTGCCAGCGCGAGAAGATGTTGCCGTTGGGCATCATCGAGTCGCAGGCTGCGTGCGAGTGCTTCGAGAACGTCGATCGATGCGTTGATTGGTCGGCCCTGCTCGAGCCAGGTGTACCAGGTAACGGAAACACCGGCCAACAGGGCGATCTCCTCGCGGCGCAGCCCAGGTGTTCGTCGCGCTCGGCCAGCGGGCAGCCCGACATCGTTGGGCAGCAGCGCCTCCCGGCGAGTGCGCAGGAACGCTGCCAACTCTTCTCGCCGGTTCATTCGCCTATTCGACCACAATCTCGAGATGCGTCGCCCGTTCGCACGTGGTGTTATCGCCACCAGGCTTCACCGGGCAGACTGGAAGACATGATCGATCTGGAAGCCATGCTCGCCGACCTGGAGCTGCTGGTTAACACCGAATCACCGTCGTTCGACGTAGCGCGGCTGACGGCGTCGGCAAACGCCGTCGCCGGCATCATCGAGCGCCGGTTGGGTTCGCCGGCGCGGGTGATCGACGGAGCTGCCGGCCCTCATGTGCATTGGAGCGCAGGCGGGTCGCCTCGCGCCCTGATCGTCGGTCATCACGACACGGTCTTCCCTGTCGGCACCTGCGCCGCCCGCCCTTTCGCGATCCGCGAGGGCAAGGCAACCGGACCCGGCGTATTCGACATGAAGGCAGGAATAGTTCTCGCGGTTCACGCAGTTGCCGCTCTCGCGGATCGGGGTGGCGTGGAGATCCTGATCACCAGTGATGAGGAAGTGGGCAGCGAAAGCAGTCGCGACCTGATCGAGCAACGAGCGATCGCCTGCGGCAACGTATTGGTCTTCGAACCCAGCGCGGATGGTGGCGCGCTGAAGACGGCGCGCAAGGGCACAGGCACGTTCGAAGTTGTCGTGCACGGCAAAGCTGCCCATGCCGGGCTCGAGCCCGAAAAGGGCGTCAACGCACTCGTCGCCGCTGCCGAACTGATCACGCGCATAGCCACCTTCGGTGATCCCGCGGCGGCCACCACCGTCACGCCGACGGTCGCCGCCGCCGGCACCGTCGACAACGTCGTGCCCGCCGAGGCCCGGGTGCGCGTCGACGTGCGAGTCGAGCAGCCTGGTGAGAAGGAAAGACTGGAAGGTCTCTTCGCATCGCTCACGACCTCCGTGCCCGGCGCCAAGATCGAAGTCTTCGGCGGCATCAACCGTCCCCCGATGCCCGCCTCGGCGTCGGCCACGCTGTTCCCGATTGCGGTAGCCGCGGCGGCAGCCAGCGGCCTTCGCAAGGTGTTCGGCGTCGCGGTCGGCGGCGGCAGCGACGGCAACTTCACCGCTGCCCGTGGGGTGCCGACTCTCGACGGCTTAGGTGCGATCGGCGGTGGCGCCCACGCCGATCACGAGTACGTGCTCGTCGACGCCTTGGTCGATCGCGCCCGACTGGTCGCGGCGATCATCGACCGACTCTGAGGCGGGTCAATCGGGGGTGACTTCCAGGGCGATCAAGCCGCCGCTGGTCATCGTGCCGGCGCTGCGGTAGACGTCGAGTTTGTTGCGGGTGTCGTCGATGTCGAGGTTGCGCATCGTGAGCTGACCGATGCGGTCGAGTGGACCAAACGCCTGGTCGGCAACTTTCTCCATACTCAGTCGCTCGGGCGAGTAGGTGAGGTTGGGGCTGGTGGTGTCGAGGATCGTGTAGTCGTCGCCGCGTCGCAAGCACAACGTGACCTCGCCCGTGATTGCCGCGCCGACCCAACGCATCAGCGGTTCGCGCAGCATCAACGCCTGCGGATCGAACCAGCGACCTTCGTAAAGCAGTCGGCCGAGGCGGCGACCCATCGTGCGGTAGTTCTCGATTGTGTTCTCGTTGTGGATGCCGGTAACCAGTCGCTCATACGCAACATGCAACAACGCGATGCCGGGGCCCTCGTAGATACCGCGACTCTTCGCTTCGATGATGCGATTCTCGATCTGGTCACACATGCCAAGCCCGTGACGACCACCGATCGCGTTGGCGGCCATGACCAATTCCGTCTGCGAAGCAAATTCGTCACCGTTGATCGCAACCGGCCAACCCTCGCGGAAACGAATCGTGACGACCTCGGGCGCAATCGCGACCGAGTCGCGGTAGTGGGCGACGCCCATGATCGGGTCGACGATGTCCATCGACGTGCCCAACTCTTCTAGCGACTTGGCCTCGTGCGTCGCTCCCCAAATGTTGGCGTCGGTGCTGTAGGCCTTCTCCTTGCCCGCGCGATAGGGCAGCGAACGAGCGCTGAGGAACTCGCTCATCTCGGCGCGCCCGCCGAGTTCGCTCACGAACAGATCATCGAGCCATGGTTTATAGATGCGCAGGTCGGCATTCACGAGTAGCCCATACCGATAGAAGCGCTCGATGTCGTTGCCCTTGTACGTACTGCCGTCACCCCAGATGTCGACCCCGTCGCTCTTCATCGCCCGCACCAGCAGTGTGCCGGTGACGGCCCGTCCGAGTGGGGTCGTGTTGAAGTACGTCTTGCCGGCGGTGGTTATGTGAAAGGCGCCGCATTGCAACGCAACCAGACCTTCGTGCACCAACTCGTTGCGACAATCGATCACACGTGCTAGTTCGGCGCCGTATTCCTTGGCCCTTGCCGGCACCCCGCTGAGGTCGGGTTCATCGGCCTGGCCGAGATCGGCGGTATAGCAGAAGGGGATCGCACCCTTCTCGCGCATCCAGGCGACGGCCGCCGACGTATCCAATCCTCCGCTGAAAGCAATGCCGACACGTTCGCCGATCGGGAGTGAGGTGAGGACTTTGGACATCAGATCGGTGACATGCTCAGGTTGGCGCGTCGCGCAGCAGGCCGGCGAAGCAAGCCAGCGACACGAGCAAAGCGCCACCGGCGATAGTGAACTCGGTAACCGCGTATCCCGGCACTCGATCGACGTCGCCGGTAGCGATGACCGCGGTCGCGACAGCACCGGCGATCCCGAACCACGGGAGCCGACGGACGTTGAGTTGGCAAAGCAGGCACATGCCAGTGGGCACTACGAAGGGCAGCAGGTTGATAAGCAGGAAACGCGGTTCGGTCTCCGGCCCGAGCCACCAGGTCGACAGCCCGGTGTTACGTGAACTTACCCACACGGCGATGAACGACGTGATCACGAAGAGCCACGTCAGCATCATCGCCCGACTCCAGCCGGGTGTCAATTGGCCGGCATGCGCGATTCGTGTGGTCGACATGGTGACCGGAGGCGGCGGCACCCGGTACCTGTCGTTGGGGGACACGGCGTCGGCGGTGGTGGGTTCCATTGCGCTGTGACGTTACCGGGCGCGGCTCACGGTCACGGTGCTGTCGGCGGTCCTACAAGTAGCGTTGCCCTCGTGAGAGTCGTTCCATTTCGCAAACTCAGCATCTTCTTCCCGATGTGGAACGAGGAGGCCTACATCGATCGCGCTATCGGATATGCCAAGCAGGTATGTGAACTGCTGTGCGAGCGTGGCGAGATACTCGACTACGAGCTGATCGTCGTCGACGATGCCAGCACCGACAACACTCCGGCGATGGCTGATGCCCTGGCGGCATCCGATCCACACATCGTGGTCGTTCATCATCCGGCGAACCGCAAGCTGGGCGGGTCGATCAAGACCGGCTTCGCCACGGCCACCGGCGACATCGTGCTCTACAGCGACGCCGATCTGCCCTTCGACATGGCCGAGGTCAGCCGCGCCGTTCGGCTGTTGCGCTCGTATGAGGCCGACATCGTCAGCGCCTATCGACACGACCGCACCGGCGAGGGCAGAAGCCGCGCGATCTACACCTTCTTCTACAACATCTTGATCAGGAGCCTGTTCGGAGTGCGCCTGCGCGACATCAACTTTGCCTTCAAACTGTGCAGAACTAGCATCTTCGAGCACATCTCGCTGCAGAGCGAGGGTTCCTTCATCGACGCAGAACTGATCATTCGGGCCAAGAAGCTGGGCTTCGACGTCATCCAGTTCGGAGTCGACTATTTCCCGAGAACCCGCGGGGAAAGCACGTTGGCCTCGGCTTCGGTGATCCGAACCATCATCCGCGAAATGTTGGCCCTGCGCAAGGAACTGCGCGGTCTGCAGCCACTCACCGATACGGCGGCCTGAACCCACAGTTGCGTTTGCGCTTGGTAGAATTCCGGTCGTCCGTTTTCCCCCGGAGTTCTCGTGACCACCCGCCAACCCAACTCTCGCCCGAACCCCCAACGGCGTCCACAGTCCGGCGCGCCCCGGCAGACGCGGCCGGCACCGCGCCCTGCCCGCACCGGGCGGCCTTCGCCGATGGGTCGGTGGACGCCGGCTATCGCGTCCGCTGCCGTACTTGCGGTGGTGGTGTTCGTGGGTTTCACCGGTGGCAGCGACGACAAGGCCAGCGGCAGTGACACCGTCGACACCAATTACGGGTTGGTCGACGACTCGGTGACGGCCCCCGCCAACACGCAACAGCAGATTGTGATTCCTACCGATCCGGCGGTCGACAAGACATCGCTGGTGGAGACGCTCAAGTACAACTCCTCGGGTCTTGCCGTGGTAGCACTGCAGAACCGGCTCAAAGAGCTCGGCTTCGATCCCGGGCCTCCCGATGGCTACTTCGGCTCGGGCACGCGCACGGCGGTATGGGCGTTCGAGAAACTCGTGCTCGGCACGCCGTCCGCGGAGGCCACCGGCAAAGTGACCAACGAGATGTGGCAGCTCATGCAGGATCCGATCGAGATCAAGCCTCGCCGGCCGAAGGCCGTGACCTACGGGCAACGGCCGACGCACATGGAGATCTACTTGCCCGAGCAGGTTGCGATTGTTTTCACCGAAGACAAGCCGGTGCTGATCACGCACATCTCCTCAGGAAGCAACGAGACATGGTGCGAGATCCTCACCTACAGCATCGATGCCAAGGGCGATCCGCTGCCGGAACCGCGCACGGTTGACGAATGTGGTGAATCGAAGACCCCTGGCGGCGAGTTCTCCTTCTACAACCGCTACGAGGGCACCCGGCTCGGCCCGTTGGGCGGTATGTGGAACCCGGTCTTCTTCAACTACGGCATCGCCGTGCACGGTGCCGACAAGGTGCCGTTGACTCCCGCATCGCATGGCTGCATTCGTATTCCGAACTTCATCGCCGACTACTTCCCCACACTCGTGCAGAACAAGGATCGGGTCTACGTGTGGGATGGCATCCGGGAGCCCGAGGAGTACTCCAAGAAGGAGAAGACTCCGCCGGGCAACTACCCGAATCCGGCGGCGACGACCTCCACCAGCACCACTGTGACCACCGTCAAGTCGGCCACGACCGTTGCTGCCACCACGACCACGACGGTCGCCGCCACCACGACGGTGTCGGCGACAACCACCACGGCAGCGCCCCCGGGTCCGTGACACCCACTGGCAGCAATGATTGCTAGCCGGCCGATCCATCATCTGCGTCGCTGGACGCCCGCCATCGGCTCGGCGGCGGCGCTGGCCTTGGTAGTTTCCGTCGGCTCGATCGGCGGCAACTCGCCTGGGCGCACCAGTTCCGCCGACGACAGCACGACGAGCGGTGCCATCTTGGCGGCAACCAGCACAGCCAGCAGTAGCACCATCCGCGACAACCCTGGCGATGTCGACTCGTCGCTCACGGTGCCGCCAAGTACGCAGCCGCTGGTGGTCGCCCCCACCGATCCCGCGGTCGTCAAGACGCAACTGTCGGCGTCGCTGAAGTACAAGTCGTCCGGCCCGGAAGTCGTCAACTTGCAGCTACGGCTCAAGGAGTTGGGCTTCGACCCAGGCGATCCCGACGGCTCGTTCGGTCGACTGACACAGCAGGCGCTGTGGGCGTTCGAGAAGTTGATTCTGGGTACCCCGTCGGCGGAGGCGACCGGCATCTTGACCAACGAGATGTGGCAGCGCATGCAGGATCCGATCGCCGTGCAACCGCTGCGCGAAGTGGGCGAGGGCAAAACTCACATGGAGATCTTTCTCGACAAGCAGGTCGGCATCGTGTTCACCAACGACATACCCGTTCTGATCGCGCACATCTCCTCGGGTACGGGCGAAACCTGGTGTGAGATCGCCAAGTACAACACCGACGAGTTCGGCCAACCGCTGGCAGTTCCCATCGAGAAAGACATCTGCGGCGTATCCAAAACCCCCGGTGGCGTGTTCAAGTTCTACCGACGCGTCGCCGGCGAACGCATCGGTGCGCTCGGCAGCATGTGGAACCCTGTCTACTTCAACTACGGAATTGCCGTGCACGGCTCCAGGAACGTGCCGCTGACACCTGCATCGCATGGCTGCATTCGGTTGCACATGGACATTGCCGACTACTTCCCGAGCCTGGTGGCCAATGGCGACAAGGTTTATGTCTGGGATGGCGTCAAGGAGCCCGAGGAGCAGACCAAGGCCGACCGCACGCCGCCGTTCAACTATCCGAACCCGGCAGCGACAACGTCGACCACCAGCACTTCCACGACCGTACCGGCCACTACCACGCCGGTAGCCACAACAACGACAGTCGTCAGCACTACCACTACCTCAACGACAACTACTACCACCAGCACGCCGACGTCTACATCCTCATCAGCACCCTGATTGCAGCCCGATCATCGGGTCAGACGCAGGAGTTGAGTCCGCCCAACACTCCGGTGCGGAACGCGTCGATCTTCTCAAAGGCGCTGCCGACGATGTCGGTGTCGCTGCTGACATCGCTGCGGCCCATGGCCGTCGTGATCGCCTCATCGAGATCTCCCGCCGACAGTTGCAGGAAGCTTTCTCGCCCATCGTCGGGGATCGGCGGCACGATGTACGCCACCCAGGCTCCGGTGAGGCAGTCGTCGAAGAGTGCCCGTGCCTCGCCAACGCGCGAGCTTTGCAGGGCAGTCTGAACGGCCTCGCTGTACGCGTTGGAGAACAGATAACCCACCGACATGTCACCGGTGTTTGCATTCAGCGACAGCTCGAGCATCGTGTCCTGATCCCAATAGATGGTGTTGTCGCCCGGGCAGAAAACGACGTTGTCGGGGTAGGCCGCCTCGTCAATGCCCGCGCAGGAGGGGAACGGTCCGGCGTTAGGGAAGGGCGACAAAGTAGGCGGTGTGAAGGTGACGGCGTTGGCGGCCGCTAACGCAACCCAGAACAACTCGAGGCTCAGCGGAATCAGGGTGACGATGTCCTCGGGGCCATCAGTGGGGTCAGGTGCCGGGTCTACGAGTGGGAGGTTGCCCGCGTTCGGGTCTTCGTAATCGAAGGGGATGTCGACCAGGCCGTCGAGGCGGTTCTCGGTGAAGAAGGGTTGGCAACGGACCGGCCCGCCGATGAAGCCGTCCTGGAAGGCGCCGACGCGGTCGAATCCGGTTCCATGTGCGTTGGGATCGGCAAGTCCTTCACCTTCGATGGGATCGCGTACGTAAAGCATGGCGATCATGCCGGCGCGCACGTCGGCGTCGTCGAAGTGGATGGTGTCGCTGCCGCCGCTGGCCGCGTGGGCGCTCCACGCTCCGGCGAAGCAGTCGGCCTGTTGCTCCTTGAGGATCGTGGGGTTCTGCCACTCGCCGGCCCGGGCCTGAATCGCGTGACCGAATTCGTGCGCGATCGCTACCGCGACCGCCTCCTTGCCGAGCAGGCCGACCAGACCGGGCAGCAGTTCGCCGTCGTCGTAGGCCATGAAGTCGCCGTCGATGCAGTAGAACGCGTTGCCCTGGACGTCGTCGTAGTTCGACACGTCCTCGCCGCAGCCGGGAATGGGTGCTTGCCGACCTGGATAGGCGGCGTAGATGCCGCCAGTGAGCGGTTCCCAGGGTGCGCCGTAGGTCTCGGGGAAGGCTTCCGTCCAGAACTGCTGGATGTCGCTAAAGGCCGCGATGAGAAAACCGTCGTATTCGGGGTGCGTTGGGCCGGCCTCACCGAAGTCGACAACACCATCGACTACCTCGTAGGTGGGTTCGACCGGGATCGTGTCGCCGGGTTGGGTTGATTCCGTTGGGATCAGGCCACCGCCGTCGCGTTGGGAGCCGACGGCGGTGACACCGGGGCTGGCTCCGCCGCAAGCCGCGGCGACGATGGCAAGGAGGCCGAGGGAGATGGGGAGTCGACGTTGCACATCGCGAGCATAGGCACGCGGTGCCAGCCGATGTTGCGTCGGAACGCCGTCGTTGCTTGGAGGGCTAGTGGCGCGACAGAATGATCGACATGGGCAGCGATCTCGATACATCCGTCTATCGCGATCGGATAGTTCGGGCGCGCGCCAGCATGGAACGGGCTGGCGTCGACGTGCTTCTGCTTTCGGTCGGCAGTGATCTGCCGTACCTCAGCGGCTACGAAGCGATGCCATTGGAGCGGTTGACGATGCTCGTGGTGCCGCGTGATGGTGAAGTCACGCTTGTGATTCCGAAGTTGGAGGCGCCCCGCGTAACCGTGCGCGCGGGTGTCTTCGAAGTGCTGCCCTGGAACGAAACAGACGACCCGGTGGCGATCGTTGCCTCGTTGGTCGCGCGGCCGCGGGCGGTCGCGGTCGGCGACACGATGTGGGCGCGCTTCCTGGTCGAGTTGTTGGGCCATTGGCCGTCAGGCGGAACCCGCTACCTCCGGGGCACGGCGGTGATGAACGAGTTGCGTATGCGCAAAGACGCCTCTGAGGTCGCAGCGCTGCAAGCAGCGGGGGCCGCTGCCGATCGGGTGGCGACAAAACTGCAACAGGGCGACATTGCCCTCGTCGGTCGCACTGAGGCCGCCGTCAGCGGCGAGATCTCGGCACGCTTGCTCGCCGAGGGGCACGATGTCGTCAACTTCGCCATCGTCGCTACGGGTGAGAACGCGGCTTCACCGCACCACCACGCCGGCGAGCGCGTGATCGCCCGCGGCGACATGGTGTTGTGCGACTTTGGCGGCACCATGAATGGCTATTGCAGTGACATCACCCGCTGCGTGTCGATCGGCGAGCCGCCGGCCGAGGTAGCCCATGCCTATGCCGTCCTGCGTGCTGCGCAGGCCGCCGGTGTGGAGGCTGGCGTTGTCGGAGCCGATTGTCAGGATGTCGATCGGGCAGCGCGGCGGGTGATCACCGACGGCGGCTATGGCGAGTTCTTCATCCACCGAACCGGTCACGGCATCGGAATGGAAGCGCACGAAGATCCGTACATGGTGGAGGGCAACAACTCGCCGATCGAGGTCGGTCACGCGTTCAGCGTCGAACCCGGCATCTATGTTCCGGGTTCGTGGGGCATGCGCCTCGAAGACATTGTGGTGGCAACCGCCGACGGACCGCTGGCGATTAACCAGGTCGACCACGATCTGGTCGTTCTGGGTTGAGTTGTCGTTCTGGGTTGAGCCGCGGTCGGTCAGGGGCTGATCGGTTCCAGTCGCGCCGGATCGACGGTCGGCGTCAGCAGTCCGAGTACGATCAGCACGTCGCCGTCGTCGAGTTTGGCAATCATGCCGTTCGCCAGCGCGCAGTAAATGGCGGAACCACCGGTGACCGGCACGGTTACACAAGTGGCCTGCTGATTGGCGATCACTTCCTCGGAGGCGGTCGCCGGGCCAACTTTCGCCTGCGCATCACGACGTAGCCGCCGTGCGGCGTCGGCGGCGTAGAAGTCGAACGTGATCCCGACATCACTGACGCGCGCCTCGTTGATTCCGCTCGCGCATGGTGCGGAGCCGTCGAGGGTGCAGGTGAACTGCTCGCTGTCATTCTCTACGAACTGGACGTTGCCGATCTCGATCGCTCGTCTGCTGCCATCGAGCGTCACCGTCGCCGACGAAGTTGTGTTCCCGAACTTGGTGAGCACCGCGTAGAGGGCCGTCGCTGGTCCGGTGATGACGGCATCGAGCCTGGTGAGCACGGCGTCGATCGCGGGATCTCCGGTGGCGGTTCCTGCGCGGAAGGGGTCGTGGTCGAAGTGAGGACGTTCACCGGTGAAGCAACCGGCAATGAGGGGCGCGAGCGCCATCGTGAAGAGAAATGACGCGGTACGGCTTTTCATCGCAGGGATCGTATGTCGCCGTAGCCTCGGCACCGTGATTCGCCTCGATGCCGCCACGGTGCTGCTGCAATGGTCCACGGGTGGTCTGTTCTTTCTGTGGGTGACCACGCGCCACGGCGCGGTCGGGGTCGGCTACGGCTGGCTGTTGCGCGGGATCTACAGCCTGATGGCCATCGGCTCGGCAGTCATCGGTCTCCGATCGGATGCTGTGCCGGTGCGAGATGCGGCATCGATCGCGGTCGCCGGCGCGGCGATGGTGGCACTGGCCGTCTCGGTTGTTCGTCGTGCCGGCACCGATAGCGACTCGAACGAGCGCAGCTTTGCGCCGACGCTTGATCTAATCGCACCGTCGATAGCAATCGCGGGCCTGGTTGCCGGCGCGCTCGACGCCGCCGACGGCGGCGGCGGCGTAGCGGTCTTATCCGTGTTGCGCACGTTGGTTGGTGCCGCCTTCCTGGGTTCGGTCACCGATGCGATGCTGCTCGGCCATTGGTACCTCGTGCAGCCGGGGCTGCCGCGGCGTCACCTCAACGAACTGGTGCTCGCCGTTGGTTGGGTTTGGCCAGTGGAAGTGGTGGCGCTGCTCTTGCCTACAGGAATGGTGTCGGTCTGGTCGGGGGCGATTGACGACGGTTGGCATGGCCAACTCGGATGGTTCTGGGCGGCGTCGGCCATCGCCACGCTGGTGCTCCTCGTTGTCACGCGGGCGGCTTTGCGTGAGCGCTATTACTCGGCTGTGATGGCAGCCACCGGCTTGTTGTATCTGGCCATCCTCACCGCCTTCGGCACCGATTTGGTGGCCCGCGCTGTACTTGCCGGCTGATCCCGACGGTGAAGCCTGGCCATTTGGTCGATTCTCGGGCAGACTTTGCGCCATGCCGAGACCTGTGTGGAGCGGAACGATCAGCTTCGGGCTTGTTGCCATCCCGATCAAGTTGTACAACGGCGTCAGCAAGAAGAACATCTCGTTCAACCAGCTCGACGATCGCACGATGAGCCGCATAAAGCTGCGCAAGGTTTCGGCAGAGACCGGTGAGGAGGTTGCCGACGAACACATCGTCAAGGGCTACGAGATCTCCAAGGGCCGCTACGTCGTGGTCGATCCCGACGAACTCGAGCCGTTCATTCCAAGCGCCACCCGCAGCATCGATCTCGAGGAGTTCGTCGACCTTTCCGAAATCGATCCGGTGTACTTCGACTCGCCGTATATCGTCGCCCCCGACAAGACACCGAAGCCGTACGCGCTGCTGGCGCGGGCGATGGAACAAGCCGGCAAGGTGGCGCTCGGTCGTTTCGTGATGCGCAACAAGCAGTACGTGGCGGCGTTGCGCGCTGTCGACGGTCGGCTGATGATGAGCACGATGGTCTTCGCCGATGAGGTCGTTCCGGTCGCCGCCGTCGACGAACTCGCTGACCTCGACGAAGTGCAGGTGAGCGACAAAGAGGTGCTGATGGCCGAGGCGCTGGTCGAGTCTTTGTCGGCGGCCTTCGAACCCAAGAAGTACCGCGACAACTACCGCGAGCAGGTGCTCGACCTGATCGAGCGGAAGGCCGCCGGCGAGGAGTTCGAATTGCCGACGGCTGCGGCTACCGCACCGGCAGTGGTGGATCTCATGGCCGCGCTGGAGGCCAGCGTCAAAGCCGCCAAGAATGCGCGTCAGCGTCACCCCGCCGGTGGTCCGGACGTTGTTGACGCTGTGGAGGATGCCGCCGCGCCCAAGCGCGTGCGTAGGTCGGCCTAGTCCTGGTGAACGAACGCACCACTGTGAAGGTGGGCGATCGGGAGTTGAGCCTTGGCAACCTGCACAAGGTGCTCTATCCAGCGGTCGGCACCACCAAAGGCGAGGTGATCGAGTACTACGCGCGCATCGCGCCGGTGATGATCCCGCACCTGACGGGGCGGTGCATCACGTTGAAGCGGTTCCCCGATGGCGTCGACAAGGATGGCTTCTTCGAGAAGCGTTGCCCGAAGCACCGACCGGAGTGGGTGGGTACTGCGGTTGGACCCGGCGACCGCGGGGGCGACATCGGCTATTGCCGGATGGATGAACCGGCTTCGTTGGTGTGGGCGGCGAACATGGCGGCGCTCGAGTTGCATGTACCGATGGCACTGGCCGCGGATCTGGAGACCCCGTGCGCAGTGGTGTTCGACTTCGATCCCGGCGCACCGGCGGCGATGAAGGAGTGTTGCGAGGTTGCGTTGTTGGTGCGCGACGTGCTGTCGTCGGTGAACCTGCACGGGTTCGCCAAGACCTCCGGATCGAAGGGCCTGCAGCTCTACGTACCGTTGAACACGCCCTGCACGCATCAGCAGGCGGCGGACTTCGCATTGGCGGTCGGACAGTTGCTGGAACATCAACACCGAGATCGAGTCACCACAACGATGGCGAAGGCGGTGCGCCCAGGCAAGATCTTCGTCGACTGGAGCCAGAATGCGCGCTTCAAGACGACGATCGGCGTGTACTCGTTGCGCGCTCGGTCGGAGCCGACGTGCAGCGCACCCGTGACCTGGGACGAAGTAGCGGAATGCGCGCAGGGACGTCGGGTGTTGCGGTTCGAATGGCGAGACCTGCTCGCTCGGGTCGACGAGCATGGCGATCTCTTCGAACCGGTACTGACAATGAGCCAAAGCCTTCCGGGGGGTTCGTGATGAGTGCCGTGCCTGAGGAACTCGACCCAGTGGTGCCGCGCCTCTCAACGCTGTTGCTCAGTGACTTCGCGCAGGTGCGCGATCGATTGCTGTTCGTCAGTTCCGGTGGCATCAGTCGTGTGGTACAGAGCACCTTCCCAGCGCATCCGCGCATTCACCTGGCGTTGGTTGTGCATCTCCCAGTCGGCACGCTTGGTCGTGCGCACCGCGTACTGATCAAGCTCAAGTACCCAGACCAGGCGGCGCTGATCGCGCAGATCGAGATGAAGATAAACATCGATGAGGTTGCGGGAGCCAACGCCGGCGAAGGAATCAACGTTCCGCAGGTCATCGACCTCGCGGCGGTCACGTTCGCGCGCCCTGGTCAGGTCGACGTGCAAGTGTCGATCGACGACGCCCCGGCAGGCGATCTCACCTTCTGGATGCTGCCGACCAAGCAGGGTTGACACCGCGCCGGAGCCTGTGCTGTGCTGAACACATGAGACTTGATCGATTGTTCCGCGCACTGGTGATTGTGGCTTCCGTGTCGCTACTGGCCTCATGTAGCGACAGCGACTCGAAGAGCGCGATCTCCAAAGACGAGTTCTTGACCAAGGCCAACGCTCGCTGCGCCGAGTTCAACGAAGCCATCGCGGCCGCTGAAGCAGCCGCCGGTCCGGCGCCGACAGAAGAACAAGTGATCGAGTTCATCAACGATGTGATCGTTCCGGGTCTAGGTGCGACGATGGACGACATCCGCGGCTGTGGGTTTCCGGCAGGCGACGAAGAGTTGCTCGACGGGCTGATGGACGAAACGGCCGTCGCGCTCGACGCGCTTGCCGAGGACCCCACGTCGATCTTCAGCGGTGAGGACCCGTTCGTCAGCATCAATCAACGCCTCGGTGATTACGGTCTGACAGTTTGCGCTGATAGCTGACGCACCCACTGATCGGTGCGGAACAGGCGAGGCAGCGTCACCAGCAATCGCCGACGCGATCTTCGCAAGTGATCGATGACGTGACGTCAACGTGGTTGGGCTGATGCACGCGGTACGCCATGATGCCGTCATCCTCGCTTTCAGTCCGCCGGAGCCGACCATCGCTCTGCAGAGTCCAGCTGGTGCCAAGCCATCGTTCCCATCCGAGGCGTTCGTAGAAATGCCATTCGCCGGTCGATAGAACACCAAGCTCGAACTGGTTGCGAATCACCCCGTTGATCGCCGTCATTACGGACGACCCGAGTCCTTGGCCGTGCCGTGCAGGCGCGACACCGACCCCCTCGACGTAGCCAGCGCGGAAGTCGTGCGACCCGACAATGATCCTCCGCGCAACGACTGATGCGTGAGCGAGCACGCGCCCACTCTCAAGGATCATGGCGTGGGTTCCGCCCAGCCCGTGTACCCAGTCGTCGTGGCTGAACCTGCCGACGTACGCGGCATCGAGCATGGCGCGGATCGCCGCTAAGGGGGCGGCCGGAATGTCGGCAGATTCGCAGATTACAACCGACGTCACGCTGCAGGGCTGCGTGTCGATCGACGATTCATGTCTGCGACCGTACGCGACCAGCGGCGAACGCACCCACCAGGGCGAGTAATGCCGCCAGCGCGAAGTTGGTGCCGAGTGCCCCCACCAGCGACCACGACGTGCGATCGGCGAAGGCGACGGTTGCGCCGCCGATTCCGCCCATCAACGAGAACCCCACTGCGTCCGCGAGCGCGATCTGGCTGCTCACTTCGCCCTCGCGTCCATCGGTCGCGTACGACATTGCGGCCACGGTCGTCGGGTTGTAAAGCAACCCCATCCCGAGGCCACCCACCGACCAGCCGATGAATGTGGCATGCATCGACCATCCTGACCACAGCACGGGAGAGACCAGCGCGATTCCGAGCAGCAGCATCAAGAAGCCGGTGCGAATGGCACGAGCAGGGTTGAGCGGTGGGTGTGTTGCCCGAATCCATTGTCCGGCCGACCAGCTCACCGCTGCGCCGATGATCACGAATCCCTGCACCAGCGGTCGCTGATCGTGGATGCGATCGGCGGCCAATGGGATGAAGCTGTCGGCGCCAAGGAACGTGGCGGTGGCGAGGACTCGACAGACCACGATGGCCGCGAGTCCGGTGCGCGCTCGCAGGTAGCCAAGCGGAAACAGTCGCCGCAGCGCGGGGAGGGAGAGCGCGCTGCCGGCGATCGTCGTTCCCAGGGCGGTGAGCACGTTGGCGGATCGGAGGCCGGTGACGAGCACTCCGATACCGGCCGCGGCAGCGAAGGCAGCCGGTATTCGGCTATTGATGCGCTGCGATGCTTGTTGCCGGAACGGAATCATCGGGCCGACGGCCAACAACCCGACTGCAATCGCGAAAGGTATGAGGCCGAGAAACACCCACTCCCACCCGAACATGTCGGTCACCCACCCCGCCAACGCCGGTGCGAACAGACTGGGCAGCACCCAGCCGGCGGAAAGGTATGCGTACAGCATCGGCTGACGGTCGTGGGGGAATGCTCGTTTCACCAAGGTGTAGGCGATTGGGCTGAACCCGCCGGTGCCGGCACCTTGCAGCGCCCTGCCGATGACGACCCACATCATCGATGAGGCGGTCGCGGCGACCAGCAGTCCGACGATCAGCGTGGCCACGCAGACCACGAATGGCAGCGCGGGACCGCGGCGATCGGAGAACTCGCCGGTGGCGACGAGTGCCACCAGGTTGGCGAGCGTGTAGACGGCTAGGGCAACTCCATACAGCGAGTCGCCGCCGAGCTCGTCGGTGATCGTCGGTAGCGCGGTGATCACTGAGGTGACCTCGAATGCCACCAACATCACGGCCAGCACCAGTCCTGCTGCCAGCCGACGTTGGTGGGCGGTGAGGGGAGTGCGCGGTGGTGGGGTGGTCACACCGGTGCACTCGGCGCAACCAGCGGCCACGGTCGGTTCCGCTCGACGGTGAGTGCGATGTCCAACAGCAGATCTTCAGTGAAGTGGCGACCGATAACTTGCAGGCCGATTGGCATTCCGTCCAGTGTGCCCGCCGGAATCGAGATCGCCGGATTGCCGTGCAGGTTCGCTGGAAACGTAAGCCGACCGTTGTTGCCCGGCCCGGCATCGATGCCGCCGAATACCCCCGGCAAGGGTCCGTCGGCTGCGAACGCGATGTCGGGGTTGCTCGCCGTGACCACGAAGTCGACTCCTTCGGAAGCGTCGAACACTCGCGCCATCGCCTCGTTGAGTTCGATCCGTCGCCTTTCGATCTTGGCGTGTGCGGCAGAGTCGTATTTGCCGACCGCTTGTTCCATGCCGAACCTGATCTCAGGAGTGAGATCCTTCGCACACGCCGGCCAATGATCGGCGAGCTGCGCTTCGATACCGAGGTTGCCGCTGAGCGACCACGCCGCGCCCATGCGTGGCAGCGTCGTGTCGAGTCCTTCGATTCGTTGTAACCCAAGATCGTCGGCCAACTGTGTCGCGGCTACTTCGAGTAACTCCCACATGATCGGCGAGACGACTGCATTCCCCCACGTCGGGCAGAATGCGACGCGCGCGCCGCGCAGACTGCCGACGTGGCTACCCAGCCCCGCTTCCCACCCGGAGACCTTGGGCAGGCTGAGCGGGTCGCGTGCGTCGAAGCCGTTGCAGACGTCGAACCAACGCGCGGTATCGCGCACAGAACGAGAAAGGCAGCCAACCGTGACGGTGAGGTTGCCGTATTGGGCGAACGGGCCGCGCGGGATACGACCGATCGTCGCCTTGAGGCCGACGAGTCCGGTGAATCCGGCGGGGATGCGCAGGCTGCCACCGCCGTCGCCACCGGTGGCAAGGGTCACCAAACCCCCGGCAACAGCCGCGGCCGTGCCGCCACTGCTGCCACCAGGCGTGCGACCTCGTTGCCAGGGGTTGTGAGTGGTGCCGTGAAGCTTGGTGCGCGTGACGTTGACTCCGCCGAACTCGCTGGCGGTTGTCTGCCCGACCAGCACGGCACCACCGATGTCGCGAGCCCTGGCGACGTTGAGGCTGGTGTAGGTCGCGATCTGATCCCGCAACGGCACCGAAGCGTGGGTATCGGGCCAACCGTTTACCTGGTCGAGTTCCTTGACCCCGATCGGAACTCCGCCGAATGGCAAGGCAACGTCGGCCGCGCCGGCCGCCGCTTCCGCGCGTTCGCGATCGAGGTGGCAAAACGCATTCAACTCGCTGGCTTCGATGGCGGCGTAGGTTGCTTGTAGCTCGTCAGCGGGCGTGCGCCGGCCAGCGCGGAACTCGTCGACGAGCGAACAGGCATCGCCCTGCCACGGTAGATCGTCCATTCGGTCAGAGTACCGCGATGGTGCCCGACGAACTCCTACGCTCGGGGACCATGACGCAGCCGACAACGACGATCCAAACAGAGATGCCAAAGCGACCGGGAATGACGGTGCCGTTGCCGGGCCCGTTACACAGCCACCGCGAGAAGCTCGGCGAGCTCGCCGATCTCGGCTACACCGATATCTGGTCGGCGGAGAGCGACGGAGGTGATGGCTTCACTCCGCTCGCACTGGCGGCAGCGTGGGAGCCACGGTTGCGCTTGGGAACAGCAATCATTCCCGCGTACACGCGTTCACCGGCGTGCTTCGCGCAGAGCGTCGCCTCGCTTGCCGACGCAGCGCCGGGGCGATTCGCAATCGGTATCGGAAGCAGCAGCGACGTGATCGTGCAGCGGTGGAACGGCATTCCCTTCGTCGACCCGTACAAGAAAGTGCGCGATGTCGTCCGCTTCCTGCGCGACGCCCTGACCGGCGACAAGATCTCCAAGCAGTACGACACGTTCTCGGTCGACGGGTTTCGATTGGGGGTGCGACCAGAACTGCAGCCACCGATCCTGGTAGCCGCACTACGCGAGGGTATGTTGCGGCTCGCAGCCCGAGAAGCCGACGGTGCGATCATCAATTGGCTCGGCCCCGACGATGTTCCGCAGGTGTGCGCGGTGTTGCGCGGCGCTGCGGGAGGTGTCACCAAGGAGGTGGTCGCCCGTATCTTCTGCTGCCCGAGCGAGAACACTGACGTCGTACGTGCCGGCGCGCGGTATGCAATCGCGGCTTATATGAACGTGCCGGTATACGCCGCGTTCCAGCAGTGGGTGGGGCGGGGTCCGGCGTTGCAGCCGATGTGGGACGCCTGGAAAGCAGGTGATCGCAAAGCGGCGCTGGCCGCGATCCCGGACGAGGTTGTTGATCAGCTGGTTGTGCACGGATCGCCCGCGCACTGCCGCGCCACTATCGCGCGTTACTTCGATAATGGCGTGACGACCACTTCACTGGCCCTGCTGCCGCTGGACCCCGACCTCAAGCACGCGGACGCCGTGCGCGCCCTCGCCCCCACCGCCGCGTAATCAGGCTGCGCGGCGGTCGGGCGGGCAGCGATCGACCGCCAGGGCCGACAGTTGTGCCTTGATGGCCGCGATGTGGGCCAGCCCGCGCTCGCGAGTGCGTTTGTCGAGGCGAAATTGGAGTGGTGGCTCGCCGATCGCGAGCAACTCCAGTTGCTCGGGGGCAACGGTTGTCGTCATGCCTCAAGAGTGCCAAAAGGGTGTCGCAGGGTTTCCCGGTCGGACGGATTCTGGGGCTAGATCGTCCCAACTCGGCTTCCGGGGCCGAATCGTCCCGGTTCCCGGGACTTTCCAGCCCCAGAAGCAACGACTCCGGCGGTCAGAAAAGGGAGCTGAAGTCGAGCGAGTTGACATACATCACGCTGGCGACCACACAGACAGCGCCGACTGCGACCGGCACGGCGTAGCCGACCCAGCGTGATGATTGGTGCGCGCGCGGCGCAAGCATGACGTAACCACAGATCGCGCCGGCGACAAGTCCGCCGAGATGACCACCGATTGAGATTCCAGGGATGCTGAACGTGATGAACAGGTTCAAGAGCAGTGCCGTGCCGATGCCGGTACTGAAAACGTTGATTCCCCGACGATGCAATCCGACCGCCGCGGCCCCGAGCAGACCGAACACGGCACCCGATGCACCGGCGGTTGGGCTGCGACCTGTGCCCTCGACCAACAGCACGCCCAACGAGCCACCGAGCAGCGACGCGAAGTAGAGCAGTGCGAACTGGATGTGGGGGACGGCACGCTCGACCAACTGGCCGAGCTGGTAGAGCGCAAACATGTTGAACGCGAGATGGATGAAGCCGAAGTGAACGAATCCGGACGTGATGAGGCGGTACCACTCGTGATCGAACTTCAGCGGGATCGCGTTCAGAGACAGGTCGAAATGAGCTTGGGTGGCGTTGCCGCGAAGAGTTGCGCTGTCCTTCAGCGCCATCCACAGGAATACTGCGATGCTGATACCCATCAGCACCGTAGTCACCGGCGTCAATTGCCTGGCATTCCAGATCTGCGCTCGCGACTTGATGTCGGGGCGGGCCGCCTTCGCGCAGTCGAGGCAGTGCGAGCCGACGGCCGCCTGCACCAGACAGGCGCTACAGGCGGGCTTGCCGCACCGCGTGCAATTGCGCCCGCCCTCGCGATCAGGGTGACGGTAACAGTGGGGAGTCGTGGGAGGTTCGGGCAGCGACACTCCGGCAACACTATCTACACGTCCGCGACCGCAGTGGTTCAGAGAATGGCGTCGAGCGCAAATGCCACGATCAACAGCACCACGATCAGTTCGTTGTAGACCGTGTGCGCGGTGGCCGACTCCACCAACGCTTCCCGCTGGTCCCCGACACTGGCAAAGCGCTTCAGGTAGATCCACATGAAGTAGCCGCCACCGATCGACAGTGCGAGCGCTGCCCCGATAGGTATCCCAATCAGCGCGTGCACCATCCCGAATTCAACGACCTTGAGCGCTCGCCGACCGTTCGTCCACCGCTCGGCCCCCGCGCGAAAGACTCGCTCCTCCGCGAACGCAAATAGCGGCAACGCGGGGATCAGCAGGCCCATGAAGAACAGCGGGATCAGCCATTCCCACAAGGTGCCGACTGTCGCGTCGGTCGAGGCGAATACCGGGTTGCCCTCGCCGCCCAGCGCCGACCACCAACCCCAAGACAGTCCCGGTAGCGCGATCAGCGCGGTGGCCACGGCGACAACGGTGGAGAGAACCAAAGGCACCGGCCACACATGGCGCCAGCCGATGTTCCGAAAAATCTGCCGTGCGAGCGCGCGCCCTTGGCTGCTGCGCGAGTGACGAAGACCGTCGATCAGACGAAATCCTACGAAGCCGAGCACCACGAACGTGACGACGTTGGTGAGCTGTTGGTTCACTTCGTCAATTGTATGGAGGCAATCTTACGGAGGCTCGTGGATGGAAGCGACTCAGCGGGTGGTCAGGCTGCCGAACACGTCTGCGGCGGTCGGCTCGCCAAGCAGATGTCCTTGCACGAGGTCGCAGCCGAGCACGCGCAGGCGGCGCAATTGGTCTTCGGACGTCACCCATTCGGCGAGTACCTGCATATCGAGTGCATGCGCGAGCTGCACAATGGCGCGCACGATCGGGTCGTCGTCTCCGTTGTTGCCCAGCGTGCGGGCGATGGTGCCGTCGAGCTTCAGCACGTCGGCCTCGCACGTACGCAGGGCCGTCAGCGATGAGGTTCCGGTGCCGAAATTGTCGAGGGCCAACTGCACCCCCGCGCGGCGCAATGCCTGCAACGAACGAATTGTGCCCACTAGCGCGTCGTTGAGCGTCTGCTCGTCGAAGTCGAGGGTCAGCTGGTGGGGATTCATCTCGAGCAGGCGAAGGATGGCGAGGACACGTTCGACGAAAGTTCCTTCGGCGAGTTGACGGGCAGAGACGTTGATATGCATCGTGAAGCCACGGTCGACCATTCCGTTGTCGAGCCAGGCGCGCGTGTCGCGGCAGGCCTGGTTGATCATCCACTCCCCGATCGGCACGACGATCCCGGACTCTTCGGCGACATGCATGAACTGGGCCGGCAGCATCGTGCCGCGATCGGGATGGTCCCATCGCAGCAACGCTTCTGCCCCGGCCACGCGGCCGCTGTGCGTGGAGATGATCGGCTGATACGCAATTCGTAGTTGGCTCGCCGCCATTGCGCGTTCTAGTTCGCCCGACAACTCCTTGTGGTGCCGGGACTCGGCTCGCATGGCATCGGTGTACAACTCGCTCCGCGAACGTCCTCGCCGCTTCGCCTGATACATCGCGATATCGGCGTTGCGCAGCAGTTCGTTGGCTGCGTCGTGATTGCTGAGGCCTTGAATGTGGTCTGGCGTCGCCACCGCGACGCCGGTACTCACCGACAGTTCCACCTCGATGCCGTGCACCATGATGCGTCCACTGAGTCCGTGGCGAATCCGGTCGGCGAGATCGAGCGACGTGTGTTCATCGATGTTGCCGTCGCACAGCACCACGAATTCGTCGCCGCCGATGCGAGCGACAACATCGGAGGGACGGGTTGCCTGCGAAATGCGGTGTGCCACCTGCGCCAGCAACGCGTCGCCGATTTCATGGCCAACGGTGTCGTTGACGTCCTTGAGCCGGTCGACATCCATGAAGAGAATGGCGACGTTCTCGCGCGTGCCGCGAATGCGATCGAGCGCTTCCGCGGCGGTGCGCAGTAGTAGCAACCGATTGGGCAGCCCGGTCAGCGGGTCGTGGTTCGCTTGGCGCAGCAATTCGCTCTGCAGGTGCTTGGTGGAGGTGATGTCGCGGGCTACGCCGCCCCAGTACTCGATGTCGCCGTCGGCCGTTCGCTGCAGCAGTACCTCGATGTCGAGCGTGCGTTCCATGCCGTCGGCATTGCGGAACCCGACCTCGCCCATCCACGACGACGATGTGGTACCCATCATCACTTCCCGTGGCACCTGATCTCGGATTGCCTGCAGCATTCCGCGTGCGACCGGGTCGCGAACGAGGTCGATCTCCTCGGCGACACCGAACAGGGTGCGCGCTGCCTCGTTGGTGTACACCGGGGCGCCGTTGCGGTCGACAACCAGCACCGCCTCCTCGGATGCCCCGACAATGGTGAGCATGCGATCCAACAACTGGCGGCGAACGATGATGTCGGTGTGATCGAGGGCGGTGCCGGCAAACTTTGCCGGCCGCCCCATCGAATCGGCTTCCGGGAAGGCGTCGAGGCGCACCCACGTCATGCGGCCTTCGCCCTGCCAAACACGAAACTCGAGCGTCACCACGCCCTCGTCGGCGTCGACCCCCCGCCGCCATGCCAGTTCGGCGCTCGCTCGGTCGCCCGGATGGGCGCTGGCCCAAGGCGGCCCACCGACGATTGTGACGGCTGACCCCTGCACGAGCGCGGCAAACGCATCGTTGGCCGCGGTAACGCGGCCATCGCGATCAGCCTGGAACAGGCCGATCGGCAGCTGGGGAAGCAACTCGTTGATGTCCGCCATCCTTCTTCGGGGATTACCTCTCAGCGGGTGTTATCGGCCTTCAATCGGTGCGACTGAAGGTGCCTGTGACCTCGGCTGTCTCCACTTCAGCCGTGGCGATTGTGGCGAATAGCTCGGCACCGGCGACACCGTCGAGGAGTCCGCTGGGAACCCCCAGATAGTGCACCGTGATCACGTAGAAGTGTTCTTCACCGGCGGACGGGCAGGGACCGGTATAGCCGATATCACCGAGGCTGTTTGTCGCTTCGTAGGCACCGATCGGCACCTCGCCTTCGGGCAGCGCCACGGTGTCGGGCGAGATGCCCGCGATGATCCAATGCACGAACGTCGGCACGTCGAGATCCTCGAGCGTGATGGCGACTTCCGCGGTACCGAGCGGCGCGGCCGGCCAGGACAGCGCCGGCGAGATATTCAACCCCTCACACGAGAATCGCGGATCGATCGCCCCGCCGTCGAGCCACGGCGCCGTCACTGCTGCGGTGTCGTCAAGAGAGGGGATCGACAAGGTTGTGACCGCCTCGCCCGTGTCGAAGGTGTCGGTGGTGTCGAACGTGTCGAACCCGGAATCGTCGTCGCCTGGGTCGAGTCCGGGCTCGATCGTCGTGGTCGTGGAGATTGAGACCCCCTGGAACCCGGGTGGGGGATCGCGCAGTGTGCGGCCGTCGTCGCGGCAACTGCTGACGGCGATCAGCACGATCAAAGCAGACGTGAGAATCAGGAGGCGGCGCACCTTCGTAGCCTACGCGGGAAGGTGGCGAAGGGGTGCCGCGGTATCGTGCTCGCCGTGAACGCTGATCCTTCCGCTCCGCTCTGCGTCCTCACGGTGCACGCTCACCCCGACGACGAGGCCTCGAAGGGCGCGCCGACGATAGCCAAGTACCACGCCGCTGGTGTGCGCACCGTGCTGGTGTGTTGCACCGGGGGCGAGGAGGGTGATCTCCAGAATCCGGCACTGCGCGAACCAGGTCAGCCGTTTCACGAACTGTCGCCGACCGAGGAGAAGCTGCTGTTGGCCAAGATGCGCCCCCTCGAGCTCGAGCGTTCCGCGGCGATCATCGGCTACGACCAGGTTGTGATGCTGGGCTACCGCGATTCCGGTATGGTCGACAGCGAAGCCAACGCGAATCCCGACTGCTTCCACATGGCACAGCTCGATGAGGCTGTCGGGCGATTGGTGGCGATCATCCGTAGCGAGCGTCCGCAGGTGATCATCACCTACGGCGACGACCAGAGCGGTTACCCGCACCCCGACCACGTCAAGGTGCACGACATCTCCGGCCCGGCGTTCGAACGCGCCGGCGACCCGTCTTGGTATCCGGAGCTGGGCGCACCCTGGCAGCCGCAGAAGATGTACTACACGATCTGGTCGAAAGCACGCTTGACGGCGGTTCACGAGGGCCTGTTGCACCATCACGGTGAGTCGCCTTTCGACGACGGTTGGTTCGATCGCCCCGATAACGATCATCGCATCACGACCCGCATCGACGTCCGCGAATTCCTGTGGGCGCGCAGTGGAGCGCTGCGGGCACACGCCACTCAGGTCGACGCTACCGAGAAGTTCTGGTTCGGTCTCACCGACGATCAGTTGGCCGATATCTATCCGTGGGAAGACTGGGTTCTCGCCCGTGCGATCACAGGGGCGCCGCAAACCGAAGCGATCGAGTCCGACATCTTCGCCGGCGTCGATGGTGAGCTGAAGGTGCCGACTTGAGCGTGCAGTTCCGTGTCGCATTCGGCAAGAACGATGAGGCCGTGGAGGGCAGCGACGATGCATCCGTGGTGGTCAGCATTGCCGCCGCCGATGTCGGGTTGGGGCCGGCGGTGGCGTTCATGCAGGGACGCCTGAAGAACACCGGCCCTACCGGGCCACTGCTCGAGGTGTTGCGCGATGGCTCGGCGTCGGCGGCGATCAGCCGACTCGCATCGCGTCCCTGAGCGCTCGATAGCCAATCGGAATCGCTCTCGACTCGGCGAGCAGTTCGTTGAGCGTGTTGTCGGCGGTGATCAGTTCGTAGTCGTCGATGAACAACGCGGCGTCGTCTGTTATCGCGCGTAGTTCAGGCGTGTCGATTGTCGGTTGAACGTGAATTTCGGTCACGCCGGGCGGCAGGGCGCGCACGGCGTCGTACACGCGTGCTCTGCTGCCCGCCCGCCAGTCGTGATCGAAGTAGTCGGGGAAGAGGACTCCTTCTGCTGCGGCGAGATCACGGAAAGGGAACCCGGCCTGCTCGGCGGTGATCGTGGAAGGCAGCCGGATCGGCAGCCGGAACTGGCATGCAAGCTCGAGGTATACGTCGAAGAACTCTGGGCGCAGGGTGATCGCCGACAGATGTGGTGCCAGGTGGGTAACGTCGATTCCCCACGCGGCAGCTCGTTCGATCTGCGCGCGACACTCGCGCAGCACCTCCGCCGGGTCGGCGTGATTCCAGAGATCGTCGACCCCACGTGGGAAGCCCCCGTCGCCCGACAGCAATGAGGGAGCGTGAGTGATCGGGCCGAATCGGTAGCTCTCGTATTCGCAGTTGAGAGTGAGGTGCACTCCGATGTCGTCGGTGGCCGCACACCGCCGAGCCGCGTCGCGTGCCCACGGCGCGGGCACCATCAGACTGGCGCAGGTCGCAACACCCCGATGAAGGGCCCCGAGAACGCCCTCGTTGGCAGCGTGGAAACTGCCCAGATCATCGCAGGAAATGATCACCAAGCGAGCGTCCGGTCGATGACCAAGGCGTTCAGCAAGCGTGCTCATCGCGGCGACATTATCCGGTGCATTGCGCCCACAACCCGGCGTCGGCGCGTTCGGCGGCCCGGGCGGCATCGACGAACTCAATGCTGTGCGCAACATTGGGCGCAATGGTGAGCGGTTGGGCGTAGCCCTGCCGCACGATCTCGAGATTCGCGAACGTTCCGGTGTCGGCGATGTACACGTAGGCGAGCAGTCGCCCGAAGGAATCGCGGGCTTCGACGTCACGTTCCAGGTAGAGCGCGGTGCCTTCGGGGAGCAGCGACTCTGTGAAGGCTGATGCCTCCGGGCCGAAACACTCGATCGGGCTGTCGGGTTTCTTCGTCTCCGGCGTGTCGATTCCGATTAGGCGCACCCGCTCCTCGACGCCATTGATCTGTACCTCGATCGTGTCACCGTCGACAACGCGTTCAAGGGTGGCATTGGCGACGAGCGTTCCGCCGGAGGTGACGACGGTCGCCTTGTGGGAGCCCGCGGAACACCCCGCAAGCATGATCAGGGCCGACAGTAGTCGTCGCATTGTGTCGTTCTATCTGGCGCCCCAACGAAGCGGCGCTCGATCGCAGGCCGAGCAGCTTCGACGGCTGGTTAGGCGGCGAGGTGGAGGGCGAAGAAGTCGAGGATGATTTCGGCCCGTTGGCGGCGGTGGATCGGCGAACCGCTGCGCGACAACTCGTGATTCTCGCCAGGGAAGCGGTAGAACGTCACGTCTTTGTGGAGCAGGCGCATCGCGACGAACAGTTCTTCGGCCTGGCTGATCGGGCAGCGCAGGTCTTCCTCGCTGTGGATCAAGAGCATCGGGCAGCTGATGTCGCGGACGAATTGAATGGGCGACATGCGCACGTATTCGGCTGGATCCTCCAGGTGTGTCAGACCGTGCTCGATACGGAACGCCGTAGCGATGTCGGCGGTGAACTCCTCGGTGAGGAGGTTGTTGACCGATCGCTCACTACAAATGGCCTTGAATCGATCGCTGTGCCTACCGGCCAGAAGCGTGGCCATGTAGCCGCCGTAACTTCCCCCCTGCATGCCCACACGACTTGCGTCGCAGAACGTATAACGGGCGAGTGTGTCGTCGAGGACGGCCATCAGGTCGTCGAGGTCGACGCTGCCCCAGCCCTTCCCCGGCACACGCGGATGATTCGGGCCGAGGATTGCCTGCCCCCAGGTCTGCTCGCGTCCGCTCCCGCCGCGCGGGTTGCACATCAGCACCACGAAACCGGCGGCCGCCTGTATCTGTGCTTCGTCGAAGAACGTTTCGCCGTATTGCGTGTGCGGGCCGCCATGCACATTCAGAACGACGGGGTACTTGAGCGCCGCATCGAAGTCGGCAGGTCGCATGATCCACGCATCGATCTCGTCGGTGCCGTCGGCACACGCGACGGTGAACCGCTCCCACTGTTGTGGCGAAACGACACTACGGTAGCCATCGGCGAAATTGGTCAATCGTGTCGGCTCGCCCTTGCCCTGCGCCGAGCGAACGAACACATCTGTGACAGCGTCGACAGCGCCGGCACAATATGCGATCGTGTCGCCGCCGAGGTCGAAGGACTTCACCGTGATCGGTCCACTCGTGATCGTTTCCGGCTTGCGCCCATCGGTGTGCACTCGATACAGGTGGGTTTCACCGCGATCCTCGGCGGTGCACAGCAATGTGTCGTCGCTTATCCACTGCGGCCGCTGCGTTCCGGCGGTGGTCTCGAAGGTGCGGTCGAGCTCTCCACTCAACCAACGGTGGGCGCCGCCGACTGCAGCAACGAGTCCGATCCTGACGTTCTGCGGGTAGGTGTCGGGATTGTCGGAACCCATGAACGCAACCTCGTTGCCGTTCGGCGACGGCGACGCGTTCGTGTAGGTACCCGTTTGACCGGTCAGCGCACGAACCTCGCCGGCGAGTGAAACGATGAACAGATCGCCCGCGAGGTCTCGGTCCCATGAGTCGTGACGCTGCGATGCCGTGGCAACTCCAGACGAATCAGGCAGCCAGGCGATGCCGTCGTGTTGGAATTCGCCGGGCGTCAGGTTGCGTGGGGCGCCGGTTCCGTCCGCGGCGGCGACATAGATGTGGGCGGGCCGATCGAATACCCAGTCCTCACCGTTCAGCCTGGTGAAGAAGCGTTGGATCTTGCGTGGCGACCGCCAGCTGTCGTCCTCGGCTTCGTAGCGTTCATGTTGCGTGCGACTGACGAAGGCGATCCAGCGGCCGTCGGGGCTGTAGGCAACGTCATCGATGCCATCCTTCATGGTCGCGATCGTGCGCGTTTCGCCCGGGGTGCCGATCGGGAGGACGTGCAGTGTGGCGTCGCCTTTCTTCTCACTGCGGCGCGACGTGAAGGCGAGCGATGCTCCATCCGGACTCCAGGTCGGGTCGCCGTCGTGTTCGCCGCCGGTGATCGGGTGGGCTGCCCTGCCGCCGTCGGCGTCGGCCAGCCAGACGTGCGAGAAGTACTTGTTCTTGGCGAAGTCGACGCGTGTAACAACAAACGCCACCTGCCGACCATCGGGTGAGACAGCGGGGCTGGAAGCTTGCACGAGGTTGCCGATGATCTTCTCGGCAATCGCCGCGTGTCGGCTGAGAGCCGGCGCGGGGGGCGTCGCGGGCAATGAGGATGGTGCGGACGGCATGGCCGAAGACGGTAGCCGCTTGGGCCTACCGGTGCTGTGGCAACATGCCGCATGGAACCGAAAGCCCACCTGTCGGCCCTAGACCGTGACGGTGCCGCCTTCGCCGAAGCGTGCGAAGCGGCAGGCCTTGCCGTGGCGGTGACATCATGCCCTGGCTGGTCGACAGCCGACCTGCTGTGGCACCTGACCGAGGTGCACCACTTCTGGTGCACGATCGTTGGCGAGCGGCGCTCCACTTGGGAGGGCTATGAGCGACCATCACGGCCGCGCGATCTCGATCTGCTCGCCATCTATCGCGCGGGACTCGCGGAACTGAGGTCGGTGCTGGCGGCGGTCGACCCTGCCCAGTCCAACTGGACATGGTCGGCTGATCAATCGGCCGGGTTCGTCGTACGACGGATGGCACAGGAGACCGCAGTACATCGTTGGGATGCCGAGTGGGCGGCGAAGCGCGACGTGCCCATCGAGTCGACCCTGGCAAGCGACGGTATCGACGAGTTCCTGACCCACATGATCGGTGACGTCGCCGATGGCGCTCAGCCGACGGGCGGCTCGGTGCACATTCACTGCACTGATACTGCTGGCGAATGGACGCTTCGTCCGACCGAGAGCACAGGTCTGGCAGTTGCCCGCGAACACTCCAAGGGCGACGTCGCGATGCGCGGGGCAGCGAGCGAGATCTTGCTTGTGCTATGGCGCCGACGCGAGTTGGCGCGACTCGACGTCGTCGGCGATCACGACGTTGCCCAGCGACTCATTGCTCGCACGTCGCTCAACTGACGCTAAGGGGTGCGGCTGAGTCTCTCGACGGCTTCCTGAAGCTCGTCGAGGCGCGTGCTCATTGCTGCTTCGGCTCGCGCGTTGGCGGTCAACCAGCGGGATAGCTCGCTTGCCAGGCGGGCGACTTCCTGTTGATGTCGCTCAGCGGCGGCGGCAACCTTGGCGGTCTCTTCGCGAACAGCGACAAGTCGCTGTTCGACTGCAGCCAGCACGAGTCTCACCAACAGGTCGGCCTTGGCGGCCTCGGCCTGATCGATCATCGGCGATCAGGAGTTCTTGCGCAGGAGTCCGCGCTTGCGGGGCGGCGGGGCCCCGGTGGTCACCAACTGTCCTTGTGGTTTGCGGTCGTTCTCGATGTCGTCGACCATTTCCCAAATCCGTACGGCTGCCATGTTGTCGGCGATGTGCGCGCCCGTCGGTCCGGCCGAGTCCATGACGGCTTCAGCAGCAACCGCTTTGAGGTCCTTCATCGAGACGGGACCCGCTGCCAGCGTGGGTAGCTGCGCAAGGACTGCCGGGGCTGGGGCGATCGGCATCGGTGTCGGTGTCGGCGAGGGGGGCGGCTCGTCGGTGGCGAGTACAGGTTCGTGCGCGGTTGCCGGTTCGGGCATCACCACCGGTTCAGCCGCTACCAGTCGGGGGAGTTTGAGTGCGATCGGCATCGGCTCCAGCGGCGGCGGTGGAGCTGGCGCGGCCGGCATTACCGGTGGAACCGCGTTGATGTCGTCTCGAAAGGAGTTGATGTCGTCAGGCCCTGCGTGCGCCGGAATGACTGCAACCGGCTCGAACTCGACGGGCTCGGAAGGCACCGGAGCAGGAGTTTCGGCGACCGGCACGCTTGCCGCCGTGTCGGAGCCGGAAGCGCCACGGAGCCAATGATGGATACCCGATGGGTGATGACGTAGCGGAAAGACTTCCGGCATTCCTACGGGTTGATGCGCAATTGAAGCCAAGAGAGATTCGGTGGCGGTCGCAATTGTCAACTCGACCTCATCGCGGTCGATCGTCGCGTCTCGCTGAAACAGTCGTGCCAGTGACTCTTGATTGGCGACGTTGACGGCCCCACGGGAGAGTTGGGCAGCAGAGATCGCGCCGCAGTTCACCAGGCGGGCGCCGACAGCGGGATCGCCCTCACGCTCGGCGAAATAGATGCGGCCATCGACCGCGAAGAGTCGCACGCGCGGATCGAGACCGACGGCGGCTTCACCGGTGTAGGCCTCGGCGCCGACGAGCGCCACGAAACCCCAGATGGGATCGCTGCCACTGTACGAATTGAGTTCGCTCTTGATCATGTCTGCGACCCTCCTGGCGGTCGTGCCGGCTAGATGATGTTTCGGCCGCGCTGCGTAAGACCTTGAGGAAATTCAAACGAAGTCTCAAGTCGGGAGCGGTCCTATCCGATTACTTCTTCGTCAAGGTTTCATTTCGACGAAAACCAGGCCGGGGTATGGAAACCCCGCAACAATCGGAAGGGGCGGGTCGATGCTTCGGCGACTCAAGATCGGCGGCAGAGTGAACTTGCTCATTGCCGTACCACTGCTGGCGTTCATCGCGTTCGCCGCGATTGGCTACATCGCGCTGCTGCGTTCCAGCGTGCGCGGCGATGAATACAAGGCTCTGAAGCAGGCGCAAGACTTGCGCGCCGACGTGCTACCGCCACCTGCCAGCTTGCTCGAAGCCTGGGCAACGGTGAACCACATTGCCGTTCTAGCGGCGGCCACTGACGGGTTCTCGGCAGACAACCTTTCACTGATCGAGGGTGACTTCGAAACCATCTCCCGTGCGCAGGCCAAGTTCGAGGCATCGATGGACTACTGGGGCAGACAAGGTCTCGATCAACGCGTCGACATCCGGCTCGTACAAATCGGTGGCGCCGCCGGTACTCGATTCTTCGAGGTCGTCGAAAACGAATTGAAGCCCGCTGTTGCGGCCGAAGATGTCCAGCAGATCATTGATGTCGTTCGCTCGATGGAATGGCGGTTCGACTTGCAACAGACCGGCGTCAACCGGGCCGTCGTCTTCGCGCAGAACGCCGTTCTGGTGGGCGAGCAGAGCACCGACACCTACGTGGGCAATGTCATCCTGCTTGCGGGCTCGGGAGCAGCCGCCATCTTGCTGCTTACTCTGCTGCTCTCGGTGTTCGTTCGTCGGTCGATCGTCGGCCCGATTCGCAGCCTGGCTGCCCGCGCGAAGACGGTGGCGACCTCCGAGCTGCCCGACGTCGTGCAACACATTCACGAGTTGGCACCGGACGCACCCGTTCCGCATCTCGCCACCTTCGAGATCGGTACTCGTGACGAGCTTGCCGATCTCGCCGCCAGCTTCGGATCCGTGCAGGACGCCGCCGTCGATCTCGCTGCGGAGCAGGCGATGGCCCGGCGGGTGATGTCGGAGAACCTGATCAACATCGCGCGACGCAATCAGAACCTGCTCGGTAGAACACTCGGGTTCATTTCCACGCTCGAGCAAGGTGAACGAGATCCCGAGTCGCTCGACAACTTGTTCCGACTCGACCACTTGACCACTCGCATGCGTCGAAACGCGCAGTCGCTGTTGGTGCTGGCCGGCGCCGAACCGACTCGTCTGTGGGCTCCGCCGGTCGCACTCGGTGACGTTGTTCGCGCCGCCTTGTCCGAGGTGGAGCATTACGGCCAGGTGGAGCTCGCCGTGTTGGGCGACATCGGTGTGCAAGGGGCGGTTGCCAGTGAGATCGCTCACCTGCTCGCCGAGTTGCTTGAGAATGCAACCAGTTTCTCTCCCCCCAACACTGCTGTCACCGTGGTGGGCCGCGCAGTACCCGACGGGCATCAGCTCGCAATCTTCGACTACGGCCTAGGCATGTCGGCCGACGACTTGGCCGATGCCAACCGCCGGCTCAACCAGGTGTCGTCGTTTGATCGAGAGAGCAACAAGATGCTTGGCTTCCAAGTGGTCGCCCGGCTGGCTGCTCGCCATCAGGTGAAGGTAATGCTCACCACCACGCCCGGCGGCACGGGCGTGACGGCGATCGTGCGCCTGCCGAAGGCGATACTGGAAGTCGTCGGCGCTGCCGGCCGCGCCCCGACTCCGGTGGTCGACGTCTCGACGATGACGCAACGACTCAGCGAACCACTTCCCGGCGCGAACGGCGCGACGCCGTTGGCGCTGCACACCACCAGCACCACCACCGGCGACGACGGCATGTCGTTGGCGCCGGCGTGGGCTCCGGTGGCTCCAGCTGTTGGCGAGGGCAGCGATGCTCACGCCCCGGCGCTGATGTCGTTGGCGTCGCAAATCTCGGCTCCGGCATCGCAGCCGCAGGCGACATCGCCCGACGGCTTGTCGAAGCGGGTACCTGGTGCACAGCTACCCGATCTCGGCACGCCCCAGAACGACGCGACACCCATGCGTGCGCCTGACGAGGTTCGCAGCACCCTTACCAGCCTTCAGCGAGGCATCGACCTCGGGCGCAATCACAACCGCGAGAGCTGACCCGAAGCCGCCGACCCGAGACCGGCCGGCTATCGAGACTTAGGTAGGAAAGGAAACAGTCTTCAAAATGGAGCTTTCTGAGAAGGCACAGAACATCAACTGGCTGATGGTCAACTTCGTGCGCAGTACGCCCGGTGTTGATCAGGCACTGGCCGTTTCGTCAGACGGGCTGCTGATTGCGTTGAGTTCCACCCTCGATCGCGGTGCCGCCGAGAAGCTCGCAGCAATTGTCACCGGCCTGCGTGCGTTGTCCCACGGTGCGGCTGGGGAACTCGGCAAGGGGCAAGTGATGCAGGTGCTCATCGAGATGACGAGCGGGTATCTGTTCGTGAGCGCGATCTCGGGTGGCTCCACGCTCGGCATCGTTGCAAGCCGCGACTGCGACCTGGGGTTGGTCGGCTTCGAGATCACGCTGCTGGTAGAGCGAGTTGGCGCACAGCTCACGCCGGCTCTCATCACCGAACTCAAGAACTCGCTGGTCGCGGTGTGAAATGACCGCCGATGAGGCGGAGGATCCGCACGCTGAACTTGTGAGGCCGTTCCTCAATCGCAAACGGCCGCTGCCGCCGATGTCGCCGGATTCGGATTCACCGAACGCTGGTTCCGGCGTGCGCGCGTATGCGATGACGGGGGGTCGTTCGCAGGCGGCGGTGCAACTCGAGTTCGAGACAATGTTGCAAGCCACCGGCGATGGCCGCGAGGCATTGACCGCTGTCCGTTTCGAACGCGCCGAAATCCTTCGGCTTTGCCATAGCGAGCCGCAGTCGGTCGCGGAACTGGCGGCGCGTATGAAGGTACCGATCGGAGTTGTGCGTGTTGTCGCCGGCGATTTGCTCGCCGAGGGTTACGTGCAGGCTTTTCATCCGAGCGTGTCTGTCGCCGACGACGTGCTCCTTATCACGAGGTTGATCGCCGGTGTCCGTTCGCTCTGACAATCCTTCTCATCTCGCCAAGGGTCCGATCCCGGTGAAGATCGTCGTCGCCGGTGGCTTCGCCGTCGGCAAGACGACTTTTGTCGGCGCTATTTCCGACATTGAGCCTCTCACCACCGAAGCCGCCATGACCTCCTACGGTGAGGGAGTTGACGACCGAGGTGACGTCGGTACCAAGACGACGACGACGGTGGCCATGGACTTTGGACGTGTCGCAGTCGATGAAGCGATCGTGCTTTACATGTTCGGCACGCCGGGGCAAGACCGCTTCGGCTTCATGTGGAACGATTTGATCCAGGGTGCGCTCGGTGCAGTGGTGCTGGTCGACAGTCGCCGGATCGAGGACTCGTTCCCCGCGATCGATTACTTCGAGAGTCGCCGTGTGCCGTTCGTAGTTGCAGTCAATCGCTTCAACGGCCAAATGTTCCACACGATCAGCGAGGTGCGTGAAGCGCTCTCGCTCGCCGATGCAGTTCCGGTTGTGACCACTGACGCTCGTGGTCGGGTGGCGGTCAAAGAGACTGTGCTGAACCTGCTCGATGTCGTACTGCACCGAGCCATGTCGAAGGCGAAGACGAACTAGTCACCACAGCTGCAGTTGCTCCCAAGTGATGGCGACATCGCTGACGGTCTGCCATGTGAGCCGTCCGCGGCCACCCGGTCGACGAACTTCGACTCGTTCTGGACGAAGGCTGCGAGCTGCCCCGTTGGCGTCGTAAATGGTGATGCTGCCATCCACCGCCACGCCGGACATCTTGCCTGCGAACCAACGCCCCGACTCGCCTTTGCGGAAGCGAATGGGTTCGCCGACGCGCAAACCGAGCAGTTGGAGTGTGGCCGTGTCGATCATTGCGTGTTGATCATCCGTGCCTGCAACTTGCGCATTCCGGCCAGCCACCTGTCGTAGTCACCGGTCTTACGTTGGAGGTACGTGAGGACCTCGGGGTGCGGCAGGATCAGGAATTGCTCGGATTGAATGCCAGCGATCACCGCTTCGGCGACCTCGTCGGGCTCAAGGACCCTCCCTGCCGACCGCACCACGCTGCTACCCGGGCCTGCGCCCGGATCGTCGCCGGCGCGCAGCATCGCGGTGTTGACACCTTGTGGGCACAGGCAACTCACTTTTACCCCGGCGTCGCCGTGGGTGATGCTGAGCCACTCGGCGAATGCGACAGCGGCATGTTTGGTCAGGCTGTACGGGGCCGACCCGATTTGACTGAGTAAGCCGGCGGCGGAGGCAGTCGAGCAGAAGTAGCCGTCGCCGCGCGCCAACCACTCGGGTAGTAGGTACTTGGCCGCCCACCTGTGAGCATGCACGTTGACGTTGAAAGCGGTGTGCCAATCTTCCTCCGAGGTCTCCAAGCCTGTGCCGAGCGCTACCCCGGCATTGGCGAAGAAGAGGTCGATGGGTCCCAGCGACGCCTCGGCAGCCGCGATCAGCGTTCGGTTGCCGACTTCGTTCGACACGTCGGCGGTGATCGCGGTGGCGCTGTTCGGGCGCAGCGCATTGAGGCGCGCGACGAGCTCCTCGGCGGCACCGATCGCCATGTCGCACGCCGCCACCCGACTCCCTTCGGCGTGAAAGCGTTCGATAAGCGCCATGCCGATGCCGCCGGCCGCGCCGGTGACCACAACGTGTTTCCCGCCTAGTTCCATCCGGCCAAACTATCTCGCCCCCGAGTTTTGCCGGTACCATGACGCGCGAGCTTGCTGCGCGCGAGATACGTTCGCGACACGCCCAACTTGCGAAGGAGCCCACCGTGACCCAGACGACCGAGACGCCGACTACCGGCACCGAGACCAACGAAGTCGTCATCCACGTAGCGCTCACTGTTATCGACAAGGCGCTGTCACAGATGATGAGTCGTGAACTCGTCTCGTCCGGCGAGATCACCAATGTCCTGCTCGACGTGCGCACATTGCTGACCATGCCAGCCAATGTTGCGGCCGGCAACTAACCGGTCGGTGTCAAGCGGCGGCTAGGTCGTCGAACGCGCGCTGCAGACAATCGCGCAAGCGGTCGGGTTCTGTGACTGCAGCTGTGTCGATGTTCACGCCCATGTCGAGGCTGTGGTTGTAGCTCAGCAAGGTGAGGTTGAACGCGACACCGGCGAGCGGCCCGACCGGATAGTTCTCCAGTAATTCGGCGCCCGCCATGAAGAGTGGTACTGGCGACGCACGCACATTGCTGGTCGCGAAGTCGACGGTTTGTGCCTGCTGACGCGCGAGGCGCGTGATCAGGCTGGTCGGCAGTGCGGAGGCGACTGCCGCGAGAGTTTCGAGCGAAGCCGTCGCCGATGCTTCCTTGGCGGCTGCCGCCGCGGCCTGGATGGCGAGGAAACGTTCCTCGATCGGCATCTCACCGGTAGGCACGAGCATTCTTGCCAGCGAAAATGCATTCGCGCCCGAGGAATCGGTGCGCGTGCTGATGGCCATGCTCGACCGCAACTCGTCGACCGGCGCGTCGAGTTCGCGGTGGTAGCGGCCGGCGGCCTCGGCAGCGGCGGCGAGGAACGCGGTGTTGAGTGTGCCCCCGAGGCGTTTGGCGGCGTGCTTGGTCTCGCCGAAGGGAGCGCGCAGGACTTCCATGCGGCGTTGCAACGATCGTCGTTTCCATAGCGGCGATCGCGCGGCTTCGGTGTCGCTGAGTTGCTGCATCACGCTGCGGATCGTGTCGGCCGCAGCGGACCCGGCGACCGATATGCCCGCAGGGTCACCGAGCAGGTCTCTGATCTGTTTCAACAGCCCAAGCGGAAGGCGAAGGCTGCCACCTAACAACTCGCGCAGCAGGTCGGGTGGCGGGCCCTCGAGATCGGCAGCGGCCTGTGCGGCTGCGATCAGTTCCGGATCGATAGCCGGCGGATCGGCCGCCTCGCGTTCGAAGTCGAGGAATTGCAGCGAAAGCTGCACGCCGCCCTCGCCATCGACAATCGTGTGATGCAACTTCTGGATCAGTGCGCTCTTGTTGCCACTCAAACCGTCGACGATCACGAACTGCCAAAGCGGCCGCGTGCGATCGTAAGCATCGCAGGCGATCAGGCTGGCGAGGTCGAGGAGTTGTCGCATGCTTCCCGGCTGCGGCAACGCCATGTGCCGCACGTGGTAACGCAGATCGAAGTTGGCGTCGTCGACCCACATCGGTGCGGTGAGATTGAACGGCGCCGACTGGACTCGTTGGCGAAGGCGTGGAACCGCATACGTGGCCCGATCGAGTCGGTGGAGCAAACGATCGAAGTCGGGCGGTCGGTCGAGAATCGTGACGTTGGCAAACGTGCTACTGAGGTGGGGATCTTTCTCCAGCCGCCACATCAACCCTTCGGCGTCGCTCATCTTGCGATCGAAATGGGGCAGGTCGGCCATGATTCGAGACTACCGCGCCGAGCTTCTCAGGCGACCGCCCGCAACAAGGCCACCGCCGCCTGGCCGAGCAGTAGCCCGACGAGGGCGCCGCCCACAATGTCGGACGCGTGGTGAATACGCACAAACGCGCGACTGGTGCCAACGACGGTTGCGGCAACGAACAGCAGTGGCGCCCATGCAAGACCACTCCAGTAGGTGAGTACGGTGGCCGCGAAGAAAGCGGCCGACGCGTGGCCGCTGGGAAAGCTGCTGGTCGCCGGCTTGCGAACGGGGTAGCGGCTGTCGCCGGCTTCGGTTGGGCGCGTGCGCCGGAACAAACGTTTGATGCCCTGATTGACGAGCAGGCTTTCGATGCCGATGAGAGCCGAGAACACGAAGGCTTGGTTGGCGTGTGACTCGCTGGTGAGTCCGCGCGTTGCCCCGACCAAGTGCCATATGAGACTGAAGTCGCCGAGCGTGCTGGCAGTAGTGAACACGGTGTCGGCAATTCTGTTGCCGCGTAGTCGCTCGAGACCGCGCTCGGCCCACAGGTCGAACGACGCGACGGCTCGGCTCACGCTGGGGCCATTGGGCGGAACCGTAGCGGCGCCTCAACGGCGGCGAGCGAGGGGTCGCCGCCGAATGCCGGACACCACGGCTGAAACGCGCAAGAGCCACACAACGCGCCTTCGCGCGGACGGAAGTTGCCTGTTTGGCATGCCTTCTCGACCGCCTTCCAGACGGCGGTCGTGCGTGTTGTGATGAACTTCACCGACTGTGCCGACGGAGTGGCGGTGATCGTTTCTCCGGTTCGCAGATACATCAGCCGGATGGCGGCGGGTCGCTGGCCGAAGACCGCCTCGCAAAGGAACGAATAGAAGTGCACGCCTGCCAGACGGCTCTGTTCGTACTTCAGGCCCGGCGCGCGCCCGGTCTTGTAATCGGTGACGACGAGTTTCCCGTCGGCATCGAGTTCGAGTCGGTCGATGATGCCGCGCAGGGTGAGATCGCCGACCTGTGCCTCCAGTCGAAGTTCGAGACCGATCTCGCGGACGAGGGCGGGATCTTCCATCGCGAAGTAGGCCTGCGTCAGCGACCAGCAATCGTCGAAGAACGCCTGCTCCTGTGCCGGGTCGAGTGCAAGCATCGTGAACTCGGGATCTAGTTGGTACTCGGAGACGGCTTGCTCGAATGCCTGCGCGGCGGACTGTATGGTGCGCGCGGTTGCCGGCTGCATGTACAACAGCTCGAGCACGCGATGAACCAGCGAACCCTTGGTCATGTGCGCGCTCGGCGGTTCGGGAATTTTCTCGATGCTTGCGAACCGAAACGCCATCGGGCAGGCGGTGAACGCCTCGACGCGACTGGGCGACATGCTGGTTGGCACCGGGTACATGCGATCATCGTAGAGAAGACCTGCGCGCCAGTACGACGATTGAGCATGGACGGGCTGGAGCGTCGGCTGTCACTCACGACTCGGGTGCCGGTTTGGGTGAGCTCACAAACCTGCCGCCGGGTTTGTTCGCTCACACAAGCTCGACCCTTGGGTGTTAGCGCTTCATCTCGGCGCGGATGATCTCGGCGCATTCCGCGGGGTGGGTCATCGGGCCGAAGTGATCGAGGTCGTCGCGCCGCAGGTACCGGCCGTTGGGGAGTCGCTCGGCAATCCTGCCGGCGATCGTCGCGGGACCGATGCCCTCGGGCCGCCCACCGACCACCAACACTTCGGTCGCGATCTCGGGCAACCGATCCCACGTGCCGTGCAGTCCACCGCCGGCGAACGTGTCGGCCTCCGTCGCCGGGAGACACTTGAGGTGAATCGTGCCATCCGGATCGGAGATGAAACCGTGTCGGACGTACGCCGCGAGCGCGTCGGCTGTGAACGCGTTCAACGGTGGCTTCGACGAGTAGTGCGCGATTGCTTCCTCGTACGACGGGAAAGTCGTCCGCCGACGGCGGGCGGCAGCGACGAGCATGCTTTCGGGGTTATCGTCGGCAGCGACGTTTGGGGGCGGGAACACGATCGGCTCGAACGCGATGATGCGACGAAAGAGCGTCGGGTCTCGGTGTGCGGCCATCAACAGCGAGGCACCGCCCATCGAGTGGCCGAAGGCAACGATCGGCTCGCCGATCGTTTGGGTCAGCCGGGTAGCCATCGCGAACGCATCGTCGCCGTAGCGCTGCCAATCGATTCCGCCCTCCGGGCGGGCGGTGTCGCCGTGACCGCGATAGTCGAACGCCATGCTGTGGAAGGTGTCTGCCAAGAGTGTGGCAATGGGCCAGTAGCAGCGACCATGGAACCCGGTGGCATGCGAGATCAGCAGCGTCGTGCCGGTCCCGCCGAGATCGTGCGTTGCCAACTCGACGCCGCTCGTCGAGGAGACGAGCATCGGTCAGCTGTTCTTCTTGTTACTCCGTCGCCGCCGCCACCAGAAGCTGAACGCGCGATCGAGCAGAATGCCGAGAGCGACTGCCATCAGGATTGACCAGCGGATGGTTGTCAGCTTCTCGAACACCAAGAAGTCGATCGCGACCTCTTCGCCGTTCTGCAGGAAGAACACAGTTGCCAGTGCCGCGACGATGGCCAGCAGGATCAGAGCAAAACTAGGACCGCTGCGGTCGTTCGATACCTGGCCGGGGATCGGTTGGTCACTCATCGGATGCCTCCTATTGTCGAGTCGTTTCCATCATGTCACCTGATCAGGGTTCGGGTGGCGACTGGAGTCCCAGCTGACGGTGCGCTTCGGAGCGCAGACGCTTGTAGTCGAGCTTGCCGTTGGCCGCCCGCCCCACTGTCGCGATCGCCAGCACGCGCTTGGGTGCCTTGAAGCCCGCCAGACTGCTGTGCACGTGCGCGATGAGCGCCGCCGCGTCGAAAACCGCGTCGGCGTGCAATTCCACGAGAGCCGTCACCGCCTCGCCGAAGCGATCATCCGGTACGCCGACCACCGCGGCGTCGGCGACGCTGGGGTGCAGCTTGAGAATCTCCTCCACCTCCTCGGGGTAGACCTTCTCGCCACCGGTGTTGATGCACTGGCTGCCGCGGCCGTAGAGCTTCAACGTTCCGTCGGCCATCACCTCTGCCCAGTCACCCGGGATGCTCCAGCGCACGCCCTCGTGCATAACAAAAGTGGCGGCGGTCTTGGCCGCGTCCTTGTAGTAGCCCGCTGGTGTTCGGCCGCGCAGCGCGACTTGCCCGCGCTCGCCGCTGCCCGCGGATACCTCACGGCCGTCCTCGGTGAGAACTCTTGTGTTCGGTCCCGCCCGAAATTCGGCGGTGGTGCCGGCGGATTCGGAGGTGACGACGCTGCTGGCCATGCCTACTGCCTCGCTGCTTCCCAGGCTGTCGATCAGGATCAAGCGCGGGTTGTGGCGCAGTAGGCCCGCCTTGGTCTCGGCCGCCCAGATCACCCCGCTGCTGAACGCAATGCGCAACGAGGAGATGTCCCACCGCCGTGGTTCCGCGTCGAGCGCGCGCAGGATCGGTTTCGCGAACGCGTCGCCGACGATCGAGATGCTGTTCGCCCGGTGCGCCTCGATCGCGCCGAGCAGTTCGACCGGATCGAAGTGCCGACTGGGCAGTGTGGTCACGGAGCCTGCGAGCACGAGGTTCCACATTGCGTTGAACGCGCCGGTGCCGTGCATCAGTGGCGCCGCCGGAATGTTGCGCGGACCGGGTTTGGCGATGCGGGCTTCGAACTCGTCCCAACCCGGTGTCGCCGGTAGCGGGTGCCGGGAAGCACCGTCGAGACTGGCGACAAGGTCGTCCTGTCGCCACATCACTCCTTTGGGCATGCCTGTCGTGCCGCCGGTGTAGAGGATGTAGAGGTCGTCGGGGCTGCGGCCCCACGGCGGCTTCACTCGCTGGGCCGCGTCCGCAGCACACTCCTCGTACGCGACGGCCCACGGTGGGCGCGGCCCACTGCCGTCGTCGACCCAAATCCAGGAACGAACATTCGGAACCCGGTGGCGTACTTCGTCACAGTGTGCGGCCAGCGCGCCGTGAAAGATGACCGCGACGGCGTCACAGTTGTCCCATAGATACGCCAACTCGTCGGCGGTATAGCGATAGTTGGTGTTCACCGGCACCAGACCGGCCTTGAACAGGCCGAACATGCTCTCCATGTATTCGGGACAGTTGTACAGGTAGTGCGCGACCTTGTCCTGTCGGAGAGCGCCGGCCGCAATCAGGGTTGCGGCGATGCCGTCGGCGCGCCTGTCGAACTCGCTCCAGGAATACGACCTGTCAGCCTGCTGCTGCGCGAGGGCGTCGGGAAAGCGGTCGGCGTTGCGTTCCCACATCTCCGCAAAGTTCCAGCCACCGCTCATCGCGGCCGACGGTACTCGCACGCCGTGGCGTCACCTAAGTCATGGTGCTCGCAGTCGGTAATGTCAATGACGTATGGACTTCGAATTACCACCCGCTGACGATCCGCGCAGGCTCGCCGTTCGTCGCTGGCTGGATGCGAACCCGCGACCGTCGGGGCGCGAGTTGGCCGAAGTCGGTTACGTGGCGCCGCACTGGCCGCCGCCGTGGGGGCTCGCCGCCGACGCGGTTCATCAGTTGATCATCGACGACGAACTGCAGCGCGCCGGAATTCGCAGGCCGACCAACCCGATCGGTATCGGCTGGGCGGGCCCGACGCTGCTGTACGCCGGCACCGAAGCGCAAAAGCAGCGCTATCTGTCGCCGTTGCTGTCGGGCGACGAGTTCTGGTGTCAGCTCTTCAGCGAGCCTGCGGCCGGCAGCGATCTCGCCAACCTCGGTACCCGTGCCGTCCGCGATGGCGACGAGTTCGTGGTCAACGGGCAGAAAACCTGGACCAGTGGAGCGCAGCACTCGCAGTTCGGCATCTTGATCGCGCGCACGGATCCCGACGTGCCCAAACACAAGGGTGTCTCCTACTTCATTTGCCCGATGGACCTCCCCGGTATCGAGGTGCGGCCGATCACGGAGATGACGGGCGGCCACACCTTCAACGAGGTCTTCTTCACCGATGTCCGGATACCTGCCCACAATCTGGTCGGCGAGCTCAACGACGGTTGGCGGCTGGCGAAGGTGACGCTCGGCAATGAGCGTGTTTCGCTAAGCACGGGTGGGGTCCTGTGGGGCAATGGCCCGACCGCGGCCGAGTTGATCGAGAGCATTCGCGAGCAAGGGCCGGTGTGCGACTCGACCTTGCGGCAACGGATCGCGCGGGTGCACACCGAGCACGTCTTGCTCGATCTCATCCGAATGCGAACGCTGACGGCGACGCTGAAGGGGGAGCAGCCCGGCCCCGAGGCGAGTATTCGAAAACTGCTCGCCGACGAACATGGCCAACACGTGATGAGCCTCGCCCGCGATTGCATCGGGGCGGCGGCGATGTTGACCGGCGGCGGCGGTGGTGATGGTGGTGGTGCCTTCGCCGACGATGATTCGAGAAGTCTTGGACCTGATAAGCCGGCTGGCGGTCTGTTGCATCCCGGGTGGCACGACGGGTTCCTGTTCAGTCAGGCGTTGACGATCGGTGGCGGCACTTGGGCCGTGCAACGCAACATCATCGGCGAGCGAGTTCTCGGCCTGCCGCGCGACGTTGACGTGACGAAGGGACTCAGCTGGGCCGAAGCGCAGCGCAGGCCCCAGGGGGAGTAGCCGAAGCGCAGCGCAGGCCCCAGGGGGAGTAGCCGAAGCGCAGCGCAGGCCCTAGGGCTAGTCTTCGCGCTATGCACAAACGTTCACGGGCCTTCCTCGCCGCCATCCTCGTCGTTGCCGCTTGTAGCGACGACGGCGCAACCTCCGACAGCACCGACACTGTGGCAGCGACTACAACGGTCGCCGCGAACACCTCGGCATCCGGGTACTCAGCGCAGATCACGCGTACCGAGTACGGCATCGCCCACATCGTTGCCGACGATTGGGG
>JACQZX010000129.1 GCA_016213665.1 Actinomycetota bacterium | reverse complement strand
CGCGAAACCCGCGCACCGGGGGGCACGATTCGGCCGCGGCGCGAAGGTCGTTCAGCGGACGTTCGTCGCGTGCGGCTTGCGCTCGATGATGGGCGACGATGCGATCGAGGTAGGTGGCCACCGACCCGCTTCTCAGAGCCCCTTGCCGGTCAGCGGGGTGAGTATCTGCATCTCGGCGCGTCCCGCAGCGTACTCCTTCAGAATCGGACCCATCGCTTTCATCCCTTCACCAGCGGAATGAGCGGTGAGGGCATCGGAATCGGCGTACAGGTCGTAGAAGAAGAGGGCATCGGGGTCGGCACCATTTTCGTGAAGGATGTAGAGCAGCGTGCCCTCCTCGTCGTGAGCCGCGTCGATGGCGACCTGCAACGCCTTCGCCGCTTCCTGTCGAACCCCTGGCTTGAGGGGTATCCGTGCCCATATCGCCACCTTGCTCATCGTCTCGTCCTTCTTTCTCAACGGCCGTGTGTGTCAGCGCGGCACCGTACCAGCGTGGCAGCATGTTCGGCATGCCCACCAACGATCGCACTGTGATCGTCGTTGAAGACGACCACAACATCGCCGATCTGCTCGACGTGTACCTACGGGAAGCGGGGTTCCGGGTTCTCCAGGCGACATCAGGCGAGCGGGGGCTGGAATTGGTCGACCAGCACCAACCGCAGATGGTGCTTCTCGACATCGGGCTTCCCGGCATCGACGGCTTCGAGGTCTGCCGACGGCTGCGGGTCAAGAGCAACGTGCCGGTGCTGTTTCTCACCGCGCGCGACGGCGAGATCGACCGCATTCTTGGTCTCGAACTCGGCGCCGACGACTACGTCACCAAACCGTTCAGCCCGCGCGAGATCGTCGCCCGGGTGAAGGCCATCTTGCGGCGCGGACAACCCGACATCAGCACCGACACCGATGTCATGCACATCGGCGACGAGTACCGGGTCGATGTCTCCCGCCGGGAAGCATCCAGCGCCAACGAAGTGGTGCCCTTGGCGACTCGCGAGTTCGACCTGCTCGCCTTTTTCGCCCGCAACCAGGGGATCGCCCTTTCCCGCCAACAAATACTCGATGGCGTCTGGGGCATCGACTGGGTCGGCGACGATCGCACGGTTGATGTGCACGTCCGTCAGCTGCGCAAGAAGCTGGGCGATGACCTCCCGCTGGCAACGGTGTGGGGCATCGGTTACCGACTCGGCTGACACGATTCGCCTCACACAATGCTCACACTCGCCGGTAACAGTCAGAACCCATGACCAGGAAACTGTCGCTGGTGATAGTCGGCGTGGTCGTGGCCACGCTGCTGCTCGCCGGCGGTGGCACACTCGCGCTCGCCACCGTGCGAGCGCGCCAGGCAACCGTGAGCGAGTTGCGCGATCAGGCGATCGAGATCGCAGCCAACATCAACGGCATCCTCGAGGTCGATCCCGGTGACACGGCGGTGACAGAGGCGCAACAGCTACGCAATCGACTGCGCGTGTTGAAAACGCTGAAGTCGGTCTTGTCGATCGATGAGATCACAGTCATGATCGCCGACCGCAACGGAAATCTACCTACCGACGACTTGCCCGACGGGCTGACAATCGACCAGCTACAGCCAGAGCAGTTGGCGTCGGGGCTGACCGTCGCCGACAACAGCGGAAAGCTCGCCTACGCGGCGGCGCCGGCGACCGGTCCGGGTGGACGGCTTTACGTAGTCGTCGTGACCCGCACGATCGCAGCCGGATTGGGCGACGCGTTGCGACTGTTCGTCTGGGCGGCGATCGCCACGATTCTGCTCGGACTACTCGCCGCCTACCTCCTCGGCAACCGACTGACCAAGCCGATACGCGAGGCGTCGCTCGCCACGCAGCGAATCGCCGCCGGGGAGCTGGGCACAAGGTTGCACGAACCTACCGTGCGACACCACGACGAACTGGCCGAACTGTCGCGCAGTATCAACGGCATGGCCTCGTCGTTGGAACGGGCGCGGGTTCTCGAGCAGCAGTTCCTGCTCTCGGTCAGCCACGACCTGCGTACCCCGCTGACCTCGATCAAGGGCTACGCCGACGCGATCGACGATGGCAAGGTGGACCCGAGGCGGGCGGCCACCGTCATCCGTACCGAGTCGCGACGACTGGAACGTTTGGTGGCCGACCTGCTCGACTTGGCCAAGTTGCAGTCGCGTTCGTTCAGCCTGCGCATGGTCACGCTCGACCTTTCGGCCGCCGTGCACACGGCAACCGATGCTGCCGCCGCAACGATGCCGCAGATCTCGTTTCACCCGGTCACCACCGGACCACTGATCGTTCTGGGCGACCCCGACAGAATTGCGCAGGTGCTCGCCAACCTGGTCGAGAACGCAGCCAAGTACGCACGCAGGACCGTGCTTGTTTCCGCCCGCGCAACCGAGTCGTGGGCAACCGTGACCGTCGACGACGACGGACCGGGCATCGCCGCCGCCGACTTACCACATGTGTTCGAGCGCCTCTACGTCGCCCGCCATCAACCCGAGCGCACCGAGAGCGCCAGCGGGCTCGGCCTGGCCATAGTGCGCGAACTCGTCAACGCGATGGGCGGCAGCGTCGAAGCGGGCGCCGCACCCGCCGGCGGAGCACGGTTCTCGTTGCAACTGCCGCTGGCCGGCTGATCGTCCTCAGAAGCCGAGGCGGCCGGCTACCTCGCTCAGTAGCGACGCGATCGGAACTCTCACCTGGGCGGTGCTGTCTCGGTCGCGAATCGTGACTGCATCGTCTTCCAGTGAATCGAAGTCGACGGTGACGCAAAGCGGCGTACCGATCTCGTCCTGGCGGCGATAACGCTTACCGATGGCCTGGGTTTCGTCGTAATCGACCATGTAGCGGTCGGCCAACGTGGCGTACAACTCGCGCGCCAACGGCGTCAGCGTGTCCTTCTTGCTCAACGGAAGCACTGCAACCTTGTAGGGCGACAGCCGCGGGTGCAGACGTAGCACCGTGCGGGGTTCGTCGTTGACGATGTCTTCGTCGTAGGCGGCCAGCAGGAAGGCCGCCATTGCTCTGGTTACGCCGGCCGCGGGCTCGATCACGTAGGGCACGTATCGTTCGTTGTTGGCCTGATCGAAGTAGTCGAGCTTCTGACCGCTGTGCTCGGCATGGCGTTGCAGATCGAAGTCGGTGCGCTGCGCGATGCCCTCGAGTTCGCCCCAACCCCACGGATACTTGAACTCGATGTCGCTGGTGCCGGTGCTGTAGTGGCTGAGTTCGTCGGCTTCGTGCGGGCGGAGCATGAGCATCTCGGCGGGTATTCCGAGGTCGGTGTACCACCGCATGCGAGCATCGCACCAGTATTGGTACCAGTGCGCGCTCTCTGCCGGTGGCACGAAGAACTCCATCTCCATCTGCTCGAATTCGCGCGTGCGGAAGATGAAGTTGCCAGGAGTTATCTCGTTGCGAAAGCTCTTACCGACCTGCGCAATACCGAACGGCGGCTTCTTGCGACTCGTCTGCAGAACGTTGACGAAGTTGACGAACATGCCCTGGGCAGTCTCCGGACGCAGGTAGACCTCGGCCCCAGCGCCCTCGATGGGGCCGGCGAACGTCTTGAACATCAGGTTGAAGGCGCGGGCTTCCGTGAACGAGCCGACCGCGGCGCAGTTGGGGCATACGTTCGGATCGGTGAGGTGGTCTTCGCGGAATCGCTGTTTGCACTTGGTGCAGTCGACCAGTGGGTCGCTGAAGTTGGCGAGGTGGCCGCTCGCTTCGAACACCTGCGGCGGCGCCAGGATCGCGGCGTCGATCAGCACCACATCGTCACGCTGTTGCACCATCGTGCGAATCCACGCCTCCCGCACGTTGCGCAACATCAACGACCCGAGCGGACCGTAGTCGTAACTACTGCGCGAGCCGCCGTAGATCTCGGCCGACGGGTAGACAAAGCCGCGTCGCTTGCAGAGATTGACGACCTGTTCGAGTTCGGTTGCGGCCATGACCCGGAAGGTTACGGGTGCAGTCTCTATGATGCAGCCATCTTCAAAGGAGAACTGATGATTCGCAATCCGTGGAGCAACTCGCTGATCACCCGCGGCCGCGCAGCCACCACACTCGCGGCCGTCGTGCTCGCGGCCTGTAGCAGCAGCGTCAGAACCAGCAGCACGGCGGATACCGCGGCGGCGGACACCACGACATCCACGGTGGCCGCGACGACTCCTCCGACCGCGGCGACAACGGTGCCCGACACGACGCCGGCGCCAATCGTGCTCACGCTACGTGGCGACGGAATCGGTCCCTTCGACTTCGGGGGCGACCCCGACGCTCTGATCGCGGAGATGAACTTTCAGTTCGGTGCCCCGATTTCCGACGAGAGCCGGGAATACCCGATCGACGACGGATTCGGTGGCTTCACGACCGCCGAGGGCGACTGGGGTTTCACCGCCGCCTCTGGTCGTGAGATGTGCTGGTCGGTCGACTTCTGCGCCGAGTTCGCCGGCGCCGATCCGGCCTCGCACTCATTCGCCGGGTGGACCTACTACTCGAGCACAGGACTCCTTTCGACATCGGGTGTCACCATCGGCAGTCTCTGGAGCGAGTTCCCGTCGATGAACGTCGCCACGTCGGGCTGCTACACCTCCGGCTACGGCGACATCGATGGCATCAACCTCGGGCTGCAGTCTTCGGGTGAGACGTTCGGCGCGTACGACGATGCAGGCAACTACATCGCCGTGATGCCATTGCCGGAACAGGTGACGGTGAACTACATGACGGCGGGCACCATCCCCTACGCCTTCGAAGGCGACTGCTGACAGAGCCGGCGACGGCAACTACGTGCGCTCGAACATCGCGACGGTTCGCAAGCGCCGTTCGATGTGATGCTCCAACGCCTTGGTCGCGTGCGTCTGCACTTCATGTGTCGCACTCGACCGCGGCGCAGCCAAGGCATCGTTCAATCGCCCACCGAGGATCATCCGCATCAACTGCAACGCCTCTTCGCTGAGCGGAGCACCACTGCGGCAGTTCCGACAAAGCGCGCCACCCTGGTGCATATCGAAGGACACCAACGGGTTGTCCTCGCCACAACGTACACAGACATCGAGTTGTGGACGCACGCCTTCCAACGCCAACAACTTCCAGAAGAACGCCGGCACCACCAGCGCTGAACCCTGTTCACCGATCGTGCGTAGCGCGCCGACAACCATCCGATAAAGGTGGGCGTTCGGTTCCCGGTCGAGCGACATCTGATCGGCTGCCTCCAGAACTGCGATACCGGCCGTGAGGTGGTCGAGGTCGGTCATCATCGGCGCGAGCGATTCCACTGCCTCGGCCTGGCTGACTATGTCGAGGTCGCGACCCTGCGCGAGGAGCAGACGAACGTGGCTCATCGGCTCGAGTCGCGCACCAAAGCGCGACAACGTTTTACGCACACCCTTGGCCACCGCACGCACCTTGCCGTGATTCTCGGTGAGCAGCACGACGATGCGATCGGACTCGCCGAGTTTGTAAGTACGCAAGACGACGGCCGTGTCGCGGTAAAGGTGGCTGGCCATTTTGCTGCTGCTCGCCGGTCAGTCGATACCGCCGAAGCGACGGTGCCGACTGGCGTACGCCCCGATCGCTTCGTCGAGGTGAGCGGCACCGAAGTGCCGCCAGTCGGCGTCGATGTACACCAACTCGCTGTAGGCCAGTTCCCACATCAACGAGGGCGGCGTGCGGTGGCCGGCACCGACGATTACGACGAGATCGGGATCGACATCGGCCGGGGCGTTGAGCAGCGCATCGATGGCTCGATCGGTGATCGGTGTTGCCGCCGCCTGCAAGTCGGCCACCGCCCGCGCAAAGCGCCGGCGACCGTCGCACTCCGCGAGGGCCGTCACGACACAGGCGCCCACGGTGGTTGTGCGAGCCGGCGGCGTTGGCGTCTTCTCGTCGGGTGGGCCGGCGAACGGCCTGATGACGAGCCAATTGGCGCCGACGTGATCTGCGACCTTGCCCAGTTCGGAGATGCGGTGGCTCCACTGCTCGTCCGTCCAGTCTGCCCAGTCTCGCAACGTGCCGCCGACGACAACGAGGTGATGCAGTTGCGGTGTCGGGTCGGGGTTCCGCGCGTTCACCCAACCATTGTCCCACGTCGGCCACCACAGCACGGGTAGGTCCGATCGCCCAGTCCGTCGAAACCGTCACGGGTAGGGTGATCCCGTGGCGCCGACTACTCCTCCGAGCCCCGACCGGCGCGCGTTGGTGCACGTCGGGTGCATCATGGATGGCAATGGCCGGTGGGCCAAGCGCCGCAACCTTCCCCGAACCGCCGGGCACACCGAGGGGGAGGAAAACCTGGCCCGCCTCGTACGGGTCGCGGTCAAACGCCAGGTCGGGTGGCTCACCGTGTTCGGGTTCTCGACCGAGAACTGGGTGCGGCCACGCATGGAGGTGCGCCACATTCTGGGCCTCCACAAGAAACTGTTCGGCCGTGTCACGGAACTAAACGAGTTGAACGTGCGCGTGCAATGGATGGGCCGACCGTTCGAGAGTGCCGAAGCTCGCACCCCCAAATACGTGCAGCGAGCGATACGCAAGGCGATAGCCGACACGGCGCACAACACCGGGATGGTGCTCACGGTTGCGTTCGACTACGGCAGCCGCGCCGAGATGGTGCACGCCGCGCAGTCGGCAGCGGCACAAGGTCCTGTCGACGAAGCGGCGATCGATCGGCACCTGTACCTGCCCGAGCTACCTCCGGTCGATGTCATGGTGCGCACTTCCGGTGAGCTGCGCGTCTCCAACTTCATGCTGTGGCAAAGCGTCGGCGCCGAGGTCTACTTCACCGATTGCCCGTGGCCAGAGTTCGATGCCGACGAACTCGATGCCGCACTCGCGCTCGTCAACCGATGACGGTATTGAGCGCACTCGCCGGTGTCACCGGCGCGTTACCGGCAGCTGAGAACCGCCCCGGGCAGCAGCAAATGGCACTCGCCGTGGCCAACGCCATCGAAACCGGACGCCACTTGGTGGTGCAAGCGGGCACGGGCACCGGCAAGACGATCGGCTATTTGGTGCCCGCGATTCTTGCCGGTAAACGCGTCGTCGTGGCGACCGCGACCAAGGCGTTGCAGGATCAGTTGGCGGCCAAGGACCTTCCTTTCCTCGCGCAGCACATGAATGTTCCGTTCGAGTGGGCCGTGCTCAAGGGTCGCAGCAACTACGTGTGCATGCAGCGGGTTCGCGAGATCCAAGACGCGGCGACGGGCCAGTTGGAGTTGGAGGATGTCGCCGCCACCACCCGAGCCGAGATCAATCGTCTCGTCGCGTGGTCGGGCACGACCGACACGGGCGACCAGGCCTCGCTCAGTTGGGCACCGAGCGAACGTGCCTGGCAGGCCGTCAGCGTCGGCAGCGATGAGTGCCCCGGTGCTTCGAAGTGTCCCATGGGTGGCGTCTGCTTCGCGGAGTCGGCACGCGAGCGCGCATCGGTGGCCGATGTCGTCGTCGTCAACATGCATCTCTACGGGTTGCACGTCGGCACCGGCGGCCTGATCCTTCCCGAGCACGATGTGGTCGTGATGGATGAAGCGCACCAACTGGAAGACATCATGAGCGACACCGTCGGCGTGCAAGTTGCCGGTGGACGTTTCTCGCGGTTAGCCGTTGCGGCCAAACGCATCCTCGATGATCCGACGCTGGTCGGTGCAATCGCCGAAGCATCGTTCACCGTCCGCGATGCACTGGTGCCGTTCCTTGGCGAGAGGTTGTCATCGCCTTTTCCCGACGCTGTTCAGAACATGTTGATCGACGTGCGTGCCCGCATCGAGCGCATACAGGATGCGCTGCGGTTGATCGACAGCAACGTCGAGGATGCCAAGGCGCGCAAGACCCGGTGCCAACAGTTGGCGACTCGGCTGCAGGACACCATCGACGTGGCCCTGGCAGCACGCACCGGATTCGTATCGTTCGTCGGCGGCGGACCGGAATACCCGCGGTTGGAGATCGCCCCTTTGGAAGTTGGCGGCGTCCTCGCCAGCGGCGTGTGGTCGAAGCGCACCGCCGTGCTGTGCAGCGCGACGATCCCCTCGTCGTTGGGATTGCGAGTCGGGCTGCCTGCGGGCGGGTTCGACGAGATCGACGTCGGAAGTCCCTTCGATTACGAGCACAACGCGTTGTTGTACTGCGCGGTGCACCTACCCGACCCGCGGTCGCCGGCTTTCACAGCAGCGGTGCACGACGAATTGGTCGCGCTGATCACCGCCGCCGGTGGCCGCACGCTGGCGCTGTTCACCAGTTGGAAGGCAATGGATGCCGCCGCCGAGGCCGTGCGCGGGCGAGTCGAGGTGCCGATCATGACCCAGCGTGATCTGCCAAAAACCGCGCTCGTCAAGGCCTTCAGCGACGATGAGCACACGTGCCTGTTCGCCACCGCCGGGCTGTTCCAAGGAGTCGACATCCCCGGTCGCACTCTCAGCCTGGTCGTGATCGATCGCATCCCATTTCCGCGACCCGACGACCCACTGCTCTCCGCGCGGCGCGAGCAGTTGGGCGCTGCTGCGTTCGGCCAGATCGATCTGCCGCGCGCTTCGATGTTGCTCGCCCAGGCAACGGGTCGGCTGATTCGTAACTCGCGCGATCGAGGTGTGGTCGCCGTGATGGATCCCCGCCTCGGTAAAGCGAACTACCGGTGGGACATCGTCAAGGCCTTGCCACCGATGAAGCGCACCCGCAGCCGGGCGGAGGCGGAGGCGTTTCTGCGCGAGATAACCACCTAGTTTGGCGCCACCGCTACAGTCGGCGGCGTGGGTGAACTCGTGCATTGCACCATCGAGGCGGGTGTGGCCACGATCACGCTCGACTCGCCCACCAACCGCAACGCACTATCGGTGCAATTGCTCGACGAACTCCACGCCGCCCTCGATCAAGCGGAGGCGCCGCAGGTGCGGGTCGTCGTGCTCGGGCACACCCCACCGGTGTTCTGCGCCGGCGCCGACCTGAAAGCGAGCACACCCGCGGGCACCGCCCCGATGGCGCGGGCAATCGAGCGGCTCGGCTCCAGTCGCGTGCCCACAATCGCGGCCGTCAACGGACCGGTCAGGGCCGGCGGCATCGGAATCATGGCGGCGTGCGACTTGGTCGTCGTCGCCCCTTCGGTCACCTTCGCGTTTACCGAGGTGCGCATTGGGGTCGCACCGGCGATCATCAGCGTGCCGATTCTCGATCGCTGCGGATGGAGCAAGCTGGCCGCGCCATTTCTCACAGGCGAAGTGTTCGATGCAGCACGGGCACTCGACATCGGACTGGTGACACACGTCAGCGACGACGTCGCCGCCACCGTGGCCACGCTCGTTGCCGGCATTCTCGGGGGCGCCCCTGGTGCCGTTGCCGCCACCAAGCGGGTGCTTCGCCAGACGCAGCGCGACATGGCAGCAATGCAGGCGCTCAGCGAGGCCCTGTTTCAAGCGCCGGAAGCCGCCGAAGGCATGCGAGCGTTCGCCACCAAGACCACCCCGGTCTGGAACTGACATGGCGATACTTCCCGACCGCGTCGACGAGTCGCAGGAGTCGTACCAGGCGAACCGGGCTGCTCTCGCCGCGCAGGTGGCGGCCCACAACGAGCAGCTCGCGATCGTCAACGCCGGCGGCGGCGAGCAGAAGGTGGCCCGCCACCGCGGCCGCGGCAAGATGATGGTGCGCGAGCGCATCGAAGCGCTGCTCGATCCCGACACTGCGTTTCTGGAACTGTCGCCACTCACCGCTTTCGGCAGCGAGTTTCCTGTCGGCGGCGGCAACGTCACCGGCATCGGCGTCGTCGAGGGCGTTGAATGCATTGTCGGCGGTAACGATTCGACGCAACGTGGCGGCGCAACCAATCCGTACACATTGCGCAAGAGCCAACGCGCGGCCGAGATTGCACGCGAGAACAGGATGCCGGTAATCAGTCTCACCGAATCGGGTGGTGCCGATCTGCCGACGCAGAGCGAGATCTTCATTCCGGGCGGCCGCGGATTTCGCGATATCACCACCGCGTCCGCACTCGGTAACCCGCAGGTTTCGATCGTGTTCGGCAACTCGACCGCGGGCGGGGCCTACGTACCGGGCATGAGCGACTACGTGGTGATGATCAAGGAGCGCTCGAAGGTGTTCCTCGGTGGACCGCCGCTGGTCAAGATGGCGACCGGCGAGGAGAGCGACGACGAGAGCCTGGGTGGCGCGGAGATGCATGCGCGCATCAGTGGCTTGGCCGATTACCTGGCAGTCGACGAACTCGACGCCATTCGACTCGGACGCCAGATCATCAAGCGCATCAACTATCGCAAGCTCGGCGCCGGCCGACGCGGGGCCGGACGACCACCGAAATACGACCCTGAGCAATTGCTGGGCATCCCCAGCGTCGACCCGAAGCTGCCATTCGACCCTCGCGACGTCATCGCCCGCGTTGTCGACGACAGCGACTTCGATGAGTTCAAACCGTTGTACGGCAGTTCGTTGGTCACCGGCTTCGCCGAGTTGCACGGGTACCCGATCGGAATCCTGGCCAACCACCACGGCGTGCTGTTCAGCGAGGAGGCTGAGAAGGCGGCACAGTTCATTCAACTCGCCAACCAGGTCGACACCCCGCTGCTGTTCTTGCAGAACACCACCGGCTACATGGTCGGCAAGGAGTTCGAGCAGCGCGGCATCATCAAGGACGGCGCCAAGATGATCAACGCGGTCAGCAACAGT
>JACQZX010000132.1 GCA_016213665.1 Actinomycetota bacterium | reverse complement strand
GCGCAGCATCGACGACCGGCCCTACCGCGGGCTCAACGCCGTCGTGCTCGCTCTCACCGCCGCAACGAACGGTTGGCCGTCTGGCACATGGGCGACCTATCGAGGATGGCAACGACACGGCGCGCAAGTACGACGCGGCGAACGTGCCACGCACGTGCTGCTGTGGAAGCCAGCCCGACCCGCAACCGAACGCGACGCCTCGACCAACGAACCCGACGACACCGACACATCGACCGCACCCCGCGGCCGACTGGTGTCACGAGTCTTCGCCGTGTTCGCCGCCGAACAAGTCGACGGCGCCGACTCGACACTGACCGATCGCGACCAGCCACGCGACACACCCGAGCGAATCGCCGCGGCCGACAACTACTTCGCCAGGATCGGCGCCGACGTGATCACCGGCGGCAACCGCGCCTGCTACATCCCGGCCGACGACCGCATCCACGTCCCCCACCTCAGCCAGTTCGAGCAACCCGCGCTCTACTACTCCACGACCTGTCATGAGCACGTTCATTGGACAGCCCACCCCAGCAGGCTCGCCCGCGACCTCACCGGCCGATTCGGCGACGACGCCTACGCAGTCGAAGAACTCATCGCCGAACTCGGCGCCGCGTTCTGGTGCGCACAGTCGGCGATCGCGCCGGCCACGCGCCACGACCATGCCAGCTACCTGGCGCACTGGGTGCGGGTCCTCAAGGAACACCCGCGCGTGCTGCGCACCGTCGCCGCCCGCGCACAAGCCGCGCTCGACTACCTCAACCAACTCGCCGGCGTGACAACCGCGCCTGCCACCGCCGACGCCGCATAGGGAGACCGCCGCCATGATCGACCTCTGCAACGCCCGCGTGAACGCATCAGCCACCGTGCACGGCTGGGCCGCCGGACACGACTACCGGTGCGCCTGGCTCGTCGAGTGTCTCAACCGACACACCGCCGACGACTGGGGCGACATCGACCCACACGACCAAGCCGCCAACACCCGCGCGATAACCAACAGCGACGGACGCATCATCTCCGCCTACCCCGTCCCCGCCCACCTCGCCGGCGGCAACCCCGACCCGACCGTCTGGATCATCACCGACGACCTCGACCAACCACCCACCACCACAACGGTTCTGTTTCCGAGCGACTACTGATCCGCCGCCGGATGTCGCCTCCGCCCGATAGCGGCGACAGATCGCTGAACTGGGTGACGTGACCGGCCCTTCGGGCCAGGTGCCGTGAACAGTCGGACCGTCAGCCGATCTGGGTTGCGGCCTGCAGCCGCGATCGCTGATAGTCGAGCATCGCCCGACACTCGAACTCGCGGCGGGTCGGCTCGGCATCCAACGAAGCATCGCTCGGCAATGCGAACGGCCCCGTGACGATGATCCCGTCCCCGGCATGATGCGTGTACCAGCCGAACCAACGCTGCACCGGATCGTGATGCGAGCCGAACTCGACAACATCACCGAAGTGCAGCACCTGCGGAACCCACCCCCGCCCACCCGGCGCCACGGGCCACAACGACCGCCGCCAACCAAACGGATCAGACGCGTCAGCATCAAGGGTCGCCGCCCACAACGGGAACCGCACCTCCGTAGCGAAGGGATGATCGAGCACCACCCCATTCACGAGACGCAGCACCACCAACCGTGGCATCGAATCCATCACAGACCTCCTCACGCGTCGAACACATCAACAGCGGGGAAGCCGAGGCTCATGGTACCGCACGACGCCCGCAAGCTCACGCCGGATGCGTGGCTCCGCGCCCCGATAGCCGATCAGAGCTCGACCGACAGCCCTTGCCGACCGAGTGGTTCAGGGTGCGAGGCAAGCTCTGTGAGATCGGCGCGGAGGCGTGAGAGGTGGAGCGAGAGTTCGCCGTCGCCGGTGAGATCACGGGTCCGTTCGATCGCCCAGTCGAGCCCACCGGGTTGACTTGCGTGGCTCGCCCATCCCTGTAGTGCCGACTCGGCCTCGGCGAAAGTGCGAGCGATGCCGAGCACGTGCAGATCGGCGTTGTCACGGCGAGCCGCGTACATCTCGCCGGTGCCCGTGTTCCAGGCGATCCGCCACTCGACGCCCGGTTCACGCGTCGATGTCCAACGTTGCCCGTAGTCGACCTCGGGACTGGAACGGCGCGGGTTCCGGGCGAACCACTCCTCGACAGGATTCGTTCCGGTCACGACAACACCTCGCCGTTCACCGGTGCAGCTGATGCGCGACGCGACGGGCCGGGGCTCGAAGGCTTCGACCGGCCGGCGCGCAGCGCACCCAGTTCGACTCCGACGAAGGCGGCGACTTGGTGCTCGTCAAGTCCGAGTTCACCGAGACGGACAACGCACGCACCGACCGTCTCGACCACTTGCGAGCGCTCGTCGTCAAGCTCCGCCAACCGCGCAATGGCGCGCTCTACCGAGCGCAGCAGATCTTCCTGTTCACCGAGCCGATCCTTGGCCCAGTTCCGCAACGAGCTCACCGCTTCTGATCTCATCATCGACCTCCCGAGAGTCGGGTCCGCCCAGCGCGTCCTCGACGCAGAGTCACCCCACCCCTCGAGAATCCGTCGCGCGTCACGACCTCGATCAACCGCCGTCAGAGTCGGAGCCGCCGGCTCACCTCGGCGATCAACTCATCGTCGGGCACCGCAATCAGCGACGGCATCGCGAACGCCGCTGACGCCCACGCTGGAACCGGAACCTCCGTCGTCGGGCTGACGAGGTCGACCACCGACACGCTCAGCGTGATCGCGAACACGACGAGCATGTCGATGGTTAGATGCGTCCGCCCACGTTCGAGCGCCGACACCTGAGCTTGCGTCAGCGACACCCCATCCAGCAGCGGCGCCACCCGTAAGCCAAGGTCCGCCTGCGACCACCCGCAACAGCGCCGCGCTCGTCGCAGATTCGCAGCAGCGGTGTGCGACATGAACCCGTCGGGCACCATCGACCCAGCTCGACCCGACCGACCGCCGCGACCGCTCGTCGAACATCCCGTCGCCGTTTCCGACATGACCTCTGACTCGATTCCCGAGCCCACACCACGCACGCTCGCTCACCGAGCAACCCCACCCCGTCCACCGCACGAACGCATCGCGTCGGTCAACGTGTTCCCGACCGGCAATCGCGGCACGTTCCCGATCCGCGCCCGAAAACGCCGATCAGAATGCACAGATTACGACCCAAGGGTGAACAGGCGTCGCGGCCGCATCGCCGGCGGGGTGGGGTGCGTCGGTGCACCATGTTGTCGATTGCCAAACTCCGTGTCGGCCAAGAGGCCTACCACCTGTCCGGGGTCGCCCAATCCCTCGACGACTACTACACCGGCGCCGGCGAATCCGTCGGCCAATGG
>JACQZX010000128.1 GCA_016213665.1 Actinomycetota bacterium | reverse complement strand
CCTCATGCTCGGCCCCACGGCCGACGACATCGCCGACCGGGGCGCCACCGGCAGCACGCGCGCAGGTATCGACGCCTTGTTGGCCAAAGGGCGACGCATTCTGCCGGCGTTGCTCGACGAGGAAGTGACCGCTGTCTACGCGGGGTTGCGCGCCGCGACCGAGCACAGTGATTATCAATTGAGCGCCGACGCCGCAAGCCGCTATGTGTGTTTGGGCGGAATCCGGTCGACGGGACTGACGTCATCGATGGCAGTCGCCGAGGAAACCATCACACTCCTGGCGACAATCGGGCTGCGCGCCGCGATGCGCGATCCTGACGACCTGCGAGCCGCGAGATTGACGCCGCTGGGCGAGGCTGGCGACCGGCCATACCAGCGCGACGGAATCGTTGTCTGCCATTGCGAGCGCGTAACCGCCAACGAAATCGCTGCAGCGGTGACCGCCATCATCCCCGCCCATGACATCGACGGCCTCCGACGGCGAACGCGCGCTCTCGCCGGCCGCTGCCAAGGTTTCTACTGCGCCGCCGAAGTTTGTGCGCTGGCATCAGCGGCGTCGGGACGTTCGATCGGCGAGTGGATGGGTTTGCCATGAGCAGCGTCAACGCCGACATCGATGTTGCCATCATCGGCGCTGGGCCCGCCGGTCTTTCGGCCGCGGCTGAATTGCGCCGTCGCGGCGCCGGCCGGGTGGTCGTGTTCGAACGCGAAGCAACCCCGGGCGGCATCCCACGGCACACCGCGCATCTCGGTTATGGCGCGCGCGACCTGCATCGCATCACCACCGGCCCTCGTTACGCGGCAGCACTCGCTCGCCGGGCCGAGAAGGCAGGAGTCGAGATCGAAGTCGGCCGCAGCGTCCGTTCATTCGCCAACGGCATGGTGGTCACCACCGGCGCTGGTGGACCGGCGCAGGTGCGGGCGAGCGCGGTGTTGCTCGCCACGGGTGTTCGTGAACGGCCGCGGGCCGCGCGGCTGATCGCCGGCGATCGACCCGCCGGTGTGCTGACAACAGGCGCGTTGCAGCAGTTCGCCGCGCTTCATCACCAACATGTGGGCAGCCGAGCTGTGGTCGTCGGCGCCGAGCATGTCAGCTTCTCCGCGATGCTCACCCTGGCCCACGTGGATTGCAGGGTCGCTGCGATGGTTACCGCGCTCCCGCGTCACCAGACGTATCCACCCCTGCGGATTGCCACGGCGACCAGACACCGAGTGCCGATACTCACCAGGGTCGGTGTCGCCGAGATCGTCGGTCGCCAACGTGTTGAAGAGGTCGTGCTCACCGACGGCCGTCGTATCGCGTGCGACACGGTGGTGTTCACAGGTGAGTGGGTTCCCGATTGCGAGTTAGCCCGCAGCGGCGGTCTGCAGATGCTGCCGACGGCGAACTCGCCCGTCGTGGACACGGGTTGGCACACTCAACAGCGCGGAGTTTTCGCGATCGGCAACCTGGTACACCCTGCGGAGACCGCCGATGTCTGCGCACTCGATGGTCGTGCGGCCGCTACACAGGTGATGGATTGGCTGACACTTGGCGAGTGGCCGGCGGCAGTGACACCAATCGCAGTGGCACCGCCGTTGCTATGGGCGGCGACCACCGCCGTTGGCATCACCGTGCGCGTCGGCGAATTCGCGCGCGGCTCGATCGAGACTCGTGCCGGCAACGCGGTCGTGCACCGCACGCGAAGTCGGGAGTGGACACCAAACCGGGCAATTCATCTTCCGGCCAACGAGGCAACGTCGATCACCCTGGTGGGCTGACCGGCACCACCGGTCGCCCAGCATTCCGGCCCGTAAGCTGTACAAGCCAGGACCGCCGACGTAGCCCAATGGCAGAGGCACAGCGCTTAGGACGCTGCAAGTGAGAGTTCGAGTCTCTCCGTCGGCACTGTCAATCAGCGGGCGATGAAGATCTCGGCTGCAATGAGAACGACGGCGACTGCCCCCAGGACAACAGTGGCGATCACCTTTCTTCGCCGAGCAAGTGCGAGCACCACGCGCCGCTCGACACGCAGGTCGAATTCACTCACGGTCGGAGCTTTGGAATCGTGCACAGCGTTTGTTCGCTGTCGCTGGTGGGCGAGCGCTTCGGCGAGAGTCCAGGCCAGCGGGTCATCGCGCGGATCGCGCTTCTTCCAGAACTGGTAGGTAGAGGCAAACGCCGAGCGAGCCTCATCACGTGCGACTGTCCTGTCGTCGAAGACCTCCGTCAACGAATCGACGACCGACGCGTAGTGCAGGTCGAAGAACGCGTCGAAGCCGGCGCGCCCCGCCGTGTTCACGAACCAACCCCAGGCGCGCTACCGGCGCGAGTTGAGGATCGCCTGGTAGGGAGAGGGAGCAGTTCGACCAGTTGCCGATTTTCGTGCGCGTCGAGAAGGGAGTGCTGCACACACGCGGGCACGATCTCGCCCGACTCGGGATGGGCCATCGCATATGTGCATGCCTGGAGGCGTTCCTGGGCAACGAGCACCGTCGCATCGGTTGCAACTTCGCCCCGCCGCAGAAGCTCCCACGCGGGGGCCACGACCGTCGCATCCATGAAGCTATGCATCACGAACGTCACGGGTCTTATGCCGGATCGCAACGCTCGCAAACCACCGGCGCGACGCGCGAAGCGGCGCAACCAACCACCAGCCACGAGCACGAGCGGGGGTCGCCGCATCAACAGCCGTGCGACTCGGAGAATCTTCACCGAGATGTGTGGTTCGGTCATGTAGTTGCCGGGCAGGTAACGCAGGTAGGCGTCTCGTGCTGCCAAGTCAGCCGAATCGTCCTCATCGAGCAACGGCACGTAGCGATCGGCGACGAAAGCACCCCAGCTCGTGCGGTTACAACGTGTGTCGCCGAACTGCAGTACTCGGTACGGCAATCGTCGCCCCGCCCCGAGTTCGATCTGCGTCCAGACATCGTCGTCGGTCATCGATCGAAATCCCGCGCGCCATCGAGCTTCACTGCCGACGTACGCGGCCGGCTGAAACGAGAACATGCGCCACCCTTGACGCCAGGAGGCCCGAATGACCTCGGCAACTTCGTGGAGGTTCTCGGGCGTAACGGTCATGTTGTGCGCAAGGTATGAGCGAACGCCGTGTGCCGAGCGCAGCCTGGCGAACATCTCGGTGAACCGTTGGCGATGCTCCTGAAGCTCGGCTTCGGAGTTCGGTTTCTCGCTGCCACGGCGGCCGTACATTGTGGAGTCGATGTGCGCCGCAAACGACACAGACGCGAAACGGCGCGTGCCGTCAGCCCGCAGCACCACTCGTTGCAGGTAGTCATCGTCGAAGTCGCCATGAGTCATGCTCATCGGTGATCGGCCCTGCGCCCTCATCGCCTCCAACGCCGCCGAATGGTCCTCAACGGCGAGTAAGGAAACCTCGCCACCGATCAACTGTGCGAAGGCGGCGGGACCGCGGTGTTCGCGCAGGAACGCCATCTGACGAGTCACCTGCTCGAGAGTATGAGCACCATCGACGCGCACCTTGTTGGCGTCCTTCGAGTGATAACACGGTTTGCACGCGAAGTCGCAGGCAGGGAACACCCCATGAGTGCCTTCGCAGCCGGTCGATCGCCGGCCGATCAGTTGGCCGTCTGTCTTGACATGATCGGGCAGTTCTGCCCAGCGACGAGCAGCGGCCGCCGCGGACTCGGCGTCAACCGGCCGGGTGCGGATCTCCCACTGTCGCAGCCGCGCCGTCAGGCCTCGCGGAACCGTTCGCACTTGCAGCACATCCTCGTCGATCGTTGTGTCGTCGAGTTCGTCGACGTTGTGGGAAACCCCTCTCATTGCGGTGCTCATTCCCGGGCGTTGGCGCTTTGTGCCTGGTCCCCCGCAACGAACGGCTCGATTTCACCTGCGACGCGCGACGTTCGCCGCTTGACGAACCTGGAAGTGGCGAGGCTGAAGAGTATGAGAACGATCGAAGCCGTCAAGATGCCGCTGTCGATGCCATCGATGCCGTCGTCAAGGCGCGTAACCGACGAGCCGACGAGCACGAATGCAACGGTTCCGGGCAGGGTGCCAATCGCTGTCGCGGCAACGAACGGAACTCGACGCACGCGCAACAGGCCGCAGCCGTAGTTGACGAGATCGTACGGCAAGAACAGCAGCCGAGTCAGCAGGACGGTCTCAAAGCTGTTCGCACGTAAACGCGATGCCCAAACCCCCAGCCTGGACGACACCTCCGCGCTCTCGCCGGGTCGACGCAGGTTACGGCCGACGCTGTAACCGATGAATGCCGATGCGTTCGCCGACCCCGCCGCGACCACCACGCCGACGACCGGCCCGAACAGAATCCCGGCGGCGACCGCGACGATCGTCGCCGGAAACAACACCAGCGGGCGGATGAGTGACACCGCCATATACGCGCCGATCGCCCACCAGTTGCCGCGCGCGGTGTCGATCAGGCGCTGGGCAGTGTCGATCTGCCCTAGTCCGGAGCTGCGCTGGTAGGCCACCCACCCGGCCACCAGTGCCACCCACGCCACGCCGGCGAAGGCAAGCCGACCCCACCGACGCTTCGGGAATCGATCGGCTGCCACCGACTCGGTCATCGCAGGTTCCGAATCGCCCACACGATGCGTTGGATCACGGTTATACCGACCAGCCCCGCCATCGCTGCGAACCACCAGGTCGCCTGGTCGGGAAAGGAGAGCATCAGCACGAACAGCACGATGGTCTCGGCACCCTCGACGAGTCCCGCTGGCATGTGGATAGTGGTTCGTTCCCCCGTCGCGCCGGCGCCGACTCCTCGCTTCTCGGCGATCGCCGCCAGGAACGTCCACGACATCGTGTTCGCGTAGAACGTTGCGAGCAGCACCGCACACCAGCTCCATGTCCCGATGTTCGCCTGTGCGGTAGCGATCCCGATCGGAACGGCTGCGTAGCTGATGGTGTCGGCCATCATGTCGAGATATCCGCCGAGATCGCTTTGACGGCCTCCTTCGCGGGCCACCGCTCCGTCGAGACCGTCGAGCACGCGGCCGAGCAACCACAACACCACCGCCTGCCAACGAAGACCGAACCCGGCGGCAACGCCCCCGCCCACCCCGGCGCAGAACGAGAGCAGCGTGAGGCGGCCTGCGCCGATGCGGTACGTGATGACGCGAGCGGCTGGACCAGCGAGCCGGTCCTTGGTTGTTCGAAGTTGATGGTCGATCATGCGGACATGATCATCCCCCATGGGTTGGGCGTTGATGGGTCGGCAGCCGACGGGTGGGGATCGAATCCGGGTCGCCGACGAGAACGATCACGAGCACCATCGCCGCCACGACGGCCACGCCGACGGCAATCCATTGCAAGGTGATTATTCGGTCGGCGCGTCGGAGCGCCCTCTCGTCGAGCATCGCTGCCGATCGTCCCGTGGGTCGCCCCTTGGGCGCGGTCACTGCCTTCGACGGTCTTGTCGTTGAACTCACGAGACAGGAACCCGCCGCCTCCCTCGCTCATTCCAATGGGGACGCAATTTCAACGGCAGTCATTACACCGGAAGAAACTCGACCGCCCGTAGGGTTTCCGCGGCGACTTAGGAAGGTAACGGGTTCACGGACTATGACGGTGAAGGACTATGACGTAGTGGTGATCGGCGGCGGTGCCGGTGGCCTGGTGGCGGCGAAGGAGGCAAGGCGCCGAAAGGCGCGGGTGGTAATCGTTCAAGACGGTCCCGTCGGCGGCGACTGCACTTTCACCGGGTGCATTCCATCCAAGACCTTGCTCGCGGCGGCCGCACAAGGCGCTGGGTTCAGCGCGGCGATGGCGCGCGTGCGTGCCACGGTCGATCACATCGCTGCCACCGAAGACGCGACAGCGCTCGCCGGCCACGGCATCGACGTCATTGCGGGCTACGCGCGCTTCGTCACCCCGCGCTCGATTGCCATCGACGGCACGACGGTGCGGTCGAAGCGTTTCATCGTCGCCACCGGGGCGCGGCCGCTGATACCGCCGATTCCGGGGCTGCGTGAGATCGATGCACTGACCACCGAGACGCTCTTCCGGCTCGACCGCCAGCCCGCTTCGCTGGCGATTCTCGGCGGCGGACCGATCGGCTGCGAGATGGCGCAGGCGTTCGCCCGCCTTGGCAGCAAGGTCACCTTGCTCGAAGCCGAGGACAGGTTGCTTCCCCGCGAAGAGCCCGAAGCGCCGGCCGTGATTGCGGCAGCGCTGACCCGCGACGGGGTCACCGTCAGGGTCGGCGCCAAGGCAACGCTGGTCGGGCGAGACGACGACGGAAGTGTGCGAATCGACACCGAGGTCGGCGAACCGGTGGTGGCCGAGCTGCTCCTGGTCGCGATCGGCCGCGCGCCGAATGGGCGCGGGTTCGGCCTCGAGGAGCTCGGCGTCGACATCGACCAACGCGGTGCCATCACGGTCGACGACACGCTCGCCACGACCGTCGACGGCATCTGGGCCGCGGGTGATGTCACCGGCGGGCTTCAGTTCACCCACGTCGCGGGACGGATGGGATGGATCGCGGCCACCAACGCGCTTTCCAGGCTCGCCCGCGTTCGGAGACTTCGTTTCGACGATCGCGCCACTCCCTGGGTGACCTTCACGAGTCCCGAGGTCGCCCGCGTCGGACTCACCAGGGCACAAGCGGCGCAACGCCATCCCAAAGCCCGAGTCGCCCACCTCCCTCTCGCCCACGTCGACAGAGCGATTACCGCTGATGCCACCGATGGCTTCGTCACCCTCATTGCCGCCCCGCGACGCGGCATCGGCCACCTCGCCGGCGGCCGACTCGTCGGCGCGACCGTCGTTGCCCCGACGGGTGGCGAACTGATCCATGAGGCCGCACTGGCGATGCAGACCAACATGTTCGTCGGGCGCCTCGCTCAGACAAGCCACGCCTACCCCACCTGGTCGATGGCCATCCAACAGGCTGCGCTCCAGTTCTTCGGTGAGTCGGCCGGCCTGCGCGCGAGACCTGTTGGCCAATCATGATCACCGTCTACTCGCGTCCGGGCTGTCCGTTCTGCTATTCGCTACGAGGTGGGTTGCGGCGAGCGGGCATTGGGTTTCAAGAGGTCGACATTTGGGAAGACCCGAAGGCGGCAGCTTTTGTACGCTCCGTCAATGGAGGCAGCGAGACCGTACCCACTGTCACAGTCGACTCAATGATCCTGATCAACCCTTCGGCGCGACAAGTGCTGGCGGCGTCATCCTGCGCCACAGATTCCGGCGCGTGACAACTTGTCTACGCCCTCGGTGAGGCGCGGGGAAGGAACCGCGCCATGAACGGGTTTCATGATGCACACGAAAATCAACGAAAGGTAACGCCATGGTGCGAGCAGTCTGGAACGGCACAACAATCGCGGAGAGCGACGACACCGTCGTAATCGAGGGCAACCACTACTTCCCCACCGACTCGGTTCGGCCGGAACTGCTGCGACCGAGCAAGACCACGACGGTGTGCCCATGGAAGGGGCGAGCCTCGTACTACACGATCGCCGTCGACGGGAAGCAGAACGATGACGCAGCCTGGTACTACCCCAATCCCACCAGCGCGGCGTCGGCTATCGCCGGACGGGTTGCCTTCTGGCACGGTGTCAAGATCGAAGACGATGGCGGCCCGTCGCAGCGTCGCTCGTTCGTCGACCGCTTCCGTCGCCCCAACCGCACGCCACCAGCAGCCGAGCAACACATTCATGGCGAGCCGACACCCATCGTCGATCTCACCGACTCGACCTTCTTCGACTCGCTCGACGGGCACGCCACCCTCGTCGATTTCTGGGCTCCGTGGTGCGGGCCGTGTAAAGCCCTGCACCCGATCCTCGACGACCTCGCCCACCACCGCGCCGATGACCAACTGCACTTCGCGCGGGTCAACGTTGATGACAACCCAGGCATCGCGTCAGGCCTTGGGGTGATGAGCATCCCGACGCTGGTGCTTTGCGACACGCACGGCAACGAGGTCGACCGCATCGTCGGGTTGCCCAGTAGACGCGCGCTCGACGAGCTTGTCGCTCGCGCCGCCGCGGTGGCGAGCAGTGGGCTGAGCGCATCGTGATCGCTGCCGCAGATGAGCCCGAGGTGGTCGATGTCGTGGTGCTCGGAATGGGCCCCGGCGGCGAGGAGGTAGCCGGGAAGCTCGCCGAGGCAGGACTCACAGTCGTCGGGATCGACTCGGGGTTGGTCGGTGGCGAGTGCCCGTATTGGGGTTGCATCCCGTCGAAGATGATGATTCGCGCCGCCAATCTCCTCGCCGAATCACGTCGCCTCCCTGGCATCGCAGGCACCGCCGTCGTGCACCCGGATTGGGCACCGGTAGCCGGAAGAATTCGCGAAGAGGCCACCGACAATTGGGATGACACTGTCGCCGTCGATCGATTCGAGGGCAAGGGCGGTCGTTTTGTACGTGGCCACGGCAGGTTGACCGCTGCCGACACCGTCGCCGTCGGCGACCTCCGCTTCCGGGCAACCCGCGCCGTGGTCCTGGCAACCGGCACCACGCCGTCCATCCCGGCGATACCCGGCCTCAGCGACACCCCGTATTGGACGAATCACGACGTCGTCGAGGCCAAGGAACTTCCCAGCTCGATCGTCGTCCTTGGCGGTGGCGCGATCGGGGTGGAACTGGCCCAGGTTCTCGCCCGCTTCGGAGTCGACGTCACCATCGTCGAAGCCGCCCCCCGACTGCTGCCACTGGAGGAGCCCGAGGCGGGTGACCTGCTTGCCGACGTGTTGGGGCGCGAAGGCGTCACAGTTGTCACCGGCATCAGTGCCACGCATGTCGATCACGACGGCCAGCGGTTCGCCGTGCGCCTAGGCAACGACCGCGTCGTCGAAGCAGAACGACTGCTGGTCGCCACCGGCCGCAGAGTCGACCTCGCCGCCATCGGCGCGGACATACTCGCCCTCGAACCCGCCGCTCGCGCGCTGCCTGTCGACGACCACCTCCGCGTTCGCGATGGCGTGTGGGCAGTGGGCGACATCACCGGCAAGGGCGCGTTCACCCACGTGGCCATGTACCAGGCCAACATCGTCGTCGCCGACATTCTCGATCGGCCACATTCCCCCGCCGACTACCACGCCGTGCCGCGCGTGACGTTCACCGATCCCGAAGTTGGATCGGTCGGATTATCGATGCAGGGCGCGATCGACGCCGGGATTGCGATTGCCATCGGTCGCGCGCAGGTTCCCTCGACTGCACGCGGATGGCTGCACAAGGCCGGAAACGAGGGTTTCATCATGCTTGTCGCCGACCGCGCTCGAGGTGTCCTGGTGGGTGCCACCGCGATGGGCCCCACCGGCGGCGAGGTGCTCGGTCTGCTCGCGCTCGCCGTACACGCGGCAGTTCCGATCGACCAGTTGCGCACGATGATCTACGCGTATCCCACCTTTCACCGTGGCGTGGAAGACGCCCTCCGGAACCTCGCATGACCCTTCGCACTGGCGACCTACTTCCCGCACTGGAACTGGTCGACTCCACCGGGCAGACGTGGCGCACACTCGACCAACGCGGACGGCCGCTCGTGATGGTGTTGCACCGGCACCTCGCTTGACTGCCCTGCCAGGAACACGTGATCGCCGTGCGCGACCACCTCGAGCAATTCGGTGACGCCAACATCGTCGTCGTCACCTTCGCGGCTGCCGAACGGCTCGCTGCCTACCGCGAACACCTCGCGCTGCCGTTTGAGATCGTTACGGACATCGACCGCCGCCTTTACCACCTGCTGGGCGCCGAACGCGGCACCAAGCGACAGATCTGGTCGTTCGGAACGGTGCGCATGTATGCACGTTTGTTCTTGCGGGGACGGCGCATGCGAAAGCCAACCGAGGACATCCATCAACTCGGCGCCGACGCCGTGTTTGGGCGCGATGGGCGGCTCCGCTACCTGTCACTGCCGTCCACTCCCGACGCGCGTCCGCCGATATCGGAATTGCTCGCCGCGCTCGACTGAGCTTCAGCGATCCACGGGTTCGTCGCCGCGGGCGATGCGGGCGCCGAACTCGCGCAGCCGTGCCAGCGATTCCGCCGGAACGGCGGAATGACGCCCGGCGAGAGCGGCCTTGACCCGCTGGTACGTGTCGGCTTCCAAACCACACCGACGGCAATCCTCCAGGTGCGCGGCCAATCGTGCCGAGCGCCCTTCATCGAGTTCGCCGTCAAGGTAATAGTGCACCCACTTTCCGACCTCGCGGCACGACATTGGCCGCTTGCTCGCTGATCGGAACATGAACTTCCGTGGCTTCTTCATCAGGGGCTCCTCGGGGCCAGTCCGGCTCGGTCCAAACGATCACGGATACGACCTCGCGCGCGGTGGAGTCGGCTCATCACCGTTCCCGCGGGCACGCCAAGCACTTCTGCCGCCTCGGCATACGTCAGCCCTTCCACGTCGACGAGTTGCACGACCGCTCGAAACGGCTCCTCCAACCCCATGAGCGCCAGATCAATCTCGGCGTCGAAGCCGGCGTCGACGGCGGCATCGGTGACATCGTCGGAGGCGACGTCGAACAGCTCGCGCGAAGTTCTGTCGGGATCACGTAGCAGCTCTGGCCGCTGACGGCGGTGGCGGTTGATGTGGGTGTTGCGCAAGATCGTGAGCAGCCACGCCCGCGGGTGCAGACCATCGAACCGTTCGATGGCGCGGTAGGCGCGAATCAAGGTGTCCTGAACGAGGTCTTCGGCATCGGCGTCGTTACGCGTGAGCGAGCGAGCGACTCGCAACAGCACCTCGATCTCGGGCAGCACATGCTGCTCGAACAAGGCTTGGCTCGCGGGCGCACTGGACACACCAGAGGGAACCCGCCGAGATTGCCGACTCATTCCGCGGGAAGCTTCTTTGTCGGTGACGGGTTTCCACCTTCGTGAAGCGCCTCGATCATCTTCGCTACCGTCGCTACCTCGACGCCTTCATCGACGGCGAGCTCGACGGCGACGTGCGCACCCGCGAGGGCGACCACGTTGCCGCATGCCCAATGTGTGGTCGAGACGCGGTACTGACGATCCATCTCAAACACAGCCTGGCACGCGGGCTCAGTATCCACGAGCGTTCCGCGGGACGCGTGGGTCACTTTCGATCACGCGCTGGTGGATAACGCTGTGTTGGGTCTAAATGCCGACCACGCAAACCAGAAGGTGTCGACGTGCACCACTGCCTCCAACTGCCGGCCGACGAGCGGCCCCGCGACTGCGCGCCCAAGAAGGTTCCAGGTCGAGCCAGTCTGATCATCGATGAAGCCGTCGGCGAACGCCTGGAACGTCAACTCCGTCTCGTCGATGACCGGTATGAACACGCCGGTGGAGCCAATGTCGTCGCCGTAGACGATGACAGCCGCATCCAACGCCGAAACCGTACCCGGTGCCCACCACACCGTCAGATCCTGGCCGGCGACCCTAACCGGGACGACCAGTTGCTCGCTGAGTTGAACGAGAGGAATGGCCACAGCCTCGCCATCGTGTTCGATTCCGACCACGCGCGTCATGGCGGTGAAGCGACCGTCGACCTCACCCTCGAACAGGAACGGTTGCTTCGTCACGTCGTCGTAGCCGGGGTACGGGTTTGACCCATAGTCGCGGTCGTAGCCGGTGTCGCGGCTCAACACGAGACCATCCGGGTGTGCGTCGCGCCAAACACCCCATGGAAGCGTCGCGACCGGAAAGGTCTCGAGTTCTGTGCCGACGAGCAATCCGACAATGGCCTCACCGGTGAAATGACTCCACAGTGTCTCGGTCTGACGGTCGTACATAACCAACGCCGAGTTCCACAGCAACCCGGATGTGCCGAACCTCATCACCCGACCTTCGACGCGACGGTCGTAGGCAACCGCCGAGTTGCACAGCGGGCAGTAGGTCACTGCTACCGGCACGCCCCCGACGGTGTCGTTGACGATCTCGTGCCAGGTGAGAATCTGCACCGGGTAGGCGCGCGCGTCGCCGTCGATCTCAACGGCCATCACCGGCTCGTTCTCCGCGAGGAAGTCAACGTCGGCGGCGGGCACGAACTTCGGTAGGTCAATCGGTGGGATTCCATCAGGTGGCGGACCACCCGACCGAATCTCAGCGACCGGCACCAATGGCTCCGGCAACCCGGCGACGTCGCCGCCGTGCGCCGCGTCGAGTCCCGACGGTGCGTCCTCCACCGGCGACTCAGCGACCTGATCAACAGTCTCGCTTTGCGGTGCCGAGCCGGTGGCCTGGGTCGGCGGCACCGACCCCGCCGCATCGTCAGCCGCGGTACACGAGGCAGCCACAACCATGGTCGTAGCCAAGGTCGCCAGCAAGCGGCGGGAGAGTTTGTTGGTGAGTCTCATCTCCAGGAAACCCGCTTCCGGCACCCCGACTTCCAATCGCGGCAATTGCTCGGAATTCCGAGCGCAGCTCAACGGGTTCCCAAACCGTGCGTGTACCGCTGGTAAGCACCCTGGTTCACGACCAACCCACGGCTGCCGCCGCCGACGTCACCCTCCAGATGGTCGGCGGCGGCGCCGAAGGGTTGAACTGTGCCAACACCTGACAAAGCAACGGAGTTCTGAGAAATGTTCGACGGCCCCTACGCCCTCGCCATCGCCGCTGGCATGGCTGCCACCGTCAACCCCTGCGGTTTCGCGCTGCTACCCGCCTACCTCTCGGCATTTCTCGGTATCGAGCACCGGGCAGGGGGTGCCAACGCGGTGGCCAGGGCGCTGGCCGTCTCCGGCGCGCTCACGGCCGGATTCGTGGTTGTGTTCGGAGCCTTCGGGCTGATCATCACTCCCCTAGCACTCTCGATCGAGGACAAGCTGCCGTGGGTGACAGTCGTGATCGGCGTCGGCCTGGTCGCCCTCGGTATCGCACTGCTCGCCGGACGACAACCGACGCTCAAGATTCCCAAGCTGCAACGAGGCGGCAGCGACGGCACCCTGCCATCGATGTTCCTGTTCGGAATCTCCTACGCCACCGCATCGCTGTCGTGCACAATCGGTCCTTTCCTGGCCATCACCACGACGACGTTTCGGTCATCCAGCTTCGTCGCCGGTAGCGCCGTGTTCCTGGCGTACGCACTGGGCATGGGCATCGTCATCGGAGTCCTCACAGTCGCCCTTTCCCTGGCGAGAGCGACCGTGGTGCAACGCTTCCGCAACGCCCTCCCGAAGATCAACAGATTCGCCGGCGGCCTGATCGTGATCGCCGGGGTGTACGTCGCCTATTACGGCTGGTATGAGATTCGCGTCCTCAACGGAAACACCGACGACCCGATAATCGATCGCGCGATTCGGATACAAAGTTGGCTCACCAACCACATAATTCCCGACGACCCCGCCCAAACTGCCCTCATAGCCGTTGTCGTCCTCACGGCCGCAGCAGTTGCAGCCGCTGTATTCCGCCGGCGCACAACTTCCGCCCGAATCTCGACTCGCGAATTCTCCCCCGAAGAGCCGAGCAATGAGCCACCACTATTGGTATGAGCCTGGCCGCCCGACGCGGCCCGGCAAAGCCACCTACAAACTCCGACGCGCGCTCGTTGCCGGTGTGATCACCGCGACCGAATTCGCGGCCGAAGCGACACTCCTGTGGAGTGCGGGCAAACAGCACAAGCCGCTTGGGTTGAGGTGCTCACAGGCGCAGTGACCGTTGGCGACGGCGGCCTTCACCGCCGACTTGATGGTGCTGCGCCCATCGTGTTCCTTTAGGTCGGCGACGATGTCGTCGACTGTGTGGGCGAAGCAGAAGCAGACGGGAGTGGATTTGTGCGTCGCCTTCAGCCCGACCTGTGTGATGACTGCATCGCCGTCTACCACCGCGTCATCCAGGAAGAACACCACTGGGCAAGTGTCGTTTGCACAGTATCGCCACGCGCCTTCAGCACTACCGGGCCGATGTGCTCGCACTGGCGCGGCCCCGACGACAGACCCGTCTTGATGGCAGCGAGGACACAACGCACTGCCGTCCTCGCTGTCGGCAATTAGGCAACAATCGCTCACTTGCGGGCCGTGAGGGTGTTCTCCGGCGAATCGTCCGATTCTTTCTGCAGGCTGCACCGTCGCCGACGGCGCGTCAGCGCGACCACGATGAGGCCCAGACCCAGCGCCGTGAGCAGCCACCTTCCGGTGCCGGCCCCGACAGCGGTGGCAACCAGCCCACTCGACAGGAGTACGGGCAATGCACAGCAGATGGCGGCTGCCGCCATCCCAAGGACACCGAATTTGCCAACGCCGCGCGCCCGACTGGCGATCGTGGTTGCGGGTTCAGTTATCGGTGACGGCGAGTCGTTCACGAGCTCAGCGTAATCCTTCTCCCTAGCGCGACTTTCGTTGTTCCGAAGCGAAGCGACCGCAGCCTGAATGTCGTCCGCGCGAGCACGGGAAACTCACATACAAACCTGTGCAATGTCAGGCAACTATCAGTTGGTCTATTACGTTGACAAGCCCGTCGCGACCCAAGGACCCGATGTAGGTGTCGAGACGGCCGTCGGCAGTGATGAACGCGTACGCGGGTTGACCGTAGATTCCGTAGGACGCCCAAATGTTGCCACTGCTGTCATCGAGATGAACGATGCCCTCGGTGCCCGTCTTGGCGACGAAGTCCCTCGCCTCGGAGGCTTCGCCACGACCGGAGATGCCGATGAAGTTCACCTGGCCCGCGTAGAGCGCGGCGACCTCTACGACGTCTGGAGCCTCACCGCGGCAGATGACACACCATGCGGCCCAGAACCAAGCCACCGTCGGGCGACCGGCCAAGGTGTTCGCGTCGAAAGGCTCGCCGTAGATCGTGGTCGCTCCGACCAATTGTGTCGGGACCGCCGAGTCGAGAGCGGGCGCTGCCGGCCCCGCAGTCGGCCCGCCCGCAACGGTAGGAGTCAGCGGTGAACGCGTTGAGGAGCTGTTTCCAGTGCCACCGCACGCCGCGACAACCAGGCCACCGGCGACGGCAAGGAACGCGGAACGAGACAAGGGGGTACCCGGGAGATTCGTCATGAAAAAGTAACCCTGCGAATGAGCGGCAATATTCCCGGGCAGGGTGGAGTCCGGCTCCGCCGCCGGCCATGGAGTTCCGGCTACTGCAATTGAGCACATATCTGCAGCCGACGATATGCTGATCTGCATGCGAACAACTTTGGACCTCGCTGATGGGCTTGTTGAAGCAGCAAAGCGTCGGGCCGCAGCCGAGCATCGCACCCTGACCAGTCTGATCGAAGAGGGACTGCGATCAGTATTGGCTCGCGACCAGGACCCGCCGCGCTCGAAGCCATTGCCGACCTACGGCACAACTGCTGATCGCGCGCTGATCAACATCGAAGACCGCGACGCTCTATACGCCGCCTTCGAAGAGCAATGAGCGCTGAGTGATCGTCACCGACATCAATCTGCTGGTCTACGCGTATCGAGCAGAGAGCGACCGACACGAGCTTGCCAAAGCTTGGCTGACCGACGCGTTGGCCGGCCGCGAAGACATCGCCCTTATCGACGTTGTGCTGTCGGGATTCCTGCGCATCGTGACGAGCGCCAAGATCTTCGCCGATCCGGCACCAACCGATCACGCGTTGAGTTTCGTTGATGCGATCGTTTCCGCCGGCCATGGGCGATGGGTGGACTCGTCGCCCGCAAGCTGGCGAACGATGCGGGAGTTGATCAGCCGGGATCGCGGGCTACGCGGCAACCTGATTCCCGACACGCTCCTCGCGGCGATCACCATTGCCCAAGGAGCGCGGCTCGCGACGTGCGATCGTGGTTTCGCCCGATTCACGGGCCTCACCTGGTTCGACCCATTCGCGACATGACCATGCTCATCGACCTTCAGTTCAGTTCTGCGCACCACGAGTGGCCGGAACTGCGTGACGCGATCCTGCAAGCCGAGGCCGATGGGTGCGACACCGTCTGGGTCTTCGACCACTTCGACGGCACGCTGCTCGGCGGCGACCGCGCGGTGATGGAATGCTTCACACTCCTCGGCGCGATCGCGGCGGCGACGACCACTGTCGGCATCGGGCCATTGGTGGCCAACGTCGCCAATCGCCACACGGCGGTGTTGGCCGCGGCCGCCGACACCCTGCACCGCATCAGCGACGGGCGCCTGCGCATCGGGCTTGGCGCCGGTGCGGCGCCCGACAAACCGTGGGCACGGGAACACCGCGAGCGCGGCATTCCGCTCAACCCAGATCTCGCCGGTCGCCACGCCGCCGTCATTCGACAGATCGAGACACTGCGGGCGTTGGTGCCGAGTCCGATAACCATCGGCGTCAACAGTGTTGCTCTCGCCACAATCGCCGGCGCGCACGCCGACGGAGTAAACGTCAGATTGGGTAGCCCTAACGCGGCCAAGTACGTTGCCGCCGCGCGCGCGGCCGCTGGTAATCGCCCGTTCGAGGCTTCCGGTTGGGCACACACCACCGATCAGGCGGCGCACGAGAAGGCCCGCGACCTGCACCTCGATCGCCTGATCATCTCCCGGCTTGGCGATTAGCCCAGTGCCCGAGTCGTTAAAGCGAACGCTTCACGCCCTCGGCTGGTTGGCGTTGTTGCCGATGTTCGTGTTGTGCTCGACCCAATGGTTCGGGTTCGACGGGCGGCGCAGTGTCGCCGCCTTCCAGGCAGTCACGCCGTGGGTACTGATCTGCGCCGCTCCGATCGCGCTCGCGGCCTGCCTCGGCCGATTGCACGCACTCGCAATTGCGGCAGTCGTCCCCCTGATCACGCTGTTGTCATTGAGTTACCCGATCGTCTTTCACGACGACCCGACGGCGCTGGCATCGTCGTCGCCACACCTGTCGATCGGCTACGCGAACATGCTGTTCTACAACGCAGTACCCGAAGAAGCCACCGCGCGGCTGCTCGCAACCGATGCCGACGTCTTGCTGATGGTCGAGGGCAGCGAACGACTCCGCGCGGCTCTCGACTCCATCGCCGACGGTGACGATTACCCGTACAGGGTCGGGAACACCATTGGTGGCGCCGAGGCCATTCAATTGTGGAGCCGTCTCCCGATCATCAGTGGCGGGCTGGTGAGGATCGACGACCGCCCGGCCATCGACGTCATGATCGATGTCGGCGGCCAGTCGGTGCGGTTGGTGGGAGTGCATCCGTACCCGCCGACGTTCAACGCGCCGGGATGGCAGTTGCAACTGGCGGCGATAGGTGATGCTGTCGCCGATTCCGACACGCCCACCGTACTTATCGGCGACTTCAACGGATCGCGCTGGCATCCATCATTCCGTCGATTACTCGACAGCGGCTGGCACGATGCCCATGAGGTGCTCGGCCATGGGTGGAGTTTCAGTTGGCCGATGGACGAGGGCTGGCTACCCCCTCAGTTCGTACGAATCGACCACGCACTGTTTCGCAACGGTCTGACCCCAACGGGTGTCGATGACTTCGAAGTTCCCGGCAGCGACCACCGAGGCTTCCGCGTCGACTTCGGCTTCACCGAGTCCGCGCTCAGCGAGTGACTGAATCCGATCTGTGCGAAGTAAGCACGTCAGAGGTGTCTGAGGATCGCGTTCAGTTTGAGCCGGCGCGCCGATGGCCACTTCCGGTCGGTGGTGACGAGTTCGTCGGCAGCCCCCTCGACCGCCGTCGCAATAACGATCGCATCCGGTAACCGAAGCGAACTGTGTTTGGCGCGCAGTTGTGCCGCGACTACCGCGATCTCGGTGTCGAGCGGGACGATCGAGATCGGCAGCCTCTCGAACAGCTCTCGAACTATTCGGATCTCGGCGTCACCACTTCGCGCCGGCCCGACCAGACACTCGGCAAATGCCGACGACGCCATTGCAAGCCGGTCACCATGATGCAGCGCGTCGGTGAACATCGCGCGCGACGCCGAGTGGTGCGCATCGTTACCGTCCAGGAAACCAATGACGACGCCTGCGTCGAGGTGGATCAGTCCCACTCAGTCCGCAACCCGTCGAGTTCGCCGTTGACATAGACGCCGGTCATTGCGCCCGCGAACTCGCCGATCGGGTCGCGTTCACGTTCGAGGACAACACGCCCCGGCCCATCGGCATGGGCCACAACCCGGTCACCGATCTCGAGGCCCGCGGCGCGCAAAGCGGCGACGGGAATGGTGATCTGGTGCTTGGAACTGATGCGGGTGGCCCCACGTCGACGATTCTTTACATCTTCCACAAATGTAAGGGTAACAGGTCTTCTACGTCGGAGTCGTGACAGTCGGCGGGGTAAACACCGCTCCACCAGTGCTTCCGTCGTAACTGCCGAGCAGCAGCACCACCTCACCGGTCCACACCGGCGATTGATCATCGTGGTCGACGTAACCCCAGGTGAACTCTCCGCTCGACCACTGATCAGCCGCGGGGTCGTACCAAACCGCCCCACCCTTGGCGAACAGGATCAACAGTTCGCCGGTCCACACCGCTTTGAATCCCGGGTGCGCGAGGCCGGGGGCGATGGTTCGCCAGGTGTCGGTGACAGGGTCGTAGGCGGCGCCGTCGGCCAAAGCGAAAGGCGAGGCCGGATCACCCGCGCTACCTGCTGCGACGATCATCTCGGCGCCGGTCCACACAGCTGGCGCGCGGCGGCCCGACAACGGCGCAGCCGCGAGCACCCGCCAGCTGCCAGTCGTCGGGTTATACGCCGCGCCATCCGCGAAGGAGGTCGACCCGCGGCTGCCTCCCCACACGATCCACTCGGTTCCCGTCCACACCGAAGCGGCGTCAGATCGTGGTTCGATCGGAGCCTCCGCGAGATCGCGCCACACTCCCGAGAACGGATCGAACCCTCGCGGTGTCGGCGCCGGCCACACCTCGACTGCCGTCGGCCACACCAAGAGTTCCGCACCAGTCCACGCCCACGGCACCGTCGCATCGATGGACTGGGGGAGGCCTATGACCCGCCCGGGAACTGAAGGGTCAGCCATGTCGCTCGGCCACACATACGCTGCGCCCAACCCGATCATTACCAGCGACTCCCCGGTCCAGAAGGCGAGTGGGTTGTCGCCACCGACCGGCATGCCAGCCTGCAGGATCCTCCACTGCGATGTCCCCGGGTCATACACATCAATTCCGGACTCCTCACCGCCGGCAGTAGTGCCTCCGATCATGACTGCTTCGGTCCCGGTCCAGACCACCGTCGCCCCGCTCGTCGAGCGCGGACCCGGCGGTATCGCCGACCAGGGACCGGTGTCGGTCGCCGCAGTCGGCGACGTCGTAGAGGCCGAAGTCGACGATGGTGCCGTGGTGGCGGGCACACCGTCGGCGCCGGTGATCTGCTGCGGGCCGGCCGACGTGTTCCACACCACGACAGCCGCAAGCGCAACGGCAGTGATCCCGGCAGTCGCACTCAAGCCACGCCGGCGGCGAGCGACTCGGCGCTCGACGCCGGCGACGCGATCGCCAATTGTGGTCGGCGACGGTACCGCCGCCGAGTCGACGGATCGCAGATGTTCGCGCAGCAACGCTTCTATTCGCTGGTTCATGATCCCTCAAGAGTCCCGAGCTTCTCCCGAAGTTGCTCGATGGCGCGCGACAGCGTCGACTTCACCGTGCCAAGGCCGATGCCGAGCACCTGTGCGATCTCGGCCTCGGGCAGGTCGTCGTAGAACCGCAACACCACCACCGCCCGCCGACGCGCAGGCAATTCCGCAATCGCATGCAGCGTGCGATCACGCTCGGTTGCGCGGGCCTCGCTGTCGGTAGCCGGTTGCAGCCAATCGAGCGACGCGTGGTCGCGCTGAAACGCAAGCCGGCGACGACGCCACCGACGGTGCGCGAGATTCACCAGCACCCGGCGCAGGTAAGCGGGTGGGTCGGCGACGGTGCCCTCGCGCCACTTTGGGAGCGTGCGGGTGATCGCTTCCGCCACCAAGTCGTCGGCAGCGTCGGTTGAGCCGACGAGCAGGCGGGCGATCCGCGCCAGCCGCGGCAGTTCATCACCAAGCATCTCGGTAAAGGCGGCATCGCCGCCGGGAACGATCGTTGGATCAAGCTCCAACTCGATCGACCAGGCCGACTTCTCCATCTCGGATCCAGAGCCTCAGCCGGGCTGGATGGTTGCTCGCTCGCGCAACGCTGCTACCAACGCCTTGAAGGCACGACCGCGGTGCGATATTGCGTTCTTCTCGGAGTCGTCGAGCTCGCTGAAGGTTCGACCATCACCGTCGGCGGGTATGAACACCGGGTCGTAACCAAATCCCCTATCGCCGATTTCACCGGTCGCGATCGTGCCGACGCAAACACCCTCGACTGATAACTCGTCACCATCTGGCCACACCACCATCACCACCGTTCGAAACTCGGCGCGACGGTCGTGGACACCGGCGAGATCGGCAAGCAACTTCGCCCGATTCTGCACATAGCTGGCCTGCGCTCCCGCGTAGTACGCGGCATCGACCCCCGGGGCGCCATCGAGGGCATCAACGAACAAACCGGTGTCGTCGCTGACGGCCGGTAATCCAGTCGAAGCGCAGATCGCGCGCGCCTTCAAGCGCGCGTTACCCGCCAGCGTGCCCGCGTCTTCCACTACGTCCGCAACGTCGAGCGGTCTCGGCAACAACTCGACCAGTCCGGCGAGAATCCGGGTGATCTCCGCGACCTTGCCGGGATTAGCCGTCGCGCAGACCAACTGCGGTAGCGAACTCATCACGGCAAAGGATTACTTGAGTGCTCGCGGTGAAGGAGCCTCGGCCACCAGCAACGCCTGCAGATCGATGATCTCGCCGATGCCCTTGGTGGCCAACTGCAGCATCGAATCCAACTCACTGGCACTGAACGCCTTGCCTTCGGCGGTGCCCTGCACCTCCACAAACTTGGGGTCAGAGCCGGGCTGACCGAGTACGACCACATTCATGTCGACCTCAGCCGTCGAGTCTTCGACGTAGGGCAAGTCGAGCATCGGAATGCCACCGACGATTCCAACGCTGATCGCCGCGCAGTAAGAGTGCAGTGGATGTTGCTTGATCGCCTTGTTCTGCACCAGACGTGTGAGCGCGTCGTGTAGCGCCAAGTAGCCGCCGCAGATGCTGGCCGTGCGCGTGCCACCGTCGGCCTGCAACACATCACAGTCCACGATCACCTGTCGCTCCCCTAGCAACTGCATGTCGCACGCGGCGCGCAACGCGCGGCCGATCAGTCGTTGGATCTCGACCGTGCGACCGGTCTGCTTACCCTTGGCTGCCTCGCGCCCGATCCGCTCCGGCGACGCGCCGGGGAGCATCGAGTACTCGGCGGTCACCCAACCCTTGCCACTGTTGCGCATCCAGCGCGGTACGTCCTCGTCGATCGATGCGGTGCACAGCACACGTGTCTTGCCGAACGTGACCAGAACGCTGCCGGCGGCCATTTCCGTGTAGTCGCGCTCGAAGGTGATCGGGCGCAGTTCATCGTCGGCGCGTCCATCGGAGCGGGGCATGTTGTTCTCCTGTCACTTGCGTGTTCGGTAATTGCGTGTTGGGTTGAAGAGTCAGTCGTGATGCCACTGTTCGGCGTCGCGCAGTTCCGGACCGAGCAGGCGACCGCCGAGGTCGGCGAACCATGAGATGTCACCGCTCGATAGGAACCGGTGCTCGGCCGAAGCCGCGCCCGGCACCTGCAGCAAATCGGCAGCTTCCAGTTCCGCGCGCGCAACGAGCGCAGTCTCGTCGGCACTGTTCACCAGACGCACGTCGGACCCCATCACTTCGCCGATCACGTCGGCCAGATACGGATAGTGGGTGCAACCGAGCAACAGCGTGTCGACACCCGCCTGCTGCACGGGCGCGAGCAGGCGCTCGGCCAGGATCGTGACCTCGGCACCGCTGGTCTGCCCGCGTTCGACGAATTCCACGAACCCCGGGCATGCCGCCGCCGTCAACTGCACCTCGCTGCCTGTGACACGGGCGGCGGCGGCAACGGCTCGCCCGTAGGCGCCGGAGCCGATCGTGCCAACCGTGCCGATGACGCCAACCTTGCCGCTGCGAGTGGTGCGCACGAGCGCACGGGCGCCGGGCGCGACGACATCGATCACCGGTACCGGCAACTCCGCCTCGAGCAGGTCGAGTGCCGCCGCAGAGGCGGTGTTGCAGGCGACGATGAGCGCCTTCACGTCGTGTTCCTTGACGAGGCTCCACGCCAACTGCCGTGCGAACTCGCGCACCTCGGCTTGCGGCCGCGGCCCGTACGGGTAGCGCCCGGTATCTCCGATGTACACCAGGTCTTCGTGCGGTAGCAGGTCGATAACCGCGCGGGCCACGGTGAGACCGCCGAACCCACTGTCGAACATCCCGATCGGCCGTTCCATCGCAGCCAGGCTAACGGCCCCGCTCGCGGGCCCGCTCCCAGGGGTCTACTCTTGCGCTACCGCATTCCGACTCACAGCGGTGAGGGGCAGGTGGTTGTGATGCCGCCGAACGAACTCGACGAGCAGGCGCTGGTCGCCGGGATCAAGACGCTCCAAACTGACATCGGTCTCATGAAAGGGACTCTCCAAGACCTGCTCGAAGGGAGCTACAAGTCCGGGACTCAACTGGACGCGTTGGCGTCAAAGTCGGCAAAGGAGCGCGAGCGCGACCTTGCGGAGCGTAGGGCGAGAATCGACGCGGCGACTACGCGACTCGCCGCGCTCATCGCCCAGCTCGCGGACCTGCGCACGGAAAAGCCCGCTCCGGCAGATGCGATCGACACCGGGCACTACGACGACGGCCACTCCCTGCAATGGACACCCAAGCCAACCAGTTCGTGGACGAATCTGACTACTGGCAGCGAACTCAACGAAACCGTCGACAGAATCGAGCAGCAACTTGGCGACGACAGCCATTCCTCAGCGCCGAGTGGACACCGCGTGTGGTTGCCGGTTTTGTTAGTCGCGACGGTTGCAGTCGCCGGCGGCTTGACGCTGCTGCTGCGCGGTGGTGACGACTCGCCGGCAACGGAAGCGACCACACCAGTCGTCGCAGGCGACGACACTGCGGCCACCGCTGGGCCCACGCTGCCGGTGGTGTTGCCAACGGTGTGTTCCATCCTCGATGCTGCCACCGTCGGTCAGATCGTCGGTGGCCGTCCGATGACAACCGCGCCCGACGCAAGCGGGAAGGGTTGCCTGTTCACGGCGACCGACGAACCCAACATCGATCTCTCGACGCCGTACCCGCCCTACATCAGCCAGGTCAGCGTGACCTTCAACGCGCCACAACCAGGTTTGACAGCAGAACAGGTCGGCGACCTGTTCGAGACATCTCGCCCCGCTACGGCCATCGACGTGCCGGGTCCCGCAGGAGGGCAGGCATATTCCAGCGGTGGCGGCTCGGCTGTCGTGCTCGACCGTGGCGTGATGATCTTGTGCGGCACGTCGGGCACGGTGCGACCGGAATCTATCCCCGACGTGCAAGCGATGTGCATCCAGATCGCGAGTGCGTTGCGCGCCGCATTGCCGTAGGCCTGCGCACGTTCTAGCGAGTGACGAGCCAGGCGATCGTGTAGGCGCCGGAGTTGGAGGCGACGTGCGCCAACATCGTCGACAGCACACTGCGCGATCGCAGCCTGATCCAGCAGAACCACATACCGACCACGGCGGTACTAACCACCGCGAACAAGACCGCCACCGCTTCCCCGCCGGGGCCTTCCCCGAACACGCGCGTCGCAATCGGATTGACCTCATTCAGTGTGAGCGCCGGCAACACGTGCCACACACCGAAGCACAGTGAGGCCGCGATGCAAGCCCGCCGCACACCCCAACGCAGCATGAAGAGACCGGGAAGCACCGCTCGGAAGGCGACCTCCTCCAGCAACACAGTGCCGAACGGGATGCGCACAAAGGTTTGGTAGAGCCACGTGTCGGTCGCGGAGGAGACACGGCGGTCGTGGTAGAGCTCGTAGAACGCCGGCATCGTGATCGCCAACGCGAGCACCCCGATCGTCAGCAGCAGCAATACCGCGCCCCACGCGGTGCCGCGGCGCCATTCGGTGAACGCGATTTGTTTCCACGTGGTCGTCGACCGTGCCAATACCACGATCGCCGCCGCGACGACGACGTTCCACGGCAGATACGCCCACCCAGGCAACACACGGTTCGACATGACATTCGCCACGACGAGCAGCCCGACGACACCAGCGGTTGCGTCTCGCCAGCGCCTACTATCGGCCTGTGCTTCAATCGTCACAGTTGCGAGGGTAGCGGTGGACGAATCCACGTCATCACCGGCGGCTACGTCGCCCTCGCGCGACATCTACATCGACTTTCTGCGAGCGTTCAGCTTGCTGGTTGTCGTCGCATGGCACTGGGTGTTCACAATCATCATCTGGCAAGACGACGGGCCGCACGCAACCAGCCCGATCGGGTTCACCACTGGCCTGTGGACGGCCACGTGGTTGCTGCAGGTGATGCCGCTGTTCTTCTACGTGGGCGGCTACGCGCACCTCCTGTCGTGGCGCAAGGCGCACGCCAACGGCGACAGCATCTGGCGATTCGTCCTCCGCCGAATTCGCCGTCTCGCCGTTCCTACGCTCGCGCTGCTCGGCGTGTGGATCGCGGCCGGAATCGCGCTTGGAGCGATCTTCAACCTGGAATGGATCGGCCGTGGCGTGCTGTTGGTGGTCAGCCCGTTGTGGTTCATGGGTGTGTATCTGATGCTGGCCGCGTTGCTGCCGGTGTTCATCTGGTTGCACGAACGATGGGATTCGATCGTGCTCGTATTCCTGGTGGCGGCCGCGGGCACCGTCGACATCCTGCGTTTCCGGTACGGCTGGGAGTGGCTCGGGCTCGTCAACATGATCGCGGTGTGGGGGTTGTGTCATCAGCTCGGCTTCTTCTACGAGCGACTGGTGGCCGCGCCGCGCCGCACCGATTGGACGTTGCTGTGGGCCGGTTTGGCGGCCCTCGGCGGTCTGGTGGCCAGCGGCTTGTACCCGGGTTCGATGGTCGGGGTGCCTGGCGAGAGATCGAACATGGCACCTCCGACGTTGTGCATCGTTGCGCTGGTCATCTTCCAAGCCGGTGTCGCCGAGATACTGCGACCCGCGATGGAGATTCGACTCGAGCGCATCCGCTGGCAGCGCGTCAGCGCCACCATCAACCGTTTCTCGATGCCGCTGTTCCTGTTTCACACCACTGGTTTGGCAGGATATCTCGCCATCCGCTACGCATTGGCCGGTGAACGAAACGAAGTGCGTGAACCGACCGCGACATGGTGGCTGTTCCGCCCACTCGCGTTCGTCGGGCCCCTGCTGTTCACGCTGCCGGTGATCTATCTATTCGGGCGGCAATGGGTGCGTCATCCGCGCACGAAACCCAGCGCACCCGCAGGTGACCGCACGGCTCAGACAGTCTGAGCCGCGCCCGTGTTACTCGCCACCATTCTCGCGCTCGCCGCGGCCGTCATGCACGCGGGGTGGAACCTGGTTGCCAAGCGCGCCGACGGCGACCGCTACCTCGTGTTGTGGGCGCAGTTCTTCGCCGCCGGGCTGATGACGCTGCCACTGCTGGTCGGCTATCAGTTGATCTGGGGAATGCCATGGCAGGGATACATGTGGGCCTCGATCAGTGGTTGTGTGCACGTGCCCTACATGTGGCTGCTCGCCCGCGCCTATAGCCTCGGCGACTTCTCGATCAGCTATCCGGTAGCGCGAGGTGGTGGCGCTGCGCTGGCCGCGACCGGTGGTGTGATTGCGCTCGGCGACCACCTCTCGTTGCCGGCGGTACTCGGCATCGGGATTGTCGTGTGCGGATTGATTCTTCTCGCCTACGGAGCGCATGGCCGCAGCCTCGGCCTCGCGTTGTTGGCCGCCGTGTCGATTGGCCTTTACTCCACCATCGACGGCAAGGGAGTACGCGCGACGCCGGAGGTGATCGGCTTCGTGCTCGCGACCATGTGCGCCGGCGCCATCACCAACACCACGTTCGCGTTGATCATCCGCAAGCCGGCGGATATGTCGTCGATGTTCCTCGCCAACTGGTGGCGCGCGTTCGTGACCGGCTTGGCGACGGTGGTCACATATGGAATGGTGCTGGTCGCTTTCACCTATGCACCCATCGGATACGTGACCGCGCTGCGCGAGTCGAGCGTTGTGTTGGCCGCGCTCGCCGGCTGGCGCCTACTCGGCGAGGGCGACCATCGCCGCCGCCTCACCGCCGCCGCTGTCGTATTCGCCGGTCTGGTCGTGCTGGTCGTCGGACGCTAGTTGTTGGTGTTGACGGCGGAGAGTTCGCCGGTGGCGAACGTTGCCGCCGGGCTGACCCACGTGTAGTCGGGCAGCGCCTCGGTGTAGCCGTTCGCCCAGAAGGTGACGTTGTAAGTGATGCGGGCCTCGATGGCGACCGTGCCCGGCCCCGGTGGTGTCCACATGCAGTCACCGTTTACACCCGGTGCCGTCTCGTCGGGCAGCACGGGCACGGCAGGGAACGCGATGGGGTCGGCCGCGGCCGCGGACTGTTCGGCAACGCAGGAAACGATGCCGTTGAACGCCGGCGAGGGTTGCTCGGGGTCGGGAGTGAAGACGACCTGGAACGAGAGCGCGATCGGTTGCAGGTAGAGGTACAGAACCCAGCCGCGGTACTGATCGACGGTCGACGGTTGTGCGGCCCATGCCGCGGGCTGGATGGCGAGCCAAGCCGGGTAGCGCGTGATCAGGCCACCCCAGCGATCGACGACAGGGTTGCGATAGACGATCGGCTCGATCAGTTGCAGCGTGTTGTAGAGATTCGTAACCCGCACGCGCGGATCGAGCATCGTGTCGGAGGGATAGACGATGATCGTGTCGATGTGGTGATCCGTTGTGTCGCAGTAGACGTTGAAAACGCGCCCTACCTCGGCGAGCGGTCCGCGGGTAGCCGTTGATTCGTCCGGCACGGGTTGGTTGAGGCCGCTCTGAAACTTGGCTTCGATGAACATCCAACGCGTCGAGCTGACCTGTTGGCCGGTGACGTACGACTGCCCGTCGAAGGTCGTGCCCGCCGAGCCAGCCGTGAACCCGCAAGGCCCACGGCGCCCGCGAGTAGCGAAGATCGAAGATGCCGAGATGGTCGTGTAGCGAGTAAGCCCGCCAGAGGTGTT
>JACQZX010000127.1 GCA_016213665.1 Actinomycetota bacterium | reverse complement strand
ATCGCCGCCCGCCGCCTCTGCGACACGCGTACCTGGGGAATCGATTGCGACACGACTCTCGGCCAGGCGGCGACGATCACCTTGAAGATGGGCCCGTACGAGACGCTGGAGGAAGCCATCGCCGCCTATTGTGCGACCCTGCAACCGGCAACGATTCGGCTCGATCAGCTTTCCGACGCCACGTGGGCGGTGGCACTCGACGGTGCGGAACACCGCATACAGAACGCTCCCGGTTGTTGAGGGCCTCTACCCTGTCGGTTATGAACCAAGTCAGCCTGAAGGGCCAGCTTCAAACCGCGTTGACCGCGGCAATGAAGGCACGCGACGAGGTGGCGCTGTCGGCGTTGCGGCAAGCGTTGTCCGCAATGGCGGTCGCCGAAACGGCTGGCGATGAACTGGTAGTACTTTCCGATGAGCAGGTCATCGCCGTGCTGGTGGTGGAAGTGCGTAAGCACCATGAGACCGCTGATGCATTTGTAACGGCCGGGCGGCCCGAGCGGGTTGAGCGGGCGCGTGCGGAAGCGGCGGTGTTGGAGGTTTATCTGCCAGCGTCGTTGAGCGACGACGAACTGGCGAGCATTGTTCGCGAGGAGATCGCGGTCGCGGCCGCAGCCGGCGCGGAGGGAATGAAAGCGATGGGCAAGGTGATTGCCGCAGTGCGCGCACGAGCCGGTGCTACCGCCGACGGCGCCAAGATCGCGACGATGGTGAAGGCAGCGCTCGCGTAGGAGCCCGCTCAGGTGGGGGGCTTGAACTCGCGGGCGAGGCACCGCGAGTGCGGCAACCCGCGATCGATGCACCAAGCCTGCGCTAGCGCCTTCGTGTCGAAGCCCGCCGACACGATGGTCAAGAACCACCCGACCATCGGCTTGCCGCCCGTGCGGAAATCGAAGGCACCGCCATCGACGAGGATCGCTCCGTGTGCGTTCCGTAGCTCGGTGTGATCGGCGAGTATCTCCACCGCGCTGTAGACGATGCCGTCTGCTTTCAGCCCGACTCGCTTCGCGCTCAACTGCGGCACCCACTTGCCGACGAGCGCGTCGGCGGTAGGACGATCCTGCGTGACGAGTGCTTGCAGTTGGTTGGTCGCGGCCAGCACTGGATCCGCCGGCACGGTGGTGGTGGATTCAGTCGGTGCGCTGCTCTGGTTCGAGCCGTTCTCGGTCGTCGATTTGGCATCGGTGCGGGTGAGTAGGAACAGGCCAACAGCCAGCGCAGCCACTCCCAACAACGCGATCACGCCCATGAAACCGCCCCAGCCCGATCTGGCGCCGCTGTAGTCGACGCCGCTGTTGGTTTGTTGCGCGGGCGCTCCTGCATACGGATCGACATTGGGAGGTGTCGTCGACCGTGACGCCGGCGTGTAAGGCAACGCGGTGGTTGCGGCGCCCTGCGTGACCGCCGTCCGGGCAGTGATCGAATCGACCGGAACCGCCGTTGCTCGGCCGCACTGCCCACAGAACTGCGAACCGACCACTATCTCGGTACCGCAGAAGGCGCAAAATCGCATCGATCTATCCTGCCACGCCGTCTTGTCAGTTCGTGATTATCCCGATCATGCCGACGACGACGAGCGCGGCACCGACAACGACATGCAGCACGTCGTCGGCCCATCGCCACCGGAACCAAGTCTTCGGGAACAGGTCGCGTTTGCTGGCAACGGCCTGATAGAGATCGATCAGCCCGAAGCCGATCAGGAATGCGCCGATCGCGGGGTCGTTGCCGGTGAGCGCGATGACGCCACCGAGCACACCGAAGATGAGATGGAACACGTTGTAAGCAGGCGCCCCACTGGTGAGTGCCCGTTGCGGCGGCACGACGAATCCGAGGATGCCCGCCAAGATCAGTACCGGCGCAAGAACCGCCAACACCAGTTGATTCATAGCGTCTCGTCTATCACGAATCGCCGCAGGGTCCGGGCCACCCGTTCACCGTTCGACAAGCGAGCCAAACTCTGCGTCAGCGCACAAAGCGACACAACGTCTGTGAGCTGACACAGACGCCGGATCGACCGGCGATATCACATTGGTGGACCTAACTGGACTGTTCTTGAACTACAAAGAACCAGGTGAGTGAGCAAGAATGGACAGGGCCGAGGCGAACCAGGCTCGTGAATCGCCACTGACGCCGCGGGGTGGGGCGGTATTATCGACCCGTGGCAACGAACCGAATTACCGTCGATCCTGGTCAGATGGGGGGCCTGCCGTGCATCCGCGGTATGCGGGTCACTGTCGGCGCGATCGTCGGCCAACTCGCTGCTGGTCGTACGGTCGAGGAGATTCTTGCGGACTACCCGTACATCGAGCGTGACGACGTGTTCGCCGCCTTGGAATACGCCGCCGCGGCCGTCAGCGAACGAGAGTTGCCGTTGCCTGCGTGAAATTGCTGGTCGACGCCAACCTTTCACCGATCGTGGCAACGCTTTTGAGGGAACATGGTCACGACGTCGAGCACGTTGTTGACGTCAGGCTTGGTATGGCCTCTGACGTCGTCATCTTCGATTACGCCGTCAAGACGAGGCGAGTTGTCATTTCGTGCGACACCGATTTCGGTGTTCTGCTGGCGCAACACCGTACGACCGCTCCGTCGCTCGTTTTGCTTCGTCACATGAACGACACAGCTCCGGAGGAGCAGGCGAGATTGCTAGTAGGTGCGCTCACTGCGACGAGTGAGCAATTGGAGGCCGGTGCCGTTGTGACTCTCGCCCCGGGTCACCTACGCACCCGTGCGCTTCCGCTCGGTACCTAGGTTCCAGTTGGGACAATGAACTGGTCGGCGGGGCGCTACGTCACTACCTGATGGCTGGCTGAACTCGAATAAGCAACACACGAGAAAGCCGGGTGCCTAGCCTGCCGACCTCATCGCGTCCGCATCCTCCGGTTGGCCGCCACGAGATCGAACGCTGCTGGGTCGAAGCCCTCCGGTGCCCACGACACCATGTGACCATGCTCGTCGTCGTTTGGGTCGGCGAGCACGCGCAACAGTTCGTCGTATCCCGGTGCCCCACCGCAGTCTTCGGGCGGGCATGCCCGCTTGCCGTCGATGCACAGCGGGTAGTGCTTCCCTTTCTGTGGTGACTCAATTGCCTCGACGGCGACGTCGTGGTCCCACCCGTCGCCGAAGTCGTAGTTCCACCGCAGCTTCGACTTCAAACGCGGCAGGAGGTGCTGCACCGTTGCGCTCTGCTCGTCGATCAAGTAGTCGGCGTCCTCGTCGATGCGGCCGAACAGGATGCCGCTGACATCGAACATGTGTAGGTGGTAACCCTCCCACCCCATCGCCTTCTCCAGCACGCGTGCGAACTTCGGCAGCGCCATCTCCGACGGGACGATGATCCGACGCCACACGGCTGGCCTGACGTCGCGCAAGGTCACTTTGAGGACGTGCACAGTGGGCCCGAACGGAATCACGACGCGATGTTGTCACTTCGACAACACCCAGTGGGCGAGGGGGGACTTGAACCCCCACACAGTTGCCTGTACTAGCACCTGAAGCTAGCGCGTCTGCCATTTCGCCACTCGCCCGAGTGGAGACTGAACGCTAGCCGCCGTGAAGGGGGTGCCCAACCCCGGGAAGCGCCCGTCGGGTCGGCCGACGCCGCGCCCACTTCGGCCGGGATACCGCCACTATCCTGAAATTTGATATGGGATTGCAGTCGTTTGAGCACGGTCTGGAGCGTATGGTCGAGGGCGTGTTTGCCCGTGGATCACGCTCCAGCATCCGTCCCGTCGAGCTCGGGAGGCGTCTACTTCGCGAAATGGACGATCACCGCAGTGTCGACGTCAAGGGGCGCCGCATCGTTCCCAACGTCTTCACCATCAACCTCAATCCCCGCGATCACGCCGGTTTCGCCGACATCGACGAGGCGTTGACACTGGAATTGGGCGAGACCGCACGCGAATACGCGCGTGCCGAGGGCTACAACTTCATGGGCGCGGTCACCGTCGAGATGATGATCGACAGCAACCTCAAGCCGGGTCGCTTCGCAATCGACAGTCGCATGCGCGAAACCGGTGGTGGGCTCGGTGCCGGCTCGCTTGTGCTGTCCAACGGCGAACGGATCACGCTCGGCAAGCAGGTGGTCACCATTGGTCGCCTGCCCGAGAGCACGGTGCCGGTGCCCGACGCCAACGTCAGCCGCAAGCACGCCGAGATCCGCCCGGCGGGCGCGGCCTACGTGCTCGTCGATCTTGGTAGCACGAACGGCTCGAAGGTGAACGGCGCGCGCATTCAAGGCGAGCACGTGCTGCGCGACGGCGACATCGTGAGCGTGGGGATCACTCACCTGCGCTTCGAGGCCTCGTGACCAACGCACGCTCGCGCGTTGTAACTACTCAAAAAGGGCGACGATGAGCGACGTTCAGCTCAACATCCTCAACTACGCACTGCTGGCGCTGATCTACCTCTTCTTCGCGCGGGTGTTATGGGCCGTGTGGAGTGAGGTGCGCGGACCCCGACCGGGTGTGCAGCAACCACAGGCGGCCAACAAGCGAGTCGGAACTCCCGACGCCACCACTCCCGCGTCGCGGCCGGCCGTGCCGGTTGCCACCAACGTCAACCGAGCGCGCGGGAGTCGTGGCATTCCTTCTCGGTTGACCGTTCTCGAACCGAGGGTGCGCAAAGGTTCGGCGTATCCGATCGGAACAGAAATCACAGTCGGCCGTGGCGCACAGTGCAGCATCGGTGTCCCCGACGACACCTTCGCCTCACAGTTGCATGCGCGGGTGATCCGTCGCGACGGCTCCATCTGGCTCGAGGATCTGGGCAGCACCAACGGAACGCACATCAACGGCGCACGGTTGGGTGCGCCTGTGCAACTCGTTGTCGGTGATCGGGTGCAGATTGGTAGCACCATCTTCGAGGCGCAGTGAGAACGAACATGAGCAAACGACCATGACGGCCCGGCGAGCCTCGCGATCGCTAGCGATCGGAGCCGCGTCACACGTTGGGCGCGTACGCAAACAGAACGAGGATGCCTTCATCGCCGAACCGATGGTGGTCGGTGTCGCCGATGGCATGGGTGGCCATCAAGCCGGCGAAGTGGCCAGCGCCATCGCCGTGCGCACGCTGCGCGACCGCTTGGCCAGCGGGGCCACAGACGTCGACGTCGCGGTTTCCGCGGTGGTGGAGGCCAACACGGCCATCTACCGCGGGGCGCACAGCAATCCAGCGCAGCGCGGCATGGGTACCACGCTGACCGCGATGATCGTTCTGGACGCCGACGCTGCCTCCGATCCCGAGAAGCGGCGATTCGTGCTCATGAACGTCGGCGACAGTCGCACCTACCTGCTGCGCGGCTTCCGCATGCGACGCATCACCGTCGATCACAGCTACGTGCAGGAGTTGGTGTCCACCGGGCACATCACCGAGATCGAGGCGCGCACACACCCGCGCCGCAACATTGTGACGCGTGCACTCGGCATCGAGCCGACGGTACGAGTCGACACCTGGGTGTTCCCGTTCGTTCGCGGCGATCGGTTTCTGCTGTGCAGCGACGGCCTCGTCGACGAGGTCACCGATGACGAGATCGCCGAGATCGCGTCCGGCTCGGTCGATCCGCAGGCCGCCGCCGATGCCTTGGTCGCGGCAGCTAACCGCAACGGTGGGCGCGACAACGTCACCGTGGTAGTGGTCGACGTCATCGAAGGCGGTGTATCCGCCGACAACACGGCCGACCTCGACCTCGATCTGGTGTGGATCGATCAGTCGCAGCCGGTGGTTGGTAGTGATGTTGCCGTTGACGCCGATGCTGCTGATCCGGTGATGCCGATGGTTGCCCCGGCTGCGTCGCCGCCGCGACGACAGTTGACGGAAGAACTTCCGATAACGAAGGTCGCGAGGGTCAAGGTTCCTCGCCACTACGGAATCGGCACGTTCCTGTTCGCTTTCACCGGCCTCGCCATTGTCACGCTCGCGATCACGTTCGTGCTTGCCGTTCGCAACAACAAAGAAATCAAGCCTGTGCCGTTGCGCACCACTACAGCGCAACCAACAACCACAGTTCCACGCACCACCACGACATCGTCGCCGCCGACGACCACCACGCCTGGCACGACGACAACGACAGTCGCGCTCGGGGGCTGAGGATGAACTCGCCTTTGGCAGCGGCTCGTAGAAACGGCGAGTTGGGCTTGGTCGTGATGGCCGCCGGAATAACTGGTGCCGCCTTCGTGCTGGCGTCGTTGGGCAAGAACTCCGAAATGCCGGCAACGGTGGTGCCATTCCTCGTCGCATTGCTCGGCATGCTCGTTGCCGCCCACGTCGCCACTCGCTACTTCGCCCGCGGCGCCGACGGAACGCTGCTCCCGTTGGCGGCGTTGCTTCACGGCATCGGCTACGTGATGATCGCCCGACTCAGCGACAGACGAGCCGCGCTGCAGACCACATGGTCGCTCATCGCCATCGTCGCTTTCGTCTTGACGCTGATCCTGATCCAACGGCCGCCCGATCTGGCCCGTTACAAGTGGACCTTCCTCTTCATCGGTGCTGGCTCGCTGATGCTGCCATTGGTGCCCGGCATCGGCAGCAGCGTCGGCGGTGCTCGCATCTGGGTCAGCATCGGGCGCATCAACATTCAGCCGGGCGAGTTCGCCAAGATTGGCCTGGCACTTTTCTTCGCCGCCTACCTGGCCGACAACCGCGAGCTGATCGCTGCCGGCACGCGACGCATTGGCCCAATGCGCATCCCCGAGTTGCGCTATGTGTTGCCGATCACGCTTGCGTGGGGTTTCGCCGTCGCCGTGATGGTCGTGGAGAAAGACCTTGGCTCGGCACTGCTGTTCTTCACCTTGTTTACGGTGATGATGTGGGTCGCCACCGAGCGGGCGATCTACCTACTCGTCGGCATGGTTCTGTTCGCCGTCGCCGCGATCACGGCGCATCGCATGTTCGAGGTTGTTCAGACGCGCGTCGCCATCTGGCGCGATCCGTGGTCGCAATACGAGGGCAAGGGTTACCAACCCGCACAGGCGATGTTCGCCTTCGCCAACGGCGGCACCGGTGGGACCGGGCTCGGAATGGGTAGCCCCAACAAGATTCCAGCGGCCAGCACGGATTACATCTTTGCCGCCATCGGCGAGGAGTTGGGCCTGGTCGGCGCCGGTGCGATTCTCATCGCCTTCGTGTTGATCATCGGAGCCGGTTTGCGCGTAGCCATCCGTGCCGATCGCACTTTCGAGAAACTGTTGGCCACAGGTCTGACGACCATTCTCGGAATGCAGGCGTTCATCATCACCGCCGGCGTGTTGCGCGTAATTCCGCTCACCGGCATCACGTTGCCATTCGTCAGCTACGGCGGCAGCAGCCTGCTCTCCAACTACATCATCCTCGCGCTGCTGTTGCGCATCAGCGATTCCAGTGCGAAGCGACTCGGCGAACTGCCCGACGAACTCTCCCTCGGTGAACGTTGGGAGACTTACCAACTTCGCCGCGCCGCGAAGAAAGCGGCGCGCGCGTGAACTCGCGCATTCGCAAACTGACGGCCGCGCTGCTGGCGTTGTATCTGGTGGTGTTCGTCGCGCTCAACACCATTCAGGTGGCGCGCAAGGAAGCGCTGGATGCCAACCCGTTCAACAACCGCCAGACGATTCGCGATTTCAACCGTTTGCGCGGCCCGATCGTCACCGCCGATGGCGTGGTCATTGCCCAGAGCGTTGCTACCCCGGAAGGTTCCGAGTTCGACTACCAGCGCGAATACCCGCTGGCGGAAATTTTCAGCAACGTCACCGGTTACTACACCTACAGCTTCGGAAGCACCCAACTCGAGCGAATGCACAACGACGTGTTGATGGGCGACACCGCGGCACAGAAGGTCGCGAGCGTCTTCGGTGGCGGCGACAACACCGGCAGCGTGGTAGTGACGCTGCGCGCCGACCTGCAGCAGGTGGCCGCCGATGCGTTGGGTGAGCGCGAAGGTTCGGTGGTGGTGATGGACCCGGCGACGGGGGCGATCCTGGCAATGGTCAGTTTTCCGCGGTTCAATGCCAACCAGGTGGCCGACCACGACACCGAGGCTGCAGAGAATGTGCTCGCCTTCTACAACTCGCTCGACAGCAAGCCACTCTTGGCGAACGCATACCAAGAGCGCTACATGCCCGGTTCCGCCTTCAAGGTGATCACTACCGGCATCGCGTTCGAGAATGGCGTCACCAGCCTCGACCGCGACTGGCCCGACGAGAAGGAATGGCTGCCCCCGCAGACGATCGACCCGATCACCAATTACGGCGGCAGTACGTGCGGTGGGTCGATGACGGAGGTCTTCTATCGCAGTTGCAACATTCCCTTCGCGCAGATGGCAGTCGAGTTGGGTCCCGAACGAATGGTCGCCGGTGTTCGCGCCTGGGGAATCGGCGAGGAGCTCCCGATCGACCTGCCCGCTCCGGCGGCGAGCAACTTCGAATACTCGGGCAGTGAGCCGATCGACTTTGCCCAGAATCTGCCGCTGCTCGCCATCGGGGGTTTCGGTCAGGCCAACGACACGATGGTTCCGCTGCACATGTGCATGGTCGCAGCCACCGTCGCCAACGGCGGGCGCATGATGGCGCCCTACGTGCTTGATTCCACCGTCGAGCACAACGGCCGGATACTCCACCGCACGCAACCGTCCACGTGGAAAACGCCGATTTCGCCGACGACCGCCGCGACCATCAGCGATCTGATGGTCGAGGTCGTCAACCGCGGTACCGGCAAGCCGATGCAGCTCAACAATGGCGTTCAAGCCGCGGCCAAGACCGGTACCGCCCAGCTCAACGCCGCCGGTGAACCGCAGCGTTCGCATGCCTGGATCATCGGTTTCGCACCGGCGGAAGCGCCTCGATATGCGATTGCCGTCGTGCTCAAGGGCACCAACGATGAGATCAGTGCCGGTACCGGTGGTCGGCTGGCGGGGCCGATTGCCAAGACAATTCTCGACTATCTGTTCAGCACCGAAAACTGAAGGAACTGCGCTGCATCGTGCTCACACGTATCGTGAATGACCTTCAGCGGCCCCGGTCGGTATCCTCCACTGAGCAGTTCGCGCAAAGTTCGTATCCTGGAAGAGAGTTCAGTGAGCGATAGTCCAGAGCCGACCGTTCTCAACGATCGCTACCAACTTCAGCAACGCATCGGGCGTGGCGGCATGGCCGATGTCTTCCTCGCGCAAGATCTGCTGCTCGATCGACCCGTCGCCATCAAGGTTCTGTTCCCTGAGTTCGCAATCGACCCCAACTTCGTCGAGCGGTTTCGCCGCGAAGCACAGAGCGCAGCCGGGCTGAATCACCCAAACATCGTCAGCGTCTACGACTGGGGTCAGTACAGCAACACGTACTTCATGGCGATGGAATATGTCCAAGGTCGCACGCTTGCCGACATCTTGCGCGCCAACGGCAGCGTCAACAGCATGCAGGCCGCGGAAATCGCAGGTGAGGTCGCCGCCGCTGTCGGGTTCGCCCACCGCAACGGTGTCGTGCACCGCGACATCAAGCCGGCAAACATTCTGGTCGGATCCAACGGCCAAGTGAAGGTGGCCGACTTCGGCATCGCCCGCGCGATGAACGCCGGAACGGAGAGCAATCTCACCCAGGCCGGCTCGGTGATGGGTACCGCCACCTACTTCTCGCCCGAGCAGGCCCAGGGTGCGCAACCCGACCCGCGTAGCGATCTCTATTCGCTGGGCGTTGTGCTGTACGAGATGGTGGCCGGTGTTCCACCGTTCACAGGTGAAAATCCGGTCAGCATCGCTTACAAGCAGGTGCACGAGATGCCACGCCCGATCAATCAGCTCGTGGTCGACGTTCCCAGGTCGTTCGAGGCCATCGTCGCCAAGCTGCTGGCCAAGCGACCCGAGATTCGTTACCCGAACGCGGAAGCCTTGCGTGACGACCTACGTCGTTTCCGCAACGGCGAACCGGTGCAGGCGCTCACCTCCGCAGCGGCTGGTGCTGCCGGAGCAACGGGCGCGGCTGGCGCCCCTCGCGGCCCGCAACCCAACGGTGCGCCGCGCCTCGGACCCTCGGCGACGGGCACCGCGGCCATGCCGCGCACGAGGGCGGTCGGCCAGATCGGCCAGACCGGGCAGATGCGTCAGGTTGGGCAACCGCCGAGTGGCGGCGCTGCCAACGGTGGCCTCTATGCGATTGTCGGATTCATGGCGCTGGTGGCGCTCGTGGTCGGTGCGATCGTGTTGTTCAACTCGTTGTCGAGCGACGATCAGGCGAGTTCGTTCGCGATGCCTGACGTAACTCTGTTCGCGCTCGACGAGGGTTCGCAGATACTCACCGACGCGGGGTTGGAGTTGAACGCGCCGGAAATTGAGGAGAGTCCGGATGTTCCCGAGGGTGCGATCGTGCGCACCGACCCGGTGGCCGGCGTCGTCGTGCAGCGCGGGCAATTCGTCACCGTCTATTACAACCCGATCAAAGACCCGTTCGCCCTCGATGACATGACGGGCAAACTGCAGCAGGAAGCCGATCTCGTGCTCACGGGGCAGGGCCTCGTTGTCGTCATCGCGTCAGAGGAGAACCCGACGATCGAGCCTGGGCGCGTGATCCGCACCGAGCCGCCAGCGGGCAGCGACGTGAAGCAGGGCGACACCGTGGTGGTGGTTGTCTCGGCCGAGCCCGGCGAAGTGACCGTTCCCGTCGTTGAGGGCCTTTCGCAGGCCAACGCCTTGGCCGAGTTGTCGGGCAATCCGTACAAGTTCGCGGTCACGGTGCAGGCCGAGCCCAGCGACTCGATTCCCGCCGGCCGCGCCACCCGCACCGATCCAGAGGCGGGGCAACCGCTGGTCGTGGGCGGTTCGGTGAAGCTGTTCGTTTCCAGTGGTCCGGCGTTGGTGAAGGTGCCGACGCTCACCGGGCTCAGCGAGGCACAGGCTCGCGCCAAGCTCAGTCAGCTGGGCCTCGGCGTTGAGGTGACCTACCAAGATCTGCCGGTTGCCGATCCGAACGACGGCAAGGTGATGACGCAAAATATTGCCAGCGGCACCGATGTAGCACCCGCGACGGTGATCAAGTTGACCGTCGGAAAGTCGGTGGCACCGGCCACGACCACCAGCACCAGTTCGACGACCACGACCAGCAGCAGCACGACCACCACGACCGGGCCGTAAGCCGCGGCGACGCCCTAGACTCTGCGCCCGTGGCTCCTCCGAAACGTAAGACGACCGGTCGTGTAACTCCCAAGGGCACAGGTTCCTCCAGAGGCCCGTCGCCGGCACACGCCGGTGCGATGGCCAAAGAGGCTGCCCACCACGAGAGCTCGGTGACCCAGTCGAGTCGCTACACCCCGCCCACTCCTAAAGAGTTCTACGAGAGTCCGCGGTGGATCCCGATATTGATGTTCGCGTTCATCGGGCTTGGCGTCGTTTCGATCTTGACGCGGTATCTGATCTTCGAGAACACCAACTCACCGGTGCTGGTCGGGCTCGGGCTGATGATGGCCGGATTGTTCACCGCCACGAAGTGGCGCTGACAGGCCCACCAAGACTCCGGCGTCACAGGCCTGTAATAACAGGACTGTAATTACACCCAGGTTTATCCACAGCCTGTGGAGACCAGCCAGCTGGGGCGGCGGTCGCTACTCGTACAGCGGGGCGATGATCGCCATCTCCTCCAGGCAGTGCTTGGGCGGCGGTGGGTCTTCATCCGGGGCAAGAGTCAGCCTGATCTCCAACCCGCAAACGGTGCAGCGGTACTTCACGTTCACCTTGCGCATTTCACCCGCCGGCGGTGGCTCGGGCATCGGCGTGGTGAGGCTGCGCAGCATCGCCATGCCACTTTTCCACAGGACGAAGCCGATCAGCAATGCCAACGCGACCCAGATGACGGTGGCAAGGGCTGGCATGCGCGAACCCTCTAGCCCAGCGGCAATGTTCGCTCGGCGAGCGGAGCCGTGAAGATTCCCTGGATAGTTAGGGTTCCCGTCGCCTCCGAGCTGAAGTCGCTGACTTGCCAGCGCAGGTCGACATCCAGACAGATCGCCTCGTCATTAAGGCCGAGCACAGTGACGCTTCCCTCGATGCTGTTCAGGTAGGACATGAACTCGTCGGGGGTGGCCTTGAAATCCATGCCGAGATTGTTGAGGGTGGTGAACATGCCGAGATCTTCCATGCGCCCTGGCGTCACCACATCGCCTACCGCCAGCGGCGTGGTTGTGCTCGGGTAGATGCTGACCACACCGCGACTCTTGCCCGCCTGTTCGGGCGTATAGCCACCGAACAGCGACACATCGTCGACACCGAACACCTCGTCGCCGAACAGCAACCCGTAGCCGAGCAGATCGGTGGTCTCGCCTTGCTGGAACGATTGCTCGGCGGTCAGCACCTGCTCGGCGTCGGGCACCAGCGGAATCTGCACGGCGGCGGCGCCGACGACTTCGAAGGTCTCCGACCCGGCGGGCGACTCGCCGTCACGCACGACGAAGACCGTGTAGGGCGCAAGGGCACACTCCGCGGGCAGTGGGGCGTCGTTCACCGTGTCGTTGTTCACCGTGTCGTCGCTGTTATCGCCGGCGTTGCTGTCGGTATCGCTGCTACCTGACTTGTCCGAGCCGCCGCATGCCGCCAAAGCGAGCAGCACGACGATCGTCACAACCGTTGAATACCGGTGCTTGCGCATCAGCCCAACCGCTCGATGATCATCGCGTTGGCCATGCCGCCACCCTCGCACATCACCTGCAAGCCGTAGCGGCCGCCGGTGCGATCGAGTTCGTTCAAGAGGGTGGTCGTGAGGCGAGCCCCGGAGGCGCCGAGCGGATGGCCGAGGGCAATTGCGCCGCCGTTCACGTTCACCTTCTCCATGTCGGGGTGGAACTCCTTCTCCCACGCCAGTACGACCGACGCGAAGGCCTCGTTGATCTCGGTGAGGTCGATGTCGTCGATCGAGAGGCCGGAGCGGGCAAGCACTTTCGCCGTCGCCGGTATCGGAGCGGTGAGCATCATCCGGGGACTGTCGCCGCCGAGGGCGAAGTCGACAAAGCGTGCCCGCGGGGTCAAGCCCAGTTGCTTCGCTTTCGCCTCACTCATGATCAGCACCGCGGCGGCACCATCGGTGATCTGCGACGAGTTGCCGGCGGTCACCCGCCCGCCCTTGTCCTCGGCGAGAAAGGCCGGCTTCAACTTGGCCAGCGACTCGATGGTCGTCTCGCGCAGACCTTCGTCTTGGGTCATCAATGCCCCGTCGTTGGCGAGCAATGGAATTATTTCGCGCTGAAAACGTCCCTCGTCGGTGGCCCGCCGTGCGTACTGCTGCGAGCGGGCACCGAAACGGTCGAGGTCTTCGCGACCGAGGCCCCACTTCTCGGCGACCATCTCCGCCGAGACGCCCTGCGGGACGAGACCGCCCTCGGGTGCGTAGCGCACTCCGAGCGCGGGTCCGAACGGGAAGCCGAACTTGCCGTCGGCCACCGACGAACCCATGGGCACTCGCGTCATCACCTCTACACCGGCCGCAACGACGATGTCGTACGAGCCGGCCATCACACCCTGAGCAGCAAAGTGCGCGGCTTGCTGGCTGCTGCCACACTGACGATCGACGGTGGTACCGGGAACGTGCTCAGGCCAGCCTGCGGCCAATACGGCGTTGCGGGCGACGTTGAGCGACTGCTCACCGACCTGCATCACGCAACCCATGACGACATCGTCGACCAATCCCGGGTCGATGCCGGTTCGGGTCTGCAGCGCCTTCAGCGTTTCGGCGGCCAGATCGACCGGGTGCCAATCACTCAACTTGCCGTTACGGCGGCCAAGGGGCGTACGAACGGCGTCGACAATGACTGCGTTGATCATGTGCTCAGTCTGCCCGCACTCGCCGGGCTCACCCAACTCGCGCTGTCGCCATCGAGGGTCTAACCGAGCTTCGCCCACAACCGGTGCAGCGCCGCGATGTCGGTCTCTGTGAGGTGTTGCGCGAAGTGTTCCTGCACGATTCTGCGGTAGGTGATGTTGGCGTCGCGCCAGACACTGCGACCCTCGCGGGTGAGCGCGACCGTCACGGCTCGCCGATCGTCGGGTTCGGGTGTCGCCCGGCGCGTCACCAAGCCGTCGTCCTCCAGGCGGTCGAGTCGGCGAGAAAGGCTGCTGGGTACCTCCGAGAGTGCTTGGCAGAGTTGGTGCACCCGCATCTTGCCGCCAGCCGTACGGATGGCCGTCAGCGCGTCGTACCATGCCAGCGAGATGTTGTGCTCATCGAGCAAGATCTGTTCGAAGCGTCGTTGCAGCACCGTTGACGTCGTACACAGTTGTCGCCAGAGGTCGATTCGCTCGGCGTCGAGGCGAGGCACCAGACGACCGTCAGGCTGTGGCCTTGAGCGCGGCGCCGAACGCCGCAAGAGCAAGGTCGATCTCGCGCTCGTTGACGACGAGAGGCGGCATCCAGCGCACGCACTTGCCGTAAGTGCCGGCGTTCATCAGGATCAGGTGACCTTCCTCCAGGCAGTGCTTGATGATCGCGGACACCCGCGCCGGATCGTCGAACTCGGTGCCAACCATCAGCCCCGGGCCGCGCACCTGGGTGATCGTGGAGTATTCCGCTTGTAGCTCGCGCAACCCATGGCGCAACTGCTCGCCGCGAGCGTTGACGTTGTCCATGAAACCGGGTGCGGTGAGGATGTCGATGGTGGCCAGCGCCGCCGCGCAACCCATCGCGTTACCGCCGTAGGTTCCACCGTGGCTGCCCTTGGGCCACTTGTCGTCGAGCTCGCGCCGCGTGCCCAGCGCCGAGAACGGGAAGCCACTGGCAATTCCCTTGGCCATGCAGATGATGTCGGGTTCGAACCCGTAGTGGTCGACTGCGAACATCTTGCCGGTGCGACCGAAGCCGCTCTGCACCTCGTCGGCGATGAACAAGATGCCGTGTTGTCGGCAGCGCTGCGCAAGACCGGCGATGAATGCGGCCGGGGCCTGCATGTAGCCACCTTCACCCAACACAGGTTCCAGGATCATCGCCGCGGTTTCCTCTGGCGAGGTGAGCGACTTGAGGATGTGATCGAGACCCTGCAACGCCTTGGCGACCTCGGCGGCCTGGTCGTTCGCCAGTGGGTCCGGAAACGGTGCAACGAAAACTCCCGACGGCAACGGCGCATAGCCCGCGCGGTAACCGGTCTTGCTGGTGGTCATCGCCATCGTCATGTGCGTGCGGCCGTGGAAGCTGCCACCGAACACGATGATGTGCGGACGCTTGGTGGCTTGCTTGGCCAGCTTGACCGCCGCTTCGGTGATCTCGGCACCGGAGTTGGCAAAGAAGAAGGTGTCGATGCGGCCTGGTGCCAGCTCGGCGAGTTTGGTGGCCAACGGTTCGAGTAGGTCGTGCCGGAACACGTTGACCTGGGCGTGAATGAACCGTTTGGCCTGATCGGCAATGGCCGCCGCCACCGCCGGGTGGGCGTGGCCTGTCGAGTTGACCGCAATGCCCGCAGCAAAGTCGAGGTACTCCTCGCCACCCACGCTCGTCACCCAACAGCCACTGCCGTGGATGACTTCCAACGGGGTGACGTTGAACCAGACGTTGGAGAGGTGTGACTCGTTCCCTGCCGTTGCCTTGGAGATAGCGGACATGGGTCCAGCCTATGCCTTGACCATGGGGTCACCGTCCGCTGGTTCCCACACCCCGGAAGGTCCCGAGGTGGTGGTGTTAGGGTCTGGCGCCTATGTCTCATTCTCGTGGGTTCGTCGTTGGAACGGTTGCCGCGCTGTTGGTGTCTTTGGCGGTTCCGGTGGGGGGCTTCGTACAGGCAGCGCCGCCGCCTGGCGACACGTTTCACGGTTTGGTGCCGGCGCGGTTGATGGATACGCGTGTTGGTGGGTCGACGATCGATGGTTTGTTCGCCGGTGGTGGTCCGGTTGGCATCGCGTCCGTGACCAATGTGACGATCTCGAATCGTGGTGGGGTGCCGGCGAGTGGTGTTGGTGCGGTGGCGTTGAATGTGACTGCTACTGGGCCGACTTCTGATTCCTTTGTGACGGTGTGGCCGGCGGGTGCGGCACAGCCGAATGCTTCCAATCTCAACTTGCGGGCGAACATCACGACTCCGAATATGGTGATTGTCGCGTTGGGTGCCGGTGGTCAGATCTCGTTGTTCAACGAGCGTGGTAATACCGATCTGATCGTCGACGTTTTGGGCTGGTTCCCCACCGGTGTTT
>JACQZX010000013.1 GCA_016213665.1 Actinomycetota bacterium | reverse complement strand
GGGAATGCTTGGCCTCGAGACCGCGCTGGCGCTGTCGATCAGCGAACTCGACATGCCCTTGGCGCAGATCGTGGCGGCCTTGAGTTGGAAGCCGGCAGCAATCGCCGGTATCGCCGACCGCCACGGCCGACCAATTGCAGTGGGCGAACCCGCCAATCTGACGGTGTTCGACCCCGCGCAACCGTGGACGGTCGCACCCGCCCAGTTGGCAAGCAAGAGTCGCAACACCCCTTACGCGGGCCGCGAGTTGCGCGGGAAGGTCAGGCACACGATCCTGAACGGCACGCCCGTGGTAATCGACGGCACCGCCACCCGCTAACCGCCGGGGGTTTCATGCGCTCGGGGGTTTCGTGCCCGTGGGCGTGCCGGAAACCCCCTAGGCAGCGAAATCGGTAGGAAACCCCCGGGAGGGATGCGCTAGCGGTTGGCGCGGGCCGTTTCGACGGCGGCGGTGATGCGGCGGGATACCTCATCGGCGGTGGCCACTCCGTCGATGATCGTCAATCGTCCCCCACGCTGGTAGTACTCGATCAGCGGTGCGGTCATCTTGTCGTAGAGGTCGAGCCGGTGCATGATCGCTTCCGGCGTGTCGTCGTCACGGCGAACAACATCGCCACCGCACACCTCACAGATCCACGGCAGCCTCTCGACCCCACTCGAGACATAGTTGGTCCCGCAGTCGCGACACACCCGCCGCGCCGACAGCCGGTTGAGCACCAGCTCCCGCGGTACGTCGAGATCGATCACCACGTCGAGCGGTAGCTCGGCGGTCAGCTCGTCGAGTGCCACGGCCTGTGGCACCGTGCGTGGAAAGCCGTCGAGAATGTACCCGCGACCAACTGCATCGGGCTGCGACAAACGCTCGCGGATGAGACCGACCATGATCTCGTCGCCCACCAATCCGCCTTCTTCCATCACCCGCTTGGCCATCACGCCCAATTCGCTGCCCTCACGTTCGGCCGCGCGCAACATGTCGCCCGTACTGATGTGCGGCACAACGAACTGGCGCGAAAGCCGCACACATTGGGTTCCCTTGCCAGCGCCTTGGCGACCGAGCAGGATCAGCCGGGCGCCTGGGATCACTTCAGGAAGCCCTCGTAGTTGCGCAGCATCAACTGGCTGTCGATCTGGCGCATCAACTCGAGCGCAACGCCAACGGCGATCAGCACAGTGGTGCCTGCGAACGGGAAGTTCTGTACGTCGAATGACCAGAGCAACAAGTACGGCAGGATGGCGATGATGGCGATGAACACGGCGCCCGGCAACGTGATGCGGTTGACCGCCTTGGCCAAGTAGGCCTCGGTTTGCGGGCCGGGTCGGACACCCGGAATAAATCCGCCCTGGCGGCGGATTTGGTCGGCCTGTCGAATCGGGTCGAACGCGATCGAGTTATAGAAGTAGGCGAAGGCAACAATCATCAACGAAAACAGCGCGATGTAAACGATGTTCTGGCTGTTGATCAGATATTGGTCGACCTTCTGTTGCACCCAGAACCGCCAGCCACCGTCGGTGCTGCCGAGCAGGTTGGAGAGCAACACCGGCAGCAGCAGCACCGAACTCGCGAAGATGATCGGTACGACACCGCTCTGGTTCACCTTCAACGGTATGTAAGTGCTCTGGCCGCCGTACATGCGTCGGCCCACTACTCGCTTGGCGAATTGCACGGGAATCCGTCGTTGCGCGAGCTCCACGCGCACCACTGCAAACACGATGAAGATGCACAACGCCAGCAGGATTCCGAAGATGAAGGCGTTCTTCTCCACCCAAACGGAGTAGAAGCCTGACGGCAGGCCGCTCACGACCGACGCGAAGATCACCATGCTCATGCCGTTACCTATGCCGCGCTGGCTGATCAGTTCACCCAGCCACATCAGCACCGCAGTGCCACCGACGAGGGTGATGATGACGAGGTAGCCACGCGGCCACATGCCATCGGGCAGCAGCCGCAGATTGGTAGGAAGCCGTTGCGCGGCGCCGAAGAACGCGTTGCCGTTGCCGTTGCCGAAGATGAATGTGAGTGCGGTCGCCTGCAACGTGGAGATGCCGATTGCGAGATAGCGGGTGTACTGCGTGATTTTGCGTTGCCCAACTGCGCCCTCTTGCTGGAGCTTCTCCAACTTCGGGATGACGACCCCGAGCACCTGCATGATGATGCTCGCCGTTATGTACGGCATGATGCCGAGCGCGAAGATGCTGAAGCTGGCGAAGGCGCCGCCGCTGAACAGGTTGAAGAAGCCGAGCGCGCCCTGCGACTGGGCGGAAGCCTTCAGTTGCTGCACCTGATCCTGGTCGATACCGGGGACACGGATGGCCACGCCCAAGCGGTACAGCAGCACCATGGCCAACAGGAACAGGATCTTGTTGCGCAGATCGGGCACCCTGAAGACGTTCTTCAAGTTGGAGAACATGAGCAAGCTCCCAGCGGTTTCGGACTACAGGTTTACGTCGGCGAAGTGATGGATCAGAAGTGATGGATCAGAAGTGATGGATCAGCGGTTGGTGAACTGATTGCCCTTGACCGGTGGACGACCCTGCTTGAAGGGCAACGGCAACAGCGTGACGCTACCCCCTGCGGCAGTGATCGCCGAGTCCGCAGCCTTGGAAACGGCGTGGGCGGTAAGTTGCACGGCAACGGCGATTTCGCCGCGGGCGAGCACCTTTACGAGCGTGCCCTTGCGAACGAGGCCGGCGGCCACCAGCACCTCCGGCGTCACCTCCGTGGCAGCCAGTGCCGAGAGCTGGTCAAGGTTCACCGGGCTGTACTCAACTCGGAAGGGGTTGTTGAAACCCTTCAGCTTTGGCACGCGCATCTTGAGGCCGGTCTGGCCACCTTCGAAGCCGCGCGCGACCTTGCCGCGACCGCGTGAGTGCTGGCCCTTGGTACCGGCGCCGGCGGTCTTGCCGCCTTTGCCGCCGATGCCGCGGCCCACACGCTTCTTGGCCTTGTTCGAGCCCGGCACTGGAGAAAGTTGGTCGACGCGCATGTCAGTTCTCCGTTACTTCGATGAGATGAGGAACGCGGGCGATCATCCCGCGGATCTCGGGCCGGTCGGGCAACACGTTGCTGTCGCCGATCTTGCGCAGACCGAGCGCTCGTAATGTGCCGCGGTTCTTGGGTTTGTTACCGATCGCCGAACGAATCTGGCGCACGGTCACGGTGCCCTTGCTTGCTGTCCTGTCGGCGCTCATCAGCGTGTTCCTCCTGAAGCGATCTGCGTCTTGCGCTCGTTGTAAGCACGCAGCACACCCTTGGGCACGAACTCGTCGGCGGCCAGGCCGCGGCGAGCAGCAACCTCGTCGGGTCGTTGCAATGACTGCAGGCCGTTGATTGTTGCGCGGGCCACGTTGATCGCGTTGGACGAGCCAAGCGACTTGCACAGCACGTCGTGGATGCCTGCCTCTTCAAGAATGACGCGAGCGGCACCACCGGCGATGACGCCGGTACCGGGGGCGGCAGGCTTCATCAGGACGCGACCGGCGGAGTTGATGCCGATGATCGGATGCGTGATGGTGCTGCCGGCGAGCGGGACGTCGAACAGATTCTTCTTGGCCTCCTCGGTGCCCTTCTGAATCGCGAGCGGCACTTCCTTGGCCTTGCCGTAGCCGAGGCCGACGCGGCCGTTGCCGTCGCCCACGACTACCAGCGCGGTAATCGAGACACGCCGACCGCCCTTGACGACCTTGGCGACGCGGTTGATTGCAACCACGCGAGACTCGCGGAGCCCGCTTGGATCCGGGGCGCGTTCTTCATTGCGATTGCCGTAATTCGAGGGGCCAGCCATCAGAACTCCAAACCTGCTTCACGGGCCGCAGCGGCTACTGCGGCGACACGACCGTGGTAGAGAAACCCACCGCGGTCGAAGACGACTTGCTTGACACCGGCGGCCTTGGCTCGCTCGGCAAGAGCTGTGCCGAGCCGGGTGGCTGCAGCAACGGTTGCTCCACCGTCGCCACGCAACGTCGGCTCGGTGGTGCTTGCGGACAGCAACGTGCGCCCGGCAACATCGTCGATCAGCTGCAACGACAGATGCTTGTTCGAGCGGAACACGGCGAGGCGCGGCCGAGCCGCGGTGCCATGGATCTTCTTGCGCACTCGGCGATGACGTGTCATGCGCCCGGTGCGACGCTTCTGTGCTGTGCTGCTCATGACTTTGACTCTTCCATGGTCGTTCTCACTTCTTGCCCGTCTTGCCGGCCTTGCGTAGGACCTTCTCGCCGAGGTAGCGCACACCCTTGCCCTTGTACGGTTCGGGCTTGCGTACGGCGCGGATGTTGGCGGCAACCTGGCCGACGACTTCCTTGTCGATGCCACGCACGATGATGCGCGTCTGGCTCGGCACTTCGAAGGTGACACCGGCGGGTGCTGCCATCAGCACCGGGTGGCTGAAGCCGAGCGCCATGCGCAGTTGTGTTGGCGAAACTGCTTCCGCGCGATAGCCGACACCGATGATCTCCAACTCCTTGGCAAACCCATCGGTGACGCCGACCACCATGTTGCTGACCAAAGTGCGGCTCAGTCCGTGGAGGGCACGGCTCGAACGTTCGTCGTTGGGGCGATCGACCACCAAGGTGGCTTCGTCGCGGCGAACCGTGATCTCGCCGGGCAGCGTGCGTGAGAGAGTGCCCTTTGGTCCCTTGACGGTGACCGACGATCCCTCGACGCTGTTGGCGATGGTGACGTCGACGCCGCCAGGGACGGCGATGGGTGAGTTACCGATGCGAGACATGACGATTCTTCTTTCTCACCAGACGTAGCAGAGGACTTCGCCGCCCACTTTGCGCTTGCGCGCTTCGCGGTCGGTCATCAGCCCCTGGCTGGTGGACAGGACGGCAACACCGAGGCCACCGAGAACGCGTGGCACGGCACCGGAACCACGGTAGATCCGCAGCCCGGGAGTGGAGATTCGACGCACACCGGAGATGGTGCGCTTGCGGTCGCTCGAATACTTCATCGAGATGGTGAGTACGTCGCCGGGCGCCGAAGTGGCCGGCGACAACGTGAACCCGGTGATGTAACCCTCCTTCTGGAGGATCGCAGCCAGTGCAACCTTTTGTTTGGACGCAGGCATGCGCACCTCGTCGTGCATCGCCGTGTTGGCGTTGCGAATGCGAGTGAGCATGTCGGCGATTGGATCAGTCAGCATGTCTTCTCCTCACCAGCTCGCCTTCGTGATGCCCGGGATCTCGCCTGCGTGTGCCATCTCGCGAAGGCATACGCGGCAGAGGCCGAACTTGCGGAATACCGAACGGGCGCGGCCACAACGACGGCACCGCGTATAGCCGCGCACCTTGAACTTCGGTGTGGCGTTCGACTTGTTGATCAACGACTTCTTTGCCATTCCAGTGCCCTCTACTTCTTCTTCGCAGCCGAATAGGCTGCGCCTTTGCCGCCACGCCCGGGACCGCGACGCTTTTTCGGAGCAGCGCCCGCGTCGTCGCCCCGCTTGAACGGGAACCCGAAAGCATCGAGCAAGGCCTTGCCCTGCTCGTTGGTGACGGCGCTGGTGACGATGGTGATGTCCATGCCGCGCGCTGTATCGATCTTGTCGTAGTCGATCTCGGGGAAGACCGTCTGGTCGTTGAGACCGAAGGTGTAGTTGCCGCGGCCGTCCCAGCTGTGCGCCGGAAGTCCACGGAAGTCGCGAATGCGTGGAATCGCAACCGAGATCAGGCGGTCGAGGAACTCCCACATGCGGTCGCCGCGCAGGGTGACCTTGCAGCCGATCGACTGACCCTCGCGCAGCTTGAAGGCAGCGATCGAATCCTTGGCCTTGGTAATGATCGGCTTCTGGCCGCTCAGCTTGGTCAGATCGGCCACGGCACCTTCGAGCAGCGATGGCTGTTGGGTAGCACGGCCGACGCCCATGTTGATGACGATCTTTTCGAGGTTCGGCACCTGCATCGGGTTGCCGAGGTCGAGCGAAGTCTTCAGCGCCGCACGGATCTCGGACTGATACTTCTGCTTCAGGCGCGGCATCGAAAGAACGGCGCTCATGAGATCACCTCACCACTTCGCTTGGCGATGCGAACCTTGTTGCCATCGGGTTGCACCTTGTAGCCGACGCGGGTCGGCTTGCCCTTGTGGACAAGCATCACGTTGCTCGCATCAACCGGCATGTCGCGGTCAATGATGCCGCCCTGCTTGTTGTTCTTGCTCACCTTGCTGTGCTTCTTGGCGGTGTTGATGCCGTTGACGATGATCTTGTTGTCGTTGGGCATTACCTGCACCACTTCGCCCTCTTGGCCCTTGTCCTTGCCGGAAATCACCAGCACGGTGTCACCCTTCTTGAGCTTCATGGTCACAACACCTCCGGGGCCAGCGACACGATGCGCATGAACTTCTTGTCACGCAACTCACGACCGACTGGCCCGAAGATGCGGGTGCCACGCGGGGTGAGGTCGTCCTTGATGATGACGGCTGCGTTCTCGTCGAAACGGATATAGCTGCCGTCGGGGCGGCGGCGCTCCTTCTTCGTGCGCACGACCACGCACTTGACGACATCGCCCTTCTTCACGCCGGCGCCGGGGATGGCGTCTTTGACGGTAGCGACGAAGATGTCACCGATGCCCGCGTAACGACGGCGGGTGCCACCGAGCACCTTGATGCAAAGCACTTCTTTGGCACCGCTGTTGTCGGCGACGCGCAGGCGCGACTCTTGCTGAATCATTTGGCCCTCTCCAGGACTTCCACGATCCGCCAGCGCTTGTTCTTGCTCAGGGGACGGGTTTCCATCACGCTCACGCGATCGCCAATGTTGACGTCGTTGGTCTCGTCGTGCGCGTAGAGCTTCTTGGTGCGCATCATGAACTTGCCGTACTTGGCATGGCGAACACGCTCGACCACCGCGACGACGGCGGTCTTGTCCATCTTGTTGGAGACGACCATGCCTTCGCGGGTCTTGCGATTCTTACGCTCACTGTCGTTGGTGTTGGCGTTGGTTTCGATTTCGGACATCAGTTACTTCCCTTTGCCTGAACGGCTTCGGCGAGCACGATCTCGCGCGCACGAATGTGAGTGTTGATTCGGGCGATGTGACGACGTACGTTCTTCAGCTCGGCGTTGTTGTCGAGTTGCCCGGTTGCATTTCGAAAACGCAGGTTGAGCGCCTCCTGTTTGGTGGCACGCAACTCCTCGACGAGGCTGGCGAGATCGAGTTCTTTCAGCTCGGTATTGGAACGTGACATCTCAGTACACCTCGGTGCGATCGATGATGCGGGCCTTGATCGGAAGCTTCTGGATCGCCTTCGACATCGCGCTGCGCGCGGTGGCCTCGTCGGGGTAGGACAGCTCGAACAGCACGCGACCGGGGCGAACCACTGCCACCCAGAACTCGGGATTGCCCTTACCGGAACCCATGCGGGTCTCGGCGGGCTTCTTGGTGACCGGCTTGTCGGGGAAGATGTTGATCCAGACCTTGCCCCCACGCTTGATCGCGCGGGTCATGGCGATACGAGCAGCTTCGATCTGGCGAGCTGACAGCCAGCCCGGCTCGAGCGCCTGGATTCCGTATTCGCCGAAGGCCAACTCGTTGCCGCCCTTGGAGAGGCCGGCGGTATGACCGCGGTGGTGCTTGCGGTGTGCGACTTTGCGTGGCATCAACATGGTGGATCAGTCCTCCCCACGGAAGTGCGGTGCTTCTTGCGCGGCGCCGTGCGTACGGCGGGCGATTTCCTCTTCCTCATCGAGCAGCTTCTCCAACTCGGGATCGGCTTCCTTGATGAGCGGCGACGCTTCTGCCTCAAGCTCGTCGACCTTGCGACGACCGGCCGACGACACAACCCGGCGCGGGCCTTCGCCGAGACCTGAGGCATCGCCGACTGCCATGGCTGCTTCACGAATCGCCTTGTCCTCGCCGAGTGACTTGTAGGGAACGATGTCGCCGCGGTAGATCCAGACCTTCACGCCGACACGGCCGCTGGACGTGCGGGCTTCGCGCATGCCGTAGTCGATGTCGGCGCGCAGCGTGTGCAGCGGAACGCGACCCTCGCGGTACCACTCAGTGCGACTCATTTCGGCGCCACCGAGCCGACCCGAGCACTGCACGCGGATACCGAGCGCGCCAGCCTTCTGAGCGTTCTGCACCGCGCGCTTCATCGCACGACGGAAAGCGATGCGGTTGACCAACTGGTCGGCAACACCCTGAGCGATCAAGGCCGCGTCAAGTTCGGGGCTCTTGATCTCGACGATGTTGAGCTGCACCTTCGGGTTGTGGGTGATCTCGGTGAGCAGCGCGCGCAGTTCGTCGGCTTGGGCACCGCGGCGGCCGATGACGATTCCGGGACGAGCGGTGTGGATGTCGATGCGGACCTTGTCGCGGGTGCGCTCGATCTCGATACGACTCACCGCGGCTGATTCGAGTTTGGTCATCAACGCCCGACGGATCTTCCAATCCTCGGTGAGATAGTCCTTGTACTCACGCTCGCTGAACCAACGACTCTTCCAGTCGGTGGTGATGCCTAGCCGGAAGCCGTAAGGGTTGATCTTTTGACCCATGTTACTTGTCCTCCTTGGCAGGCTTGTCGGCAGCCTTTTTCGTCGGGCTGGCGGCCTTCTTGGCAGCAGGCTTCTTGGCGGCGGGTGCAGCGGCCTTTGTCGGCGCCTTCTTGGCCGGAGCCTTCTTGGCGGGCGCGGCTTCGGCTGCCACGTCGTCGACAACTCTCGCGTCGGCATCGTCGATCGGCTCGGCTCCGCCTTCGGCGTCGCCGGTTTCGTCGCCGGTTTCGTCGCCGGCTTTCAGCGATGTGGCTCGTTGCCGGCTGCGTTCGACGCGTGCCCTGCGACTGGCCGTTGGTCCCCCGGTGGCACGACGGCGACCCGTGGCCGTACGACGAGCTTCCCGGGCCTGCACGATTTCCAGACGCTCGTCGTCGAGACGGGCGACGACGACTGTGATGTGGCAACTGCGCTTGCGAATGCTTCCTGCGCGGCCGCGAGCGCGCGGGGTGAACCGCTTCAGCGTCGGTCCTTCGTCGGCATAGCAGGCGACGATGTACAACTCTTCGGGATCTTGCTCGTCGTTGTGCTGCGCGTTGGCGACCGCGGACGCGAGCACCTTGCGAACCACCACTGCGGCATCGCGGTCGGTGAACTGCAACACTTCGTCGGCGGCGCGCACAGGCAGGCCACGCACGAGGTCGAGCACGGCGCGCGCCTTCGAGGCCGAGAAGCGCATGTACTTGGCGCTGGCCTTGGTGCCGGCACGCTCGCCGGCCACGAATGACCGTTCGTTCAACTTGGGACCGGTCATCGCGGGCGACCCTTCGTGTTCTTTTCCTGGCCGGCGTGGTACTTGAAGGTACGCGTCGGGCTGAACTCACCGAGTTTGTGACCGACCATGCTTTCGGTGATGTACACCGGCACATGCTTGCGACCGTCGTGGACGGCGATCGTGTGGCCGACCATGTCGGGGATGATGGTGCTGCGTCGGCTCCAGGTCTTGATCACCTTGCGATCGCCGGCTTGGTTTTGCACGTCGACCTTCTTCAACAGGTGATCGTCGACGAACGGGCCCTTCTTGAGACTGCGTGACATGGCGGTTTACCGGTTCCTGTTCATTATCGGCGACCCTTCGAGGTGCGACGGCGGCGCACGACGAGCTTCTGCGATGGCTTGTTGGTGTTGCGGGTGCGAACACCTTCTGGCTTGCCCCATGGTGATACCGGCGGGCGACCGCCGGAGGTACGGCCCTCGCCGCCGCCGAGTGGGTGGTCGACAGGGTTCATCGCGACGCCGCGAGTCTGCGGGCGCACGCCCTTCCATCGATTACGACCGGCCTTGCCGATGGTGACCAACTCGTGCTCGCTGTTGCCGACCTCGCCGACCGTGGCGCGACAATCGATGAGCACTCGCCGCATCTCTGTGCTTGGCATACGCAAGGTGGCGAAGTCGCCTTCCTTGGCGACCAACTGCACGGCGGTGCCGGCAGAACGCGCCATCTTGCCGCCCTCGCCGGGGCGTAGCTCCACGTTGTGAATGGTGGTGCCGACCGGGATGAAGCGCAGCGGCAACGCGTTGCCCGGCTTGATATCGGAACCGGCGCCCGACGACACGTGGTCGCCGACGTTGAGGCCCTTGGGAGCAAGGATGTAAGCCTTCTCACCGTCGCCGTAGTGCAGCAGTGCGATACGGCACGTGCGGTTGGGGTCGTACTCGATGGCAGCGACCTTGGCGGTGACGCCGTCCTTGACGCGCTTGAAGTCGATGATGCGGTACTGGCGCTTGTGACCACCGCCGCGATGGCGACTGGTCTTGCGGCCGTAGACGTTGCGGCCGCCGCTCTTGGTGAGCGACGAGGTGAGCGAGCGCTCGGGCGATGACTTGGTGATCTCGGCGAAATCGGAGCTGGTCTGGAAACGACGGCCGGCGCTGGTGGGCTTGCGTGAACGAATAGCCATGGTGTTACGCCTCAGTGCTCGAACAGCGGGATTTCATCGCCCGCTGCCAGGGTGACGATGGCCCGCTTGGTGTCGGGTTTGGAACCGGATCGGCCGGCGCGACGCGCGCGCGTGACCTTGCCCTTGCGATTGAGCGTGTTGACCTTCAAGACGGTGACACCCCAGATGCTCTCGATGGCGTCGCCGATTTCGGGCTTGCTCGCGCTCGGGTGCACCTTGAACGTGTACACGCCCTGCTCGATGAGGCCGTAGCTCTTCTCCGAAACGATTGGAGCCAGGATGATGTCGCGTGGGTCTTTCATTGGTTCGGCTCCTTCATGACTTGCCCGTTGCTTTCTTCTTGGCGACCGGCGCGGCAGCCTTCTTGGCCACCGGCTTCTTGGCAGCCGGCTTGTCGGCGACGGCCTTGGTGGCCACGGCCTTCTTAGGAGCGGGGGCATCGCCGACCACTGACGCTCCAGGCAGAGTCGCCTGGCTGAACACGATGTAGTCGTTGCACAGGATGTCGTAAGCGTTGAGCTCGTTCGATTCGATCAGTTGCACTTCCGGAAGGTTGAGGAAGCTGCGAATGGCGTTGGTGTCGTTGATGTCGACCACGATCAGCGCCTTACCGTCGATGCCGAGCGCGCCAAGAGCAGCCTTGGCGTCTTTGGTCTTGGGGGCGTCGAAGCCCCACTGCTCGATGACGACAACTTTTCCTTCGGCAGCGCGATCGCTGAGCGCGGAGCGCAACGCCAGCTTGATCATCTTCTTAGGTGTCTTCTGGTCGTACTTGCGTGGCTTGGGGCCGAGCGCCACGCCACCTCCGCTGAAGTGTGGTGCACGGATTGAACCCTGACGGGCGTTGCCGGTGCCCTTCTGCTTGAACGGCTTCTTGCCACCACCGCGCACCTCGGCGCGCGTCTTGGTGCTCTGCGTGCCCGACCGGCGGGCGGCGAGCTGCGCAGTGACCACCTGGTGCATCACCGGCACGTTGGGTTGGATTCCGAACACTTCGGCGTCGAGCGCCAGCGAGCCGGCATCTTTGCCGGCGGAAGTCTTGAGAGCAACGGTGGTCATCACTTCCCCTTCACAGCGTTGCGGACGATCACGACGCCACCGTTGGGCCCGGGCACTGAGCCTCTTACCAACAGCAGGTTGCGCTCGGGGTCGGCCTCGACGACGACCAGATTGAGCGTTGTCACCTGTTCGTGACCCATGTGGCCCGACATCTTCAGGCCCTTGAACACTCGACCCGGAAAGCTGCACGAGCCGATGGCACCGGGAGCACGGTGATGCTTGTGATTGCCGTGGCTGGCGCCCTGGCCGGAGAAGTTGTGACGCTTCATCGTGCCGGCGAAACCTTTGCCACGGCTGACAGCGGTGACATCAACGAGTTCACCCTGCAACAGGGTGTCCACCTTGATTTCCTGGCCGACTTCGAAACCGTCGACAGAATCGAGACGGAGCTCGACCAGGCGACGGCCAGGATCAACGCCTGCCTTGGCAAAGTGTCCGGCTTCGGGCTTGGTGAGTTTCTTGGCATCGCGGTGGCCGTAGGTGACCTGAAGCGCCGTGTAGCCATCGCGCTCGGTGGTTTTCACCTGCACGATGCGCGCCGGCTCGACGCGAAGCACGGTGACAGGCACGACCTTGTCGTTCACCCACACCTGGCTCATGGCGACTTTTTCGCCAACTATCGCTTTCAGTGCCATCTCGGCAGCCTTTTCGGTCGGACCCGACGAGCGGGTTATCTGGATTACACGCAAATGCTCCGGCGGCCATACGGCCGGCGGAGCACCGGAGTTGGTCGTCGCCGTGGGGTTTCCCGCGAGCGGGACCGGCACGGACATCGATTGCCATGCACCAAAGTGGCGCACAGGAACGAGAAACTCTATCGGCGGGCGGGTGCCTGCGGCAACCCGGCGTTCTGGGCGCGAATCGTTACGGAATCCGCAACAGATGAGACCCAGAAGCCGAATTGGGACTATTCAGCCCCAGAAACCCTTGCCTAGTTGGACTGGATCTTGATCTCGATGTCGACGCCTGCCGGCAGCTCGATGCGCTGCAGGCTGTCGATCGTCTTCGCGTTCGGGTCGACGATGTCGATCAGACGCTTGTGTACGCGCATCTCGAAGTGCTCACGTGAGTCCTTGTCGATGTGCGGTCCACGAATCACCGTGTAGCGGTGCTTGTCGGTCGGCAGCGGGATCGGCCCCCGCACGGTGGCGTTGGTACGAGTGACCGTCTCGACGATCTTGCGGGTCGACTGGTCGATGATCTCGTGATCGAACGCCTTCAAACGGATGCGGATGCTTTGCGCCATGACTATTTGGTGATCTTGGTGACGCGGCCGGCGCCGACGGTGCGGCCGCCTTCGCGGATAGCGAAACGGAGGCCTTCGTCCATCGCGATCGCCTTGCCCAACTCGACCGAGATCGCGACGTTGTCACCGGGCATCACCATCTCGGTCCCAGCCGGGAGCTGGATCGTGCCGGTGACATCAGTGGTACGGAAGAAGAACTGCGGCCGATAGTTATTGAAGAACGGCTTATGCCGGCCACCCTCACCACTGGTCAGGACGTACACCTGGCCCTCGAAATTGGTGTGCGGCGTAATCGAGCCCGGCTTGCACAACACCTGGCCACGCTCAACCTCTTCCTTCTTGGTACCGCGCAACAGGGCACCGATGTTGTCACCGGCCTGGCCCTCATCGAGCAACTTGCGGAACATCTCCACACCAGTACACACAGTCTTCTGCGTGTCACGCAGACCGACAATCTCGATCTCGTCACCAGTATGAACCTTGCCCTGCTCGACCTTGCCCGTCACCACCGTCCCACGACCAGTAATCGTGAACACATCCTCAATCGGCATCAAGAACGGCTTATCCAACTCCCGCACAGGCTCAGGCACGCTGTTATCACAAGCATCCATCAACTCCATGATCTTGCCCTGCCACGCCTCATCACCCTCAAGAGCCTTCAACGCGCTAACGCGCACCACCGGAGCGGTATCACCAGGAAACTCATACTCCGACAACAACTCACGCACTTCCAACTCGACCAACTCGAGGAGCTCTTCGTCCTCGACCATGTCAGCCTTGTTCAACGCCACCACGATGTACGGCACACCCACCTGACGAGCCAACAACACATGCTCACGCGTCTGGGGCATCGGACCATCCGTCGCCGCCACCACCAAAATCGCACCATCAACCTGCGCCGCACCAGTGATCATGTTCTTGATGTAATCCGCGTGACCCGGCATATCAACATGGGCATAATGACGCTTCGCCGTCTCATACTCGATATGCGCAATCGAGATCGTAATCCCACGCGCCTTCTCCTCCGGCGCCTTATCAATCTGATCAAACGGCGTATACGTCGCCAACCCCTTACCCGCCAACGTCTTCGAAATCGCCGCCGTCAACGTCGTCTTCCCATGATCAATATGACCCATCGTGCCAATATTCACATGCGGCTTCGTACGCTCAAACTTCGCCTTGCTCAT
>JACQZX010000126.1 GCA_016213665.1 Actinomycetota bacterium | reverse complement strand
GATGATCCTGACCGGCGATCCGATCACCGCTGCCGAGGCGCTCGCCGCCGGGCTCATCAACCGCGTGGTGCCGGCCGAGAGCGTGCTCGACGAAGCGCGCGCACTGGCGGCCCGCGTCGCGGTCAACGCACCGCTGGCGGTTCAGGCCAGCCGCAAGGTGCTGACGCGCGCGTTCGTCGAGAACGATGCGACGCTGTTCAACGCGTCAATCGAGGCCTTCATGTCGATGATGGGTACCGAAGACTTCCACGAAGGCCCACGCGCGTTCATCGAGAAGCGCCCGCCGCGCTGGACGGGTCGCTGAGGTTTGCATTGAAGCGGGCCGGTTGCGCGGCGCCGACTACGCGTAGCGCGGCGTTGCGTTGTGCGTCGCGATCTTCGACGCTCGCCTGGAGGTCGAGATCTCGGGGCTCGGCCGCTTCGGGCTTGCAACGCACACCTGATCAACTTCATGAGCCACGACGTGACCGGCAAGGAGGTCGTGCGACCGTCCGACGAGACCGGCGGCATCGAGTATCTGTCGAGCGGTCCGGGCACCGGCCAGTGCTCGCTCAGCTGTCAGGGGCACGATCACGAAGGCGCGCGGTTTCCGTCGGGGTTGGGTGGCCGACCCACCCGCGGCGCCGGTTCACGCGGCGGCGTCAGGTGATTTCGATCCGCCAGTCGAGATTCACTGGGCCTTCGTCGAAGCGGTTCTCCACCGCCGCTGCGAGATTGAGGGCTTCGATGGCATCAGCCATGGCGCTCGTGAAGAGAGCGGGATAGACGTTGATTCCTCACGGTCTACGACCGACGCTTACTCCGTCCAGACCGAACAGGCTCTTACAAGCCGCCACGGATAGCGCGTCGCCGGCGGTTTGCAGTTACGGTCATCCTTCGAGCAGCTTACGAGACCGGTCGGGCGCGCTGCGACGCGTCTCGCGCACCGGCTCGTTCGCACCTTTCGTACAGGGACTCCGGAGCGATGTCTGCCCCATTGGGCCATGCAATGGTGCCGCCTTCTATCGTCGCCTGGCGGAATAAATCCGGATCTCTAAGCGCCGCAAAAACCGGACCGCGGCGGAGATATTCCGAAAAGTCGATGATCGCACTGACTCCGTCATCGAATACGACGAGGTAGGAGTAGCCCGACTCGTACTCTATCCGTTTCACGTCGTTGCAATTCCACATGATACGCCTCACTCCAGCGGGGCAATCTTTGGTAGTTCGTCTCCTGCTTGCGCCAACTTCCAGTCCTCGCGCAACTCCTCCAGATGAAGGTCGATCCACTCCCGCACGAGCTTGGTCGCAGTCCGAGAGGCAAGCTCCCCGCGCGTGACGTTTCCGCTCAAATCGAACACCGCCTTGTGCCCTGGTATTCAGCGTGGACGTGCGGTGGATTGTGCTCGTCAAAGAACATCCTGATGATGATTCCGAAAAACCTGCTTATCTCTGGCACTGCGCGACTCCTACGGTATCGAGAGTAGCACGGGCATCCTCTCGATTCGTGTCCGGGTATGCGGGTATGAACGCCGCGTCAACCACGGGCCAGCGCAGCGCCACCGGCACTCGGCACTCCCAGACACCGCACGACCGCAAACCGTCATCCCGGGGTAGGCCGGGATCGAACTTTCGGCGCGGCGCAGGGACCGCACTTGCTACCCCGCTGCCTCTCTCATCCTGGATTCCGGCTCGAGCCTGAACGACCAATAAGGTGTTCTCGACAAGAGACGGTCGGCTGTCGATGATGTATAGCCACGCGCGCTCCTTCGGGTACGTTGACATGCGCGCCGGCGCGACCGGCGACGGACGTGCCGGGGGGCCGAACTCACGACCGGGTGAACGCCTCTGCGCCCGCCGTCTTTGCGGCCCGTCGTTCGCTCGCGTCGTACACATAGCTGCCGGCCGTGCCTGACGCCTGCGCAGTCCTCTGCGCACGACCTCGCACGCCTCGACCTCGGGAGGGTCGGCGTTGCACGTGTTCTGGCGCGACGTCGCACTGTGGTCGGCAACATCCAACTCCGGACGGTAGTCACCAGGGACGCTGCTGCCCGCTCACCTGCACGATGGTATCGCTACGTAGCCACCATGCGCTGAGCGCTTCGCCGTACACGCAGCCCGAGTCGAGGCCGCGGGTGTTGTGGGTGCGGTGCAGGCCCTGGCGCGCCCAGTGGCCGTAGG
>JACQZX010000125.1 GCA_016213665.1 Actinomycetota bacterium | reverse complement strand
CCGGTGAGCACGGGCACCGTCACCCCCGTGATCAACTCGCCGGGAAGACGTGCCGTGCGTTTGGGCGCCACCATGAACTCCGCGAAGGAAACTGTGCGCTCACCCTGCGACGATGCCAAGTGCACCTGTGCATCGAGTGCGCTGAGCACGGGTAGCCCGTCGCCGGCCGGCGAACACGTGCCGAGGTTGCCGCCGATCGTGGCCGCATGACGAATCTGCGGCGAGCCGACCGTACGCGCCGCCTGCGCCAGCGCTGGGACCCAATCGGCGATCGGCGCTCGTTCGATCTCGGCGTATGTGACGCCGGCACCTAGGTGCAGGGTTGCCGCACCTGGATCGTGGCGCCAACTGGTGAGCTCGGGTATGCGGTTGACGACCACGATCTCGTCGACCCGACGGTGCCCGCCGTTGAGTTCGACCATCAGATCGGTGCCGCCGGCCAGCACTGTCGCGTCCGGATTCGAAGCAAGGATGCGCAACGCGTCGGAGAGCGCGTAGGCCACCGTCACAGACATGGCTCGACTTTACATTTCGTCAACCGCGAAGCGATGATCCGCGCGCGCCGCATTGCAGCTCACTCGATCACAAGGCCATCGAGCCCTTCCTCCTCAGGAGGCAACCGCGGCTTCATCTGCTCGAGGTGGTGGAGCAGGATCTTGGCAACCGCGAGATTGCGAACCCAGTTGCGATCGGCCGGAACCACATACCATGGCGCGTCGTCGGTGCTGGTACGCACCAGCGCGTCGTGGTACGCGCGTTGGTACTGCGGCCATAGTTTGCGATCATCGAGGTCGCCGAGGCGGAACTTCCAACGCTTGTGCGGGTTGTCGATGCGTTCTTGGAAACGTTGCCGCTGTCGATCCTTGGACACGTTGAGAAAGCACTTGACGACCGTCGTGCCCTCGTCGACAAGCAGTTGTTCGAATGCGCATATGTGGTCGTAGCGGCGCGACCACACCGACTTGGGAACGAACTGCTTTACCCGCACTACCAGCACGTCTTCGTAATGGCTGCGGTTGAAGATGCCGATCATTCCCCTGGCGGGAACTTCGGCATGTACGCGCCACAGGTAATCGTGTAGCACCTCCTTGCCCGCGGGCACGCGGAAGCTGCTGACCTCGATTCCCGCCGGGTTGAGCCCGGCGAGGATGTTGCGAATGGTGCCGTCCTTGCCGGCGGCATCCATAGCTTGAAGCACCAGCAGCAGGCTGCGCTTCTCCTCTGCGTACAGGCGCTGTTGCAGTTCGTCGATGCGGGCCTTCACCTCCACCAGCTCGGTCTTGGCCTGCTCCTTGTCCCAGCCGAGAGTTGCTGCCGGGTCGTGGCCACTCAGCGATAACGGCTTGCCGGGGCGCACCAGCAACTGATCGATGAGCTTGGTGGCGGCGGCCGATGGCGACATGCGGGCCAGGCTAGATGGTGCGCTCGGCTCGGTCGCGAGCCACGAAAGTGATGTGAGCGTTGCCACCGGCAGTGGAGATGTGGCTAATGTGCCTGCACCGAGGTGTGATGGGCGTCACATGGTGCCCCTCTCGTGTCGTCTCGGGCAGCACCTACTAGCGATTACAACTGGGGGAACAGGATGAGTCGTTCAGAAGCACGACATTCAAGAACACGATCGGCGCGGGGGTTTGCCGCGCTGCTGATCAGCATCGGCCTCATCGGTGCGGCCTGCGGCGGCGACGACGCCAAGACGGCGACGACCGAGACGGCAGGTGAAACGACACCGCCCGAGGAAACGAGCGCGGCGACAACTGTGCCGCCGCCGACGACGGCAGCAGAAGAACTACCGGTACCTGGCGGCAAGTTGGTGTTCGGCGTCGAAGCTGACACGTCGAGCCCGTGGCGCCCCTCCGAGATGGTGTGCGCGATCTCGTGTCACCAGATCATCCGCAACATTTTCGACACGCTGACGCTCCCCAACGAGGACGGCTCGTGGAGCCCTTATCTGGCCGAGTCGGTCGAATCCAACGCCGATTACACCGAGTGGCGCATAACTGCTCGGGCCGACGTGACCTTCCACGACGGGACGCCCTTCGATGGCGCCGCGATCGTCGAGAATCTCACGCGGGCGAAGACGGGAATCCTCACCGGCAACATTCTGCGGGCGGTCGACTCAATCGAGCTCGATCCTGCCGACCCGATGGTGGCGGTAGTCACGACCAACACCTCGTGGGCGGCATTCCCGTTCGCGCTCATGGGCCAGGCCGGTTACCAGGCCTCCCCAGAGTGGCTGGCGGCTTCGGACGCTGATCCGCTGCTGAGCCCACACCCGGTCGGCACCGGCCCGTTCATGTACGAGGACTACCGGCCAAACGAGTTGTTCTCAATGACGCGCAACGACAACTACTGGAACGCGCCCTACCCGTACCTGGATGCGATTGAGTTCCGCCCGATCCCCGACGCGCTCAACCGGCGCGACGCGTTGAAGAGCGGCACCATCGACATTTTCCACAGCACCAACGGCGAGACGATCAACGAGTTCCGCAACTCGACCGACTTCGGACTGACGGAGATCACCAACAATGGTGAGACCGCTTACACCCTGCTGCACGTTACGCAGGAGGGCTCGCCGCTCAACGACCGACGGGTTCGCTGCGCGCTGGCCCTCTCCGAGGATCGGCAAGCGGTGATCGACACAATCGGGGCTGGCGTCCAACAGATTGCAACCGGCCCGTTCTCGCCGACGCAGGTCGGTTACCTGGAGGACAGCGGCTGGCCGCTTGAACAAGACATGGCAGCCGCGCAGGCTCTCATCGCCGACTACAAGGCCGAGTTCCCTGGCCCGATCACGTTGTCGCTTGCCGCGACACAGGACGAGACCAACCTGACCATCGCCCAGTTCCAGCAGCAGTTCTACACCGAGGCCGGCATCGACGAGGTCGTCATCGACCAGATCGACCAGGGTGCTTACATCGTGACCGCACTACTGGGCGACTTTCAGGTGTTCCAGTGGCGCAACCACGGTGGTTTCGATCTCGACATGCAGTACCACTGGTGGCACTCGTCGAGTGCAACAGACGTCGGCACCTTGGCTTTGAACTTCGGCCGCATCAAGGATCCCGCGCTTGACGCGCTGCTGGAGGAGAACAGGGCCAGCGACGATCCCGTGCGCAAGAAGGAGATCGCCGAGGAAGTCAACCGACTGTTCGCGACCGAGTGCTACAACCTGTGGACGAGCTACACCGTTTGGGGGATCGGCTACAAGCTGGGCGTGCACGGGCCTAGCGGCTTCGTACTGCCCGACGGCAAGAATGTCGTCTTCGGGGCCGGTATCGCCGGCACGTTCTACCCGATGACGCTCTGGGTCGAGCAGTAGGCAAGACGCAACAAAGCTGACAAGGGAAGGGACCAACACCACGCATGCGATATGTGCTTCGCCGACTGGCGCAAACCATATTGGTCGTGGTGTTGGTCACCCTTCTCACGTCGGCCGCGTTGCGGTTCATGCCCAACGCGACTGAGGTGCTGGTCGCCGCCAAGACCGGCCCCGGCGCCACCAAGGAGCAAGCCGAGGCGGTGATCAAAGACCTCGGACTCGACAAACCGTTCTACGTGCAGTACTTCTCCTGGATGAAGGACTTTGTCACGGGTGAGTGGGGAAACACCTTCCAGACGAACCAGACAATCGCTTCCGAAGTCAAGCGGGCGCTGCCGATCTCGGTGTTTCTGATGATCTACGGCCAACTGCTGGCGCTATCGGCAGCAGTGCCGGTGGCCGTGTGGTCGGCTTACCGGCAGAACTCGCGCTTCGACCGCATGTCGGCAACGACGGCGTTCGGAATGCTGTCGCTTCCCAACTACATCGTGGCGCCGGTGCTGATGCTGTTGTTCAGCGTCCAGCGAAGATGGGTGCCCTATCCATCGATCTACAGCGGGCTGTGGGATGACCCGGTGGCGCACCTGAAGGCATTCGTGCTGCCATCGATCACGATCGCACTTCCGCTCTTTGCGGGCTACATGCGGTTATTGCGCGCCGACATGATCGGCACGCTGCAAAGCGAGTTCATCACCACCGCGCGGGCCAAAGGTGTCAGCACGCGTAACATCCTCTTTCGCCATGCGCTGCGACCGTCGCTTTTCTCGTTGGTCACCGCCACCGCCGTCAACGTCGGCGCGCTGATGGGTGGGGTCGTAATCGTCGAGCAGTTCTTCCTTCTCAATGGCATGGGTCGCTTGACGGTGGAGAGCATCTTCCGTCGCGAGTTCCCGACAGTGCAGTACTGCGTGGCCATCCTGGCGCTCATCTACGTCTCGATCAACCTTTTCGTCGACATGATTTATGCCTGGATCGATCCGCGAGTTCGCGCCGGCAGGGCTCTTGGTTAGGTGAGGACGGTTACCGATGAGCGACATTGAGATCGTTGAAGACGACGTCAGCCTGATCGTGCCGATCATCGACGAGGCCGGCTCGCCGAAGGTGCGGGTGCGCCGACGCGGACGCGTTACCAAGTGGCTGGCCATCGGTTGGCTCACGTTCATCGTCGTCAGTGCGATCGGGGCCAACTCGTTGCCCTACATCAACCATTCGTGCGATCAGTTCGAAAGCAAACTCGATTGCAGCACGGCCCTCAACGGCAGCCTGAAGAAGATCGAACTTCCCCCTACCTGGGCCTTCTTCGCGGATCCACCCAAGGAGCCGGTTGGCGGTGGCGCGACGCACGTCGGCATCATGGGCACCGACCGCAACGGTTACGACATCTTCGCTCGCGCGATGCTCGGTGCGCGACCATCGCTGACCATCGCCGGTCTGGCGATCACCTTTGGCCTCGCGATCGCAACCATCTTGGGCATGATCGCCGGATACTTCCGGGGTTGGGTCGATGTGCTCATCGAGAACATCACCAACGTCCTGCTGGCATTTCCGGCGTTATTGCTGGTGATTTTCTGCGTGACCTTCTTCACCGACAACACCCAGAGCGCGGCCAGTGCGCGCCCGTTGTGGCCGATCATCCTGGCCCTGGTGATCGTCTCGATTCCGCCGCTCACGCGACTTGTGCGCGCCAACACGATTTCCTACGCGCAACGCGACTTCGTGGTCGCCGCCCGCAGTCTCGGCGCCAAGGGCAGTCGCATCATGTTCAAGGAGATCCTGCCCAACATCGTTCCGGCTTTGGTCTCCTTCGCGCTCACCGGGCTCGCACTGCTGATCGTCGCCGAGGGCGCGTTGGCATTCCTCGGACTTTCGGTAGAAGCGCCGACGCCGACGTGGGGAAAGATGATCTCGGCGGGCACTGAACGCCTGCGCAACGACGTCTGGTGGATCTCGCTCATGCCGGCACTCACGATGTTCCTCACCGTGCTGTCGATCAATCTGCTCGGCGATGTTCTATCGCAGCGCTTCAATACCCGCGAGGCCATTGCGTGAACACACGAATCCAGGCGGCTACGCGCCAGATCGATGGGCCGCTACTCAAGGTCACCGATCTGCGTACCCACTTCCGAACTGAACGCGGGCTCGTGCGCTCCGTCGATGGGGTCTCGTTCTCGCTCGATCGTGGCAAGGCGCTGGGCATCGTCGGCGAATCCGGGTCTGGCAAGACGGTGCTCTCGCGCTCGATCATGGGGTTGCTGCCAAGCCGCAACACCGAACGGTCGGGATCTGTGATCTTCGAGGGCGCGGAGATCATCGATCGCAGCCTCAAGGAGCGGCGCAAGATCTGGGGTCGCGAGATGTCGATGATCTTCCAAGACCCGATGACCTCGCTAAATCCGGTGATGCGCGTCGGCAAGCAGATCAGCGAGGGACTGAGTATCCACCTCGGCATGGACAAGCAGAACGCCCGCGAGACCGCCCTCAAGCTGCTTTATGACGTGCGCATTCCAGAGCCCGAGAAACGACTTGATCAGTACGCTTTCGAGCTCAGCGGCGGCATGCGGCAGCGAGTGATGATCGCGATAGCGCTGGCCTGCGGTCCCACGATTCTGTTCGCCGACGAGCCGACGACAGCGCTCGACGTGACGGTGCAAGCCCAGATCCTGGAACTGATCGGCGACCAAAGACGCGACCGCAACATGTCGGTAATCCTGGTCACCCACGACCTGGGCGTGGTCGCCGGTCACACCGACGAGATCGCGGTGATGTACGGCGGCAAGTTGGTCGAGAAGGCGCCAACCCGCACCCTGTTCGCGAACATGAAGATGCCGTACACGGAAGCCCTGCTGCGCAGCATCCCCAACATCGAAGACCCCAGCCACACCAGACTCAACGTGATAACGGGCAGGCCCCCCGACCTGGTCAATCCCCCGCAGGGCTGCCGCTTCTCGCCGCGGTGCGAGTACGTGCAACCCAAGTGTGTAACCGAGGAGCCACCGCTGCTCACCGCCGAACACCTCGACCACGTGTACGCGTGCTGGTACCCGGTTGGTTCCCCCGTGTACCGCGAGAAGCGTGCACAACTCGACAGGCAGGGCAGCGGCGCGACAGTGGGGGCCGTCTGATGGCCGGCAGCGGCAAGGCGCACCTTCGCGACAGCGGCGACGTGCTGTTGCGTGTGGAGGATCTGGTCGTCGAGTTCCCCGTTGGGCGAACCGGTCTCAAGGTTCACGCGGTCAGTGGCATCAGCTTCGACGTGATGCGCGGCGAGACGCTTGGCGTCGTGGGCGAAAGCGGCTGCGGCAAGAGCACCACCGGCAAGGCGATGATGATGCTTCCGCGGCCGAACAGTGGTTCGGTCGTATTCGAGGGCACTGAACTCACCAACCTCCCCGCCGACGAGATGCGGGCTGCACGCACCCGAATGCAGATGATCTTCCAGGATCCGATTTCATCGCTGAACCCGCGCCGCAAGGTGCGCGACATCGTTCGCGAGCCGCTGATCATCTGGAAGCGGGGCTCGAGTGCCGAGCAGCTCAGCAGGGTCGACAAACTTCTCGAGGAAGTGGGCATCGATCCGCAACGCGCAGCCGAGAGCCAGGCACACCAGTTCTCCGGTGGTCAGTGCCAGCGCATATCGATCGCCCGCTCGCTGGTCCTCGATCCGACGATGATCATCTGCGACGAACCCGTGAGCGCGCTGGACGTCAGCGTGCAGGCCCAGGTGCTGAATCTGCTCGAAGATCTGAAGGCGAAGTACGGCCTGACACTCGTCTTCATTGCGCACGACCTGGCGGTGGTGAAGAACATCAGCGACCGCGTGCAGGTGATGTACCTCGGCAAAATCTGCGAGGTGGCGCCGTCGAACTCGATGTACACCACACCCGCTCACCATTACACCAAGTTGCTGCTCGATTCGATCCCGGTTCCGAATCCAGATGTCGCCGTCGCCAAGGTGACCGTGCAAGGCGAGCCGCCATCACCCGTGCTGCCGCCACCCGGCTGCCGCTTCAATCCACGTTGCCCCGCCGCCGACGATCGCTGTCGTACCGAGGAGCCGCAGGTGCGCCAGGTCGCCGATGGGCATTTCGTCGCTTGCCACCACCCGCTGTTCGGCGGTGACGCGCCTGTCTCGGTTACAACGGTGTAGCGAGCGGTTCCGCTGATCGTGCGAGACACCCGCGTGACAGCGCTTTCGGAGACGCTGTCGAGGTTTCGTCATGGCGCTGGTGATCCCACCACGCGGCTGGCTGCCGGAGAATTCTGGCGTGCAACCAACACGCCACAGGGAGCGGGCACGGTGAGAATCGACTTCCGTGACCATCAGGTGCACGCGCAGGCGTGGGGGCCAGGCGGTGACTGGCTACTGCATCGCGTGCGGGCGATGACCGGCGCCAATGATGCCGGATTCGAGTTCGCCGACGCCCATCCGGCCATCATGTCGGCGCAACACCTTCATCGCGGATTGCGCTTCGGTGCCAGCGGCACGCTCTATCACGAGTTGCTGCCGACCATCCTTGGCCAACGGATCACCGCTGGCGAGGGCCTGCAGCAGTGGCGGCAGCTCGTGCAGCAACTCGGCGAGCGGGCCCCCGGACCCGATCACGGTCTACGCCTTCCACCGACCGCTGACGCGCTGCTGTCCAAGCCGACGTGGTGGTTCCACCCGCTGGGCATAGAGGTCAAACGCGCCACCTCCCTGCTCCAGGTAGCAAAGCACGCGCCGCGCCTGGACGAGTGGGCGCTGCTGCCACCCGCAGCAGCAGCCGCGAAGCTGAGCCTGTTACCCGGCATCGGTCGCTGGACCGTCGGTTCCGTGATGGCTACCGCACTCGGCGACCCTGATGCCCTCGCCGTTGGCGATTATCACCTGAAGAACGTCGTCGTGCATGCTCTCACCGGGCGCGCCCGCGGTAGCGACGAGGAGATGCTCGAACTGCTCGCCCCCTATGTTGGCCAGCGTGGGCGTGCCGCCAGGTTGCTCTCGCTCGCCGGCCACGGTGCACCCAAGTTTGGCCCGCGCCAGCGGGTTCGACCGATCGGCCGGTGGTGACGGCCGCACCGGCACTTTCGACCGCGAGGGTGTTAGCGTCGCTGCGCTCCGAACCTAGTCAGCAACCACGCCAGCGATGACCACAACTGCCACCGATCCACCCGATATCGAGCCCGCCTTCGATCCCGTTACCGATGCCGCCGCCTGGCGACGCATCGTTCGTAAAGCGGGTCTTGTCTATCTGTTCTCGCGTGCCTGCGTTCTGATTGGCACCGCGCTCGTCGCCGCTGAGCTGCGCGCCGACGCGAACGTGGTTGACGAACGTTTCCCCGGCGCACCGTGGGCTGACCCGGACTACGCCAACGCAGTGATCCCCAAGACCGCCGCGCGGCCGATGCTCGACGTGCTCACCTCCTGGGACGGCGACTGGTACCTGCGCATCGTCCGCCTCGGCTACCCCCGCTTCGTTGCACCGAACGCCAACTACGACAGATACGACGCGAGAGCAGCCTTCTTCCCGGCCTATCCACTGCTCGTCAAGACGGTCGACCGGATACTGCCCGGCGGTCCTGCCGTTGCCGCCGTGGTCGTCAACTTTCTGCTTGGGGCGTTGGTCGTCTACCTGGCCGGTCTCGTCGCCCGCGAACTCTTCGGACTGCGTGTCAGCGAACGAACAATGGTGCTGGTGTCGCTGTTCCCGGGCAGCTTCGTGCTGTCGTTCGCCTATGCCGAACCTTTACTCCTGGTGTTGGTCGGTGGTTGCCTGTTGTTCCTGCTCAAACGGCAGTGGGCGCTGGCCGGTGTGCTAGCGGCGATCGGTACCGCCACCAGACCCAATGGCCTCGCCCTGGTCGCGGCCTGCGCGGTTGCCTCGGTGGTGGCAATCCGCGAGCGACGGGAATGGCGTTCACTGATCGCGCCCGTGCTCGCCCCGCTCGGCTTTATCGGGTTTCAGTTGTGGCTGGGCGCGCACACCGGCGAGCGCGGCGTGTGGTTCCGGGTGCAGACCGAAGCCTGGGGGGAGGGCACCAGTTTCGGCTTGACCGCGATCGGTAACACCGTCAAGGCGTTCACCAACCCGCTGACGTCGCCGACCAAGACGATCACTGCCGTCAGCTTGTTGGCGATGTTCTTGCTGCTGTGGTTCCTTTACAAGGTCCGACTGCCGGCTGCGGTCAACGCCTACGTGGGCGTGGTGCTGTTGCTGATGCTGATGCCCAAAACGGTGACTGCTCGGCCTCGTTTCCTGTTCACAGCCTTTCCGCTGCTGATCGCGGCCGCGGTTTGGTTCGAGCGCGACAAGCGCGACTGGTGGCCGTACGTCATCGGCGCCTGTTCTGCGGGCCTGGTCGGGCTGACCGCCCTCTACGGTGTGCGCGGAGCCATTCCGTGAGCCAAGCGCCCGTGACGGCGCGCCCTTCGCGATGGTCCTACGCCCTGCTCGCCGCCATTGCCTACCTGCCGGCGCTGCTGGCCAAACCCGGGCGAATGCCGTCGGACACGAAACTGTTCCTCTACCTCGACCCGGGTCGCCTGATGGCCGACGCGCCGTACACATGGGACACCCGTCAGTTCGCCGGATGGGTACCGCACCAGACCATCGCCTATCTGTGGCCACAAGGACCGTGGTACTGGGTCTTCGACAAGCTGGGCGCTCCCGACTGGATAGCGCACCGACTATGGATCGGTACTTTGCTGTTGCTGGCCGCGCTCGGCGTGTACTGGGCGGCGCGGCTGCTCGGATTGCCCAAGACCGGTGCGTTGGTTGCCGCAGTCGTCTATCAGCTCTCCCCTTACATCCTCCCCTACATCTCTCGTACGAGTGCGATGCTGCTGCCCTGGGCCGCTGTGGGCTGGCTGGTCGGGCTCACGATCCGGGCCACCACCAGTGACCGTCGATGGCGGCACCCGGCGCTGATCGCGCTGGTGCTCGCGACGTGCAGCGCGGTCAACGCCACCGCGGTGATGATGATCGCGCCGGCACCGATTCTGTGGCTGCTGCACGCAATCGCGCAACGAGCGATTAGTCGGCAGCGGGCAATGGGCGCCGCGTTACGCATCGCCGGCCTTGGCGTCGCTGTATCGCTGTGGTGGATGGCGATGCTGCGCGTGCAGGGCACCCACGGCGCCGACGTGCTGGCGTACAGCGAGAGTCTGCAGGCGACGTCGCTGACCTCGGTCTCCACCGAAACGCTTCGCGGCGCGGGCTACTGGCTGTTCTACATCCGCGATCCGTACGCGTTCACAACCTCGGCCGCGCAGGCATACATGCAATCCGTGCCGACCATCGCGATCAGTTTCATAGTGCCGCTAATCGGCGTGGCAGGCATCGCGCTCACCCGTTGGTCGGCGCGACGGTACGCCGCCCTCTTGGTGTTCGTCGGCATTGTGCTGGCGGTCGGTGTGCATCCGATTGCTGACGCTTCACCCCTGATGTCACCGCTGGCGGAGAATTCGCGGAGCTCGCTGGCGCTTGCGCTACGCAGCAGCGCGCGGGCGCTTCCAATGTCCAACTTTGGACTCGCGCTCGGCGCCGGTGCACTGGTTGCTGCGCTGGCAACGACCAGACTGCGTGTGCGTGCGGTGGCGCCGGTGGCGGTGATTCTGCTCGCAATCGTCAACCTGCCGGCGCTGTTCGGTGGCGGCCTGGTGGATAGCGCCCTCGAGCGCGACGAGTCACCACCGCCAGCCTGGCGGGAGGCGGCCGATGCGCTCTCGGCGAGTTCGGCGGAATTTCGGGTCCTGCAATTACCCGGTGCCGAGTTCGGAGCCTTCCGCTGGGGATACACCGTCGATCCACCGTTACCGGGTATGACGACCAAACCGATCGTCACCCGTGACTTGTTGCCGCTCGGTTCGGCGGGGGCGATGGACCTGCTCTACGCGCTCGACGATCGACTGCAGGAACACACCCTCGACCCGCGAGCCATTGCCGCCATCGCCCGATTTCTGGCGGCCGACACCATCTGGCTAACCAACGATGCCGCCTTCGATCGTTTCCGCACGCCTCGCCCCGAGGAGGTCGCGGCCGTGTTCGAGGACGAACCAACAGGCCTCGGCCAACCGGTCCCTTATGGCGACCCCAAACCCAACACGCCCGACGTCGCAATGCTCGACGAAACCGCGCTGACCAACAACGCGATCGGCGAGCCGTTGGCTCCAGTGGAACTGGTGCCGGTACGTGAGCCGATCCCAATCGTGCGTGCCGCCACGCGCGTTGTCGTGCTCGTCGGCAGCGGTGACGGCGTGGTTGATGCCGCGGCCGCCGGGCTGTTGCACGGTGACGAGGCGCTGGTCTATGCCGCCGATCTCGATGCCACGGACCTGCAGCGCACAGCCGGCGCCAACCCCGACCGCTCGCTGGCCAATGCCACACTCATCCTCACCGACTCCAATCGCGATCGCGCTCATCACTGGCGCAGTTCGCAAGATGTCAGTGGCTTCACCGAGTCCGGTGGAGCGACGAACGATGTATTGCGCACGGACGAGGCCGATCAGCGATTGCCGGTCTTCGGTTCTGCGCCCGACGGCGACGACCAGACGGTCGCTTACCTCGACTCAGCTTCCGACGATGCCCTGATCGTGCGGGCCAGTGGTTACGGCGAACCATTCGCCTACCGACCGGAGCAGCGCCCGGCGATGGCCGTCGATGGTGATCCGCTGACTGCTTGGGTCGTCGGTGATCATGGCGACCCGGTCGGGCATTTCCTGACGGTTTCCGACAACGACGGTGCGCTCGCGTTGCTGCAGCCGCAGGATCTGGTCGCCAACCGACAGATCACCTCCATCCGGATCACGGCGGGAACCGACTTCGTAACCAACGTGGCGCTCGGCGACACGTCGCTGAGGGAACCTGGTCAGGTGGTGACTGTGCCCGCGCACACGCCGCTCACGATCACGATCACCGGCATCGCGTCTCGCCCCGGCGGCACCGCTGCTGGTCTCTCCGGCGTCGGATTCGCCGAACTCGGCCTCGGCTCGCACAAGGAAGTCGTTCGCCTGCCAACCACCGCGGTCGCACCCACCATCGCCGGCGCAGACGCCCCAATGGCGATCGTTCTCACCCGCTTGCGCGTCGACCCACGCAACCGCTGGCGCAGCGACCCGGAACCGACCATCGAGCGCGAGTTCACGCTGCCCGCCGCCCACGACTTCGCGCTCACCGCCACACTGCATCGCAACGATCGCGCCTCCGACGCGGTGCTCGACTCACTCGACCGCATTCGTGGCGCCACGGCGAATCGACGACTGACCGGGGTGCCAGCGGCGCGCGGACGCTTCGCCGTCGACGGCGATAGCAGCACCGCATGGACGTCACCTTTCGGTCAAGCGGTCGGTTCGACGTTGTTCGTTCCGCTCAACGGCACGCCGCTGACGCAGCTGACACTGCAGCAGGTGATCGACGACGAACACGCCGTCATCACCGCTGTACAGGTCACCGGCGACGACAACGCTCAGGATCTGCTCGTGCCGACCCCCGACGGCGACGGCCGCAGTACCCTCGCGCTGCCCGAGGCCATCACCAGCGACGACCTGAGCGTTACCATCACTGCCGCTTCCGCGGCCGCGACCATCGATCGCCGCTTCGGCGAGCCGATCACACTGCCGGTGGCTATCCGCGAGCTGTCGTCGCCGTCGATTCGGCCGGCAGTGGTCGACGATCGCGTCGTCGGTACCACCCCAACGTGTAACGGCACGCTGCTGAGCATCGACGGCGAGCCGGTTCCGCTGCTGATGACCATCGACGATGAGCGCGCCCTCGCTGTCGGCGAGACGATAACTGTCCCCTCGTGCTCGCCGACGACAAGGCTCGATGCCGGCGAACACCGGCTCGGCAGCGCCAACGGGCTGCACCTGGGCATCGACGTCGACCAGGTGGTCCTCACCGACGACAGCACCGCGCCCGACGCGCAGGAGACACCGGTGGTAACGGTGGAACGTACTCGCACGACGCGAACCGCGACGGTGTCACCGTGTCCCTCCGGTTGCTGGCTGATCATGGGCGAAGGCTTCAACACCGGCTGGTCGGCCACCGTCGAGGGCGCCTCGTTGGGCGCGCCGCTCCAGATCGCCGGCGGCTTCAACGGTTGGTGGCTGTCCCCCAGCACCACGCCGACCACGGTCTCGATCGGATGGGACGCGCAGGCGCCCGTGAGCTACGCACTCTTGGCCTCGGCGGCGGCGGTGCTGTGCTGCATCGGCCTGGCCGTTGGGCGTCGGCCACGATGCCTCGCCGCGGGTGACCACGCGCCCGCCGTGGCTCCCCCGCGATTCGATCGAGCGGCGCTGCTGCCCGTGGGCAGCCGCGCGGCGGTGACGACAGCCGCGTTGCTGGTCGCCGCGACCGCACTGGTGGTGCCGATGCCGATGGCGTTGGCGGCACTTGCCCCCGCTGCCGCGGTGGTTGCGTTTCGCCGTCCGCTTCTCGCCGGTCTGGCCGCGGTGGTGCTGATGGCGTTACTCGGCGCGGCCGTAACGATGGGGCAACTGGTGTATCGATTCGGCTCGCATGGCGGCTGGCCGACCAACTGGGACCGAGTACACGGACTCGGTCTACTGGTTGTCACGCTCCTCTTGGCGGTGACGTTCCACGACCGCGCCGACGATCTCTGACGCCGGACGTTGCTCACACCGTCAGCGCCGCCAGCAGCAGCCGCGGTCCGAGATATTCATTGGCAAGTTGCTGGGCTGCTTCCTCGGAGAAGTGGGTGCCGTCTGGTCGCCACGACTCATCGGCGACGTGCCCAGCACGAGTCATCCACCCGTCGAGATCGACGAGCGACACCGCGTCAGGCGAGCCGGCGACGACCTCGCGGATGACTTCGTGTTGCACTTCATATCGTTGCGCCTCGTGCAGCTCCGGTGTCGTCCAGTAACCGTGCGGCACCGGTGGGACCACCCAGACCACCGACGGCACACCCATTGCCAGCAGCTCACCGGTGAGATCGCTGTACGACTGCCGCATGCGCTCCCTGAAGGCGGCGTCGTAGGGCGTCAGCGCCCCTTCCGACTGCGTCCACTGCCGGGTTGCGATGTCGTCGATGCTGGTCATCAACACCACGAGATCGGGCGCGAGATTGGCCACGCGCCGCGGAAGCTCGTCGCCGACGACCACCGCCGACCGCTTCTCCGCACCGTCGTAATTGGTAATCGTGCCACCGCGCATGAAACCGCACCCGGCGCACCACAGGACGTCGAGCTGCGCATAGCCTCTGTTGTCGACGGCCCAGGAAGCGACTCCCTGCCCAACCGAGAAGGCAGTTGAGTCACCAACCAGCAGAATTCGAACCGGTCGGTTCGGCGGCGCCGGCAACGCGATCACGAGTGGCTCGAGGGCAGGCACGGTCGTGGTCACCACCGTCGTGGGGGCTGCGTTCGTCGCGGGCACGAGCACGGCGACCGAGTCGAGCGGCTGAATCGCGGCTTGATCAAGTGTTTGTTGGTCAGCTTCCAGGAACCCGCGGCTGACAGGCATCACCAGAATCGCGATTGCGGCCACGATCGCCCCGCTGGTGGCCGCGACGAAGGTGCGACGCGGTGGCCAGACCGCTCGGCGGACCGGTTGCTCGACCAGATAGAACGATGCACCCGCGATGGCGACCGTTACGGCAATCGCCAGCGCCAGTCCCGGTGGTCGATCGAGCTGCCAGCCGTGTGTGCGCAACAGCACGAACACGGGCCAGTGATACAGGTAGAGGCCATAGCTCACGCGACCGATCCACACGACCGGGGGCAGCGACAGCAACGCGCGCGTGGCCCCCGGCACCTGCAGCGACAGGATCAGCGTTGCCGACACGAGGGCGATCGGCGTCATCCACCCGGTGTAGGCCGGTCCACTCCCCACGGGAAGGCGAGCCGCGAGCACCACCAGCGCCGCCAACGCCGACAGTGCCAGCCATCGAGACCACGATGGCAGTCGGCCACCACGATGATGCCACGCGGCGGCGGAGGCGCCGATCAGCAGCTCGCCAAGACGTGTGGGAGTTGACCAATATCCAAACTTCGGTGACGTGAACGCGCTGATCAGCGGCGACGCAACGGCGAACAATCCGGCAAGCATTAGCAGCGCCAGCGCGACATCGGCGCCACGGCGCCGACAACCGCGGATCACGAACCAGGCGGTCAACGGCCAGACGACGTAGAACTGCTCCTCGATCGCCAGCGACCAGTAGTGCTCGAGCGGAGACACCAACACCGGCGCCTTACCGAACAGATCTGCGTAGCTCGATGAGCCGTCGATTCGCACCCAGTTGTAGATCTGCCCCAACGCACCCCACAGCTGACCGCGCATGTCGGGCACCAGCCGGAACTCCCCCGACCAGTAGACAACGACGATTCCGACAAGGCACAACAAACTTGCGGGCAGCAGGCGCTTCAATCGTCGACTGTAGAAGCGTCGGAATGACACAGCACCGGTGCGTTCGGCCTCGACCAACAGCAGCGTCGTGATCAAGAAGCCCGACAGAGTGAAGAAGATCGAAACGCCGAGGTAGCCGCCACCCATCCAGGCGAAACCAGCGTGGAACAAGAGCACCATCACAACCGAGACCGCGCGAACACCATCGAGCGCAGGCTGATATCCGAGATCGCTCGACCGACTCGTCTGGCTCATCGCGTGCCCCGAACGCGTTGGAGTAACCCGTTGGCCAAGGGCGCAGTAGCCACCGCGGCAAGCAGAACCAACGAGGGCTCGGCGGACGATCTGATCCGATGTCCGCCGTAGAACAGCACGGTGGTGAATAGAACCAACACGACCGGCAACAGCAACAACCAGCGCTCGCGGCGCGGAAGTCGGCGGGCACCGAAGGGCGCCGCCAACGCGAGCATCCAGAACGATGGCACCCCGGCCCAGGCCCAAAGTCGCGGGCGCTCTTCGCCGATGTCGCCTCGGATCAGGTCGTGCACACCGTAGACGTCGAACGTGCGACCGAGGCGGGCGAGTACGACACGCGGTACGTCGCCGACGTGACTGCGCGCATAGTCAAAGGCAAGCGAGCGCCGACGCGCGGAACGGACACTCGGATCCTCGTTGCTACTGATCGCGGGATCTTCGATGACGCAGAAGATGTTCCATCCCCCGGTTCCGCTGCCGTTGTAGCTCTCGTCGCAATTGGCACCGAGCCATGTGGAACCTTCGTTGGTGGTGAGAAGTACCGGGCGTTCGAAGCGCGCGACGTTGTACCCGACCCAAGGCAACAGGACCAACACGGCAACCACAGCCACGGGTGCCACCGTGGCCAACGCGCGTCGGCCACGACGACGTTGGCAGCTGCCGAGCCAACACAGCACCAGCGGCACCAGCAACAGCAATTCGCTGCGAGCGAGCGTCGCCAAACCGAGTGCGATACCCAATGCCACCAATGGGCGTCGACCCTCGCGTTCGGAGGCATCGAGCGCGAACCAGAGCACGGCGGAAAGCGACAACATGCTCACACTTTCCGACATCACCAATCCGTCGCTCAGCCACAGATTCGGGTACACGGCCGCGATACCCGCCGCCAGCAAGCCCACCTGGCGACCACCCAGTCGGTTACCGAGTCGCCCGATCATCCATACCAACGCAATTCCGGAAGCGACTGTGACCAGCCGTTGCCAACGCACAATGTCGGCGCCCCAGCTCAACGGTGCCATCAGCGTGGAACTGAGCGGGCCGTGCTCGGCGCCCGGCTGATCGACGAACAGCTCTCGGAAGAACTGTCCGTGCGCCAACTGCCTGGCTTGAATGCTGTAGTACAACGAGTCGTTGAGCAGCAACGCTTGATTCCACTTCGACAGCCAGTACGTGACGCGGATCGCCGCCGCCAGCAGCAACACACCCAGCAGCGCGCGGTCGGCGCGTGAAGGTTCCGTCACGGCTTCACGTCAGGCGTGTGAGGCCATCGTCGGGCCACTGGTCGTCGGGCTCGAATCGAGGTAACGCACCCGCATCTCCATGAACGGGCGCTCGACAACGAGATACGACACCGTCGCCAGCAGCAGGGTGACCGGAAGCATTACAACGGCGGTGAGCAACGCTGCATTGGCCACGGCGTTGTCGACGAGCTGCCAATGGCGGGCCTCCATCGCGCTGACAATCGGGAAGTGCAGCAGATACACCGAGTAGCTGACGACGCCGGGCCACGTCAGTCCCCGCGCCAGGCGGCCGGACCACTCACGCGACCACCCGACGTAGCCCACCACGACCGTTCCCCACAGCACCGCCTCGATCAGTGGCCACTGCGCCTTCCAGAGCCCGTTGCCGGCAAAGCTGCCGTGGCGGTTGAACCACCACAGCGCACAGCAGACGGCCACCACGCCGGCCCCTGCCAACACGGCGCTCTGCCAACGTGCGAGCCGCACGACGCCACGCTGCAGCAGCCACGCCCCCAGCATGCCGATTACGAACTGATCGATGCGACCGACGATGGTCCAGTAGCTCACATCCCGAACGGTCGTCCGTTCAGTCGCGGCGGCCAACAAACGAAGCGTGTTGGTGAGCAACAGCACGCCCAACAGATATCGAACGCCATAGCGCTGCAGGAAGCGGAGCAGGAACGGGAAGAGCAGGTAGAAACTGAACTCGACGCTGATCGTCCACAACACCGCCGACCAGGCGCCCAGATTGGCTGTTGCCAACGGCGGGACAGCCTGCAACGTGAAGAACTGCGTGAAACCGCTGAACGTGTACTCGCCTGGCAAAGCGTAAATCCCGACGAACAGCACCAACACATACATCGGGAGTACGCGTAGCACGCGGTTCTTCATGAAAGCGCCGTATCTGAGGCCCCCGCGATCGGCACCGTAGGTGAGAATGAAACCACTGAGGACCATGAAAAGAGCGACCGCGGTGTGCCCCTCGACGATGAGTGCGGAAATTGGATCATTCGTGGCGGGATAGAGCGCCCCACCGCCCGGGCTGGAAATCCTGAGCACCTGCATGCCGTGGTAGGCGACCATCAGCAGTGCGGCAACACCACGGAGATGGTCGATCCCGATGACGTAGCGAACGTTCACGCTCCGCGACGCGATGGAGTCGGCGCGCCGGGTCATGCCGGGCAAGATAGCCGAGCCGGGCGGCGGCCCGGCATTGCTAGCCTTTCGTGAACACCGAGGGGGTGGCGTGGTGAAAGTTGGTGTGCTGGTGGTGGCCTACAACGCTGAGACAACGTTGCGCCGCGTGCTCGACCGCATTCCCGATGCAACCCAGCTGCACCTCGCTGAGGTGCTGGTGCACGACGACCACTCCACCGACGACACCACCAGCGTCGCTCGCGACTACGAGGACGATAACTCCCGCTTCCATCTCACCGTCGTACGTCACCCGAAGAACCTCGGGTACGGCGGGAACCAGAAAGCAGGGTACGCGTACGCGATCAACCACGGCTGGGATGTCGTCGTGCTCCTTCATGGCGACGGCCAGTACGCGCCGGAGATCATGGGCGAACTCATCGAACCGATCGTCAATGGTGCAGCCGACGCCGTCTTCGGATCGCGGATGCTGCAGCGCGGCCACGCCCGCCAAGGCGGCATGCCGATGTACAAGTACGCGGGTAACCGCGTACTCACAGCCGCGCAGAACTTCCTCACAGGCCTCACCCTCAGCGAATGGCACTCCGGTTATCGGGCGTATCGGGTCAGTGCACTGGCGCAACTTCCTTTCGTCGGCAACTCCGACGGCTTCGACTTCGACACCGAGATCATCCTGCAATTGGCCGACGCGGGAATGAGAATTGATGAGGTGCCGATCCCCACCTACTACGGCGACGAAATCTGCCGGGTCAACGGCTTGCAGTACGCGAAGGATGTCATCGTCGACACCCTCCGTTACAGGCTTGGCCGCTCAGGCTTCGGTAGCGGCAGACTTGGGCGGGTGGCTGAGCCTTATGGGTTCAAGCCGTCTCCATACAGTTCTCATGGTCGGATTCTGCAGATGGTGCACGGCCGCAAGCCGATGCGCATCCTCGATGTCGGTTGTGGGCCGGGATGGCTTGCCAACGCACTCACCGACGCAGGACACACCGTGGTCGGGGTCGACGTCGCCGAGGGCGATGGGGTTGCGGCGCGCATGAGCCGATTCATCGTCTCCGATCTGGCCGACGGCCTCCCCGACGAGGTTGGCGGCGACTTCGATCTCGTACTCGCCGCCGACATCATCGAGCACCTCGTTGATCCGTCGCGCATACTCACCGACATGGCCGCGAGAGTGCGACCACAAGGAAGCATCATCGTCAGCGTGCCCAACATCAGCCACTGGTATCCCCGCTTCCGGATCGCCACCGGCCGCTTCGACTATGACCAGCGCGGTGTGCTCGATGCGACCCACCTTCGCTTCTTCACCCGCCGACGCTTCCTACGTGTTACCGAAGAGGCAGGACTCGAACGAGTGGCTCACCGCCACACCGGGTTACCGCTCGATGCTCTGGGTTTGGGCGACTCGCGGCTCGTTACCGGCACCGTCGGCAGAGTCGACCGGCTGCTCGTCCGGTGGTGGCCAACGATGTTCGCCTACCAGTTCGTCTACGAGTTCAGCCCGTGGCGCGCCGGCGCGTTGCGACCCGGATGATTCCATCCACTGCCGCCGCCAGCAGCGCGCTCGGGGCCTACGAACCGTCCCTCGATGGCATGCGCGGAGTGTGCATCGCTGCTGTAGTCGTCTATCACGCCTGCGCCGTATCCGACCTCAACGGTTGGGTGCGCGGCGGTTTCATCGGCGTCTCCGTGTTCTTCACGCTCAGCGGGTTCCTGATCGCCTCGTTACTGCTGCGCGAGATCTCATCGTCGGAGACCATCGACCTGATGTCGTTCTGGGCGCGCCGTATCCGTCGCTTGTGGCCGGCGTCGCTCGTGGTCGTTCTCGCAGTCGTCACCCTCAGCACCTTCGACACGCTCGCCATTCGGGCATCGGACGCACTGGCGGCCACATGGAGTTTCACGAACTGGCACGTCATCGTCAGCGGGCAGCAACGGTTGCTCCAGACGATTGTGGGGCCGCTCGGACCGACATGGTCGCTGGCGGTCGAAGAGCAGTTCTACCTTGTACTCGCACTGCTGCTGGCGCTGGCGGCGCGGTGCGAGCGGCCACAACGCGTGCTCTTGATTGTCGCCGGGGTGGGCATTGTCGTGCCCTTGGCACTGTCGAACTTGACGACCGACTGGCAACCGGCCTTGGAGTTTCACACCGTGTTGCGGATGCCGGAGCTGTTCACCGGGGTGGTGCTGGCCGTATGGCATCGACAGGGGCAGCAACCACGTCAACTGGTCGGGCGTATCGGCGGCGACATCGCGGCTGCGGTTGGACTTGTCGTGTTGCTCGCGCTATTCGCATTCGCCGATTATTCACCGCCGTGGTTGCTACGTGGCGGGTACACGCTGGTAGCAGCGGTGAGCGCGTTGACGATTGCGGGCCTGCTGCAACACGGCCACCTGGCGGCAATCCTGTCGTGGGCGCCCTTGCGCTCGCTGGGCACCATCAGCTATTCGCTTTACCTTGTCCATTGGCCGGTGATGTCGGTGCTCACGTCTGGTCGCGCCGGCCTCGACGGCGTGCCGTTCGCAGCGATCATCGTCACCGTCTCGGTTGCGACCGCCATCGTGCTTCACCGATTCGTTGAGCGACCGATTCGCCGAATGCGTGCCACGCCGGTCGCGACGCTTCTCGTTGGTGGTCTGGCGGGCGTCCTGCTGACGGTACTGAGCCTCGTCGTGCTATGACGGGCTGTTCTGGGATGAAGCAGGCGCTACAGCGATTGTGGGCTGCCCATCGCACACCCGCGTCGCGTCTCTCACGACGTCTCACCCTTGCTGCGACCATTGCCGTCGCACTGATTCTCTGCCGCTGGCGGCCGTGGGACTTGTTCGAGCGTGGCGGCTTCAGCACCGACTTCTACGATGCGCAAGCCCATGCATTTCTCGACGGGCGTCTCGACGTTCCTCCCGACGTTGCCGCCGCCGAGGGCTTTCTCATCGACGGCAAGACGTATTTGTATTACGGCCCGCTATTGGCAATCGCGCGACTTCCGTTCGCGGTGTTCGGTCATTGGGCCGATGGGCGGCTGTCACGCATTTCGATCGTGCTGGCGTTCTTTGTCGCGTGCACACTCACATTTCACATCGCGCGACGGGTCGGCGCGATTCTCGGGGGCGGCTCACCGCGACGCTATGCCACACTCGTCGCAGCCGTCGCGGTGTCTCCCGCTCTCAGTCTTGCCGGTTGGAACAGCGTCTATGACGAAACCGAGATGTGGGCGTTGGCGCTTTTCCTGGGAACGGCTGTTGCCTTGCTCGGCTTGTGGGAAGCGCCATGCCGCCGCACACTTGCTGTCGCCGCCGCCCTCGCGTTGTCGACGGTGCTCACTCGCGCGAGCGTGGGTCTTGGCGCCGTCGCAGCCGTCGCGTTCGTCGGTGGGCTGCTGTGGCGTTCTCACCGACGCATCGCCATCGGTTCTCTGATCGGCGCCGGCGGCGCCCTATTGGCCAGCATCGCCGTCAACCTCGCCAAGTTCGGCACCCTTTTCGACTTGCCGGCGGACCGCCAGCTGATGAGCCTGCAAAACCCGCAACGAGCAGCGTGGTTCGCGGGCAACGACGGCAGCTTCCTCAGCCCACGCTTTCTTCCGACGACGGTGGTGCAGTACTTGCGACCCGATGCGATTCGCCTTGAACGCCTGGTGCCCTTCATCCGGTTCGGCCCACGGGCAACCGAGTATGGCTCATACCCGTTGGAGAGCAACACGCCCGCCTCGTCGCTCACCGTTTCGGCGACGCTGCTCTTCTTGCTGGCCGTGGCCGGCATCGTCGTCATCATCCGGCGTCGCTGCCTGCCGTTGCTCGCGTTGACCGTCGCCGCTTTCGTCGCGGCGCTGCCCAGCTTCCTGATCGGTTTCGTCGCCAACCGCTACCTCACCGACATGCTGCCGGCGCTGATCGTGCCTGCGGCCGCGGCCGTGGCCGTCATTGCCCGCCCCCACCAGGTCTCGGCTCGCACCGGGAGCCGACTGGTTGCGCTCCTCGTGGTGTGGGGTCTATGGGTCAACGTCGCGCTGGCCACCTGGATCCAGAATCTGAAGGAACCCGGCTTCACCGAGATGCGATATGCGATCGACGATGCCGTGTTTGGTGGACCTCCGCCGGCGGTGATCGACCTGGTCGCCGGCGCGCCGCCACCGCGAGACGGAGTCGTCGCCATCGACGGCGATTGTCTCGGCCTCTACATCGCCGAACAGGGTGCCTGGGTCGCGCTCGAGCTGGCCGATGGTCTCCGTCGCCTCAGCGGCACCGCCGACGCGGCGGGCGACACGATTTCCATCAATACCACTGAGGGCGATATCTCCATCGAGTTCCTGCAAGGCACGGCGCTTGCCAGTTATCGGCCCGTGGCCGGCGACCCCATCGCTGGTGCCGCCGTCGCCATCGGCACCAGCCGGGTCGCGATCGACATCGAATCCGATCCGGTCACCGGTCGACTCTTGATCAGCATCGACGATCGCCTCGCCCTGTTCGCCTTCGCGGCACCCGCGCTGGGCGGAGCCACCATCGGCAACACGTTGGTCGTCACCGAAGCCGGCGACGCCGGGACACCTATCTGTCATGACCTGCAGGCCCGGCGTTAGTGTCCAGACCGATGCCGCCGCCACAACTCACCGCACTCGAGCAGCAGCAGCTGACGGTGGCCGCCGCTTCCGGCGACACATTTTGGCATCGCGTACGTTTCCGGCTGGTGGCTCAAGCCGTTGCCCGCAGCGGCGCGAACACCGTTCTCGACATCGGGGCAGGTTCCGGACAGCTGGGCCAATGGCTCGGTCTCCGGTCGAACCCGCCGCGCTATCTGTTCCAAGAAACCTCACCGTTGCTCGATGCTGCCCTTGCAGCCAAGTTCGGCGCCGAACACCGCGGCGCCGAAGACGCCACCATCGCCTCGACGACGCTGGTAGCACTGCTCGACGTGCTCGAGCACATCGAGCACGACGAGATCGCCCTGCGAGCGATCGGCGCGCGCATGGTGCCCGGCGCACAGCTGTTGGTAACCGTGCCTGCCTTCCAACGACTCTTCACCTCGTGGGACGACTCGCTTGGGCACTTCCGTCGCTACACGCGGGGCGAAATTTTGCGACTGGCTGACCGAGCCGGTTTCACCGTTCTGTCCAGCGCCTACATCTTCCCGGAGTTGTTGCCGTTGGTTCTCCTACGCAAGCTGCGCCGCAGCGAGCGCAGCGCCGCCGAATTTCCTTCGCTTCCGCGCGTGATCGATCGCACCGCCGAAGCATGCAGCCGCGCGACGACTGCGTTACGTCGGCTATGGCCGGCCGGCACTTCCGTGGTCGCGTTGCTGACACCGAAGGCGGCGAGTTCTGCACCGCCTGAGCGGCAGGGCTGATGATCTGGATCGTCAGCCCGATGTTGCACGACACTGTCTCGTTCCTGCGACTGCGCACCGAGGTGCTCGCCGCAATTCAAGCTGGTGACGACCGGCGCCCGGTGCGTTTCCTGGTGGTCGACGACTCCGCCGGCACCGACCCGGAAGTCGTGCAACTGCGCGATCTCACCGATGTCTCAGTGCTGACCCCATCGTTCAACCTCGGCCACCAGCGCGCCATCGTCTACGGCCTGCGCTACCTGAGTACCTCAGTCGACGACGAAGACATGGTCGTGACGATGGACAGCGACGGCGAGGACCAGCCTGCCGATGTCGTTCGCCTACTGACGGAACTGACCGAGTCGGGCGCTGCGCTTGTTCTCGCAGAGCGCACCAAACGATCCGAACCGCTGCTCTTTCGGGTGCTCTACATCATGTTCCGCATCTTCTTCCGACTGCTTGCCGGCATCACTGTGCTATCGGGAAACTTTGCCGCCCAACGCGCCGACTCGCTGAAAGCCACGATCAACCACCCCAGTTTCGATCTGTGCTACTCGAGCACATTGCTCGCCTTGCGACGCTCGAGCACGACGGTGCCATGCGCGCGCGGGAGGCGCTTCGCGGGTCGGTCGCGGATGAGCACTTCCGCGCTGATCGTGCACGGTATCCGCATGCTATTGCCGTTTTCCGAGCGCATCACGGCACGCATGCTCGTCGTCGCGGCGGTCAGTTTCACCACTCTGGCAACCACCATCGCCTTGGCAGCAACCGGCGTTGTCGACTACGGGGCAACTACTGCCGCGTTCAATCTCATGTTGGCGGCAGGCGGCGCCTTCATCATCAGCTTCACCGCCTTCCTGGTGCTGTTCTCGGGTCTGCGGCAAGCGGCGTGAATGACGAGCCGAAAGTCTGGCTGCGACGTTCGCTGCTAGTGATTGCGGTGCTTCCGATTGTGCTGGCGATCGTACGTGCGTTACGTAACGATTGGTTTCCGATCGGTGACAACGCGTTGCTGTACCTACGTGCGGCCGATGTGTTCACAGCGCATCACCCGCTCCTCGGTTCGTGGACGTCGGCATCGCTCAGTGTCGGCGAACACATGAACAACCCCGGCCCGATCTACTCCGACCTGATCGCACCGTTTTCGAAGGTTTTCAGCCCGGGTGCCGGCGCAGCGATCGGTGTCGGCCTAGTCAACATCCTGGCTGTTCTGGGCATCAGTGCCGCCGCACGACGCGTCGGTGGCTGGGCGCTGGAGCGCTGGATGCTCCTCGCTGCCGTCGCGCTGTGCTGGTCGATGGGCAGTGAACTGCTCATCGACATCTGGCAAGCCCACGCAATGATGTTGCCGTTTCTGCTCACGCTGGTGCTGCTCTTGGGTGTGTCCAACGGCCAGAGCAACTGTGTGCCGTGGGCGATCGGCCTCGTCTCGCTACTCGTACAGACCCACATCAGCCACGCGTACATCCTGGCAGTGCTCTGCCCAGTGGCCGCTTTCGGCTATGTGTCCGCTCGCCGGGCGCGCCCTCACCTGCCGTGGCGGCAAGCGATCACTTCTACCAACGCCCGCAAGTTGTACCTGCTCTTCGCCGTGCTGTGGGGGCAATCGCTGTACGAGCAATTCCTCGGCAGCGGTAAGGGAAACCTTGGCCGCCTGCTCGGCAACGCCGGCGGCGGTTCACTGCATGTCGGCGCGGAGTCGGCCCTGGGTATCACCGCCAATTTGTTCATGCTGCCCACATGGTGGTCTCGATTCGGATTCTCGTCGGCGGCACCGAGCACGCCAGTAACGGGTCCACTCGACCATCCGACGTTGAAGTTCACATCACTACCGAACGTCGTGCTTGCTTTCGGCTTGTTGGCAGCCTTAATCGTGGTGTTGGGTTCGTTGTACGTATTCAGCCGACGGCGGTATCGGCCGGTGCACGCCAACGCCTGTCTGATTGCTTTGGTCGCAGTTGCCGGTTCCTTCCTTGCGGTCAGCCAACTGACCGTTGGACGGGTCGGGTTCTCCTCGCACCACGTGCGCTTCCTGTGGCCGATGGCCGCCTTCGTGCACGCCGTGCTCGCGTGGGTTGTAGTCGACATGTTCGGCAGTCGGTGGCGAGCGACCCGGTTCGTAGGTTGGGCGGTCACATCGGCGACAGTTGCGTTTGCGGTCGCCACTGCCCCTTACTACGCGCAACCGGTCGGTCCCGTTGCCTTCTACTCGTCGATGCCCACGCTGCGCCGTGTCTTCCCAGCATTGGAGGCCCTCCGCACCGTGCAACCGATCCTTTTCGACGTCTCCAACCTGCGCGCGTTCGAGCCCTACAGCGCGACGGTGATGATGGAACTGCGCGAGTTGGGCATCGAGTTCCGAGTCACAGACGAGGGCATGGTTCGTCAGCTGGGCGAGAGCCGACGAGCCGACGGCAGCGAGCGGGCCCGGATCTTCCAACTACAGGGTCCGCCGGCGGTGCTTTACGCCGGTCCGGCGTGCCTGGTTGTCATGGCGAGCGACCTCGCCCCTGCCGCGGAAGCGGATGCTCGCGGTGTTGCCGATGAGCTTGCCATCGAGCTCGCCGATAGCACCATCGTCGTCAACGCGAGTGTGGTCAACGAAGTCGACCCGGAGATCGCGGCGATCCTCGCCGCGGCTATCACCGGCGACGTCGTCGCCGCGCGCACGCTGGTCTACGAGCGTTATCTCAGCCAGTGGTACGACACCGGCAAGGTCACGTCCGGTCGCGACCTCACCGACTCGATCAACCTAGTCAACCACTATCTCGGCTCGGTGTACGCGCTGTACAGCGAGCAATCGCTGCCCTGCGGCTGAGTGCCGCCCGGACTCAGAACGTTCCTGCAGGTGCGACGAACACCGCCGTCTGCTCACCGAGCACCAGCATACGTGCCAGCAGCGGCTCGACCCCGGGTGGTAGCCGCGCATCGACACTGGCACCGAACAGGTTGTTGTCCACCAACCCAACCAGGTCCTCAAGATCCGCGGCATGCAGCAGCGTTAACGCCTCGGCGCGCAGTTGGTCGAATTCGGCCAACTCGACCGCCGATCGCGGTTCGAAGTACGCGACCTCCTCTACGTTGGCACGGTTGCGCCAGTCGGCGACGTTGACACCGGTGACCAGTACCACTTCTGCTGTTGCCTGCTGAACGGTCGTGACTCTGTGAGCAGTTACCGGCACCCGGTAGGTCTCGTAGGACCGCGCTCTGAACCCACGACGCTCAAGCTCGTTGATCAACCCATATCCTTGCGAGCCGAAGTAGTAGGCATCGTCCCACACGACGGCATACGTACCGCCCTTACCATCGGCCGCGCCGACGCCCTCATCGAGCGCGGCCGCTGTAGGACCGACCACCGCGTTCAAGACGCGTGACAGGCGGTCCTCCGGTGGGTCGACGGTTGCCGCGTCCTTCACGAACATCGCACCGGCCAGCACAAGTACGAGCACTGAGACCTGCGTCACGGGCAGCCGACGTCGCCATGCCTGCTCACACAGCGCAATGAAGCTCCACGCCGTTGCCGCGACTGCCACCAGCGCCAGTGGCCAGGCCCACAACGTCAGGTAGTACCAGATCTTGCCGAAGATGCGACCAGTCGATAGCAGCGCTACGACCGAAGCGACGGCGACGACGACATGAAGTCGGATGATCCGACGTTCGGTGACGCGCGTGGCCACGGTGGCACCGGCGATCCATATCAGCACCACGACGATCCCAATGACCCACCGTCCAGATGCGAGTGCGTCGAGCCTGTCGATGAAGTAATCGCTACGACTGATCGTTGCGGTGACAATGTGCGTGACATCGAAATGCGCCAGCAATGTCTTCGCCCCGACGGTGATACCAATCGGCTCCTCCGGCGGCGACAGGAAGTGGCGACGCAGCATCGTGACGTTGCCCGGCGAATGCCGGAACTCGTCGACAAGAACCGGGAACCACAACAACGCGCCGAACACCAACGCCAGCAATAGCGATCTCCGCTGCGAGGGATCGATCACGCGAGCGCGCCACCAACGTGCGGCCACCACTCCGAACGCCAGCGCGCACAGAGCTACGGACAACGACAGGTAGGGAACGTGTGTCTGCGCGCACAGCGATGCGAACCCGACCAGTGGGACCAGCAGCACGTGATCGCCCTCCAGCACGCCCCAGGTGGCCAGCAGCACCACGATGAAACTGAGTAGTGGGAGGTACGGATTCCAGGGTTGGGTCAGCACGCTGGCGCCAAACCACGCACACGACACCATCACGATGGCGCCTACGCCCACGACCAGCCTTTGACCGCCGCGCCGGGCGGCGAGCGCGACTGCAGCCCACGACGCGGCGACGTTGACCGCGGTCGCGGAAACGAGCAGCGCGAAGGCAGTACTGCCCAGCAGACGGTATACGGGGGCCAGCAGGTAGAAGCTGAGCGGGCCGGGGTGGCTGCCTTGGTCAGGGAAGGTACCGATTCGGCCCGGAAGGCCGATGAGCGGCGAGTGGCGACCGAGCACATCACGTACGCGCAATTCGGTCATCGCCAGATCGAGCACCGGCGACCAGTGCGTGGTCGCCAACGCAGCCAGTGCCACCAAGAACGGCACAGTGAGTGCCGCCCGCACCCACCAGGAGAGCGCGCGATCACTCATCGGCCCGTGATGCTAGCTCGCACCCAAGTCGCCGCCGCCAGGCCAGGCCCGACATTCACACTGTGCAGCTACCATGCAGTGGCTCATGCGCCCAGTGCCCGCCCTCCCCATCATCGGCTCCTTCGCCGACCGGTTGTTACTGGCCGATCTTCCCGACTTGCCGCCCTCCGATCGCAGGCTGGCGGTCGATTTCGTTGCCCATCGGGTCGATAATCTTCCGAGCTTCACCCGTTTCGGAGTGATGGTGCTCGGCTTCGTGTTCCGAGGGCTGCTGGCTGTCCCGGGGGGCTTCGGCGTCGCCAAGGTCTTGGTCAAGCTGCCACTGCCACTCGTTGCCGAATACCCGCGGCTCATCAGATCGTTGGCCTTCGCGTACGTGTGGGAGACGTGGCCCAACACCACGGCAACCGGCGCGAAAGTCGCCGCTACAGCATGAGTATGCAGAGGGCGACCGCGACGATGGATGCGGACGTACTGATTGTTGGCACCGGAGCCGGAGGTGCCACCACCGCCGCAATACTCGCCGAGGCCGGTTTGGACGTGTTGCTTGTCGAGGAAGGCGACTGGGTGGAGCAGGGCGCAGTCGTACCGTTCTCGCTCGACCAAATGGACCGCCAGTACCGCTCGGGAGGAGTCACCGTTGCCCTCGGCATGCCCTCGATCGCCTACACGGAAGGCTGCTGCGCCGGCGGCGGGACCGAGGTCAACAGCGGGCTCTACTGGCGGCCCCCCGGCGAGCTACTGGCACGTTGGAGAGAACAGTTCGACATTTCCGACTTCGACCCCGACGACTTGCTTGCCATCGCCGATGAGGTGGAGGCCGACATCAGTGTTAGCACGGTGCCCGGCGGTCACACATCGCCAAGCGAGGTGCTTCGTCGCGGTGCCGACGCATTGGGTTGGCGAAACGGCGAGATACCGCGGTGGATGAAGTATCCACCATCAAAATTGGCATCGGAGCCTCGCAGTGCCGTTGGCGAACGCCAGTCGATGACCCGCACCTACTTACCGAGGGCGATGAAGGCCGGCGCGCGACTGGCGTTGCGTTGCCGTGTCGACAGGTTGGTGACCAACGCCGGTTCAGCGCGATCTGCCGTAACCACGCTTGGCGACGGCAGCCGCGGTGAGATCACCTTTCGAGACGTGTTCGTGTGTGGCGGCGCCATTCAGTCGCCGGCACTGCTGCAGCGTTCCGGCATCCGCGGGCACATCGGGCGCACGCTGGCCGTGCATCCAACCGTCAAGCTGGCGGCCCGCTTCGCCGATGCACTCAACGTGCCCGACGATGTTCCGGTGCACCAAGTCAAGGAATTCGCGCCACACCTATCCTTCGGTGGCTCGGCCAGTAACCCCGGGTTGGTGGCGCTGGCCCTGTTGGATCAGTGGGCCACCTTCAAACATGCCATCACTCAGTGGCGCAACATCAGCGTTTACTATGCCGCCATAACGAGTGAGGGTCGCGGTCGTGTGCGTTCACTGCCCGGGCTGAAGGATCCGCTCGTGACCTACGGGCTCACCCATCGCGATCGGGAACTCTTGCGCAGTGGCCTCGGCCGCCTCGCGCTGTTGATGCTCGAAGCCGGTGCCACCGATGTCTACCCGTCTTTCAAGGGAGCACCGGTCGTGCGCAATCGTCGCGACTTGGCCACGATGCAAGGAGCGTTCACCGCCGCAAGAGCCAGCGTGATGACCGTGCATCTGTGCAGCACGGTGCCAATGGGCGAGATCGAGGGCAAGTGTGGAGCCGATTCCTTCGGACGGGTTCACGGTTGCCGCAACATTTATGTCAACGATGCCTCGCTGCTGCCGACAGCGCCTGGCGTCAACCCGCAAGCGTCGGTGATGGCCGTCGCGATTCGCAATGCCCGCCGCTTCCTGGATGCGGGTGGCTGCCGTGGGTGACCAGCTCGATCGCGGGACAATCGAGCGATGGGCGTTGCCAAACACGACGGTGGTCACCGGTGCCGTCGGCTGGTTGGGACGAGCATTGCTGCATCGTTTGCTTGGCGATCCTCAACGGGCACGGCTGCGACTACTCGCGCAAAACACCTCGGAGGCCGCCGAACTGCAACGATTCGTCGACGATCACGCGATGAACGCCCGGGAGCAACCCGTGGTCGAGATTGTTGTCGGCGATGTCGCCAAGGCGAATACGGCGGCCCGTCTCTTGCACCAGCTCGGACACGACACCGATGTTGTGCACACCGCGGGCGTGATACATCCGCGAAGGGTGCGCGAGTTCTATGAGGTGAACAGCAACGGCACACGCCACCTTGCCGTTGCCGCCGCCGATCGTGGCGTACGCCGGTTCGTGCACATTTCCTCGAACAGCCCCTTCGGCACCAACGCCGACACCGGCGACACGTTCCGCGGCGACGAACCGTTCAACCCCTATCTCGGCTACGGCAAGTCAAAGATGGCCGGCGAGTTAGCCATCGGCGAGGCGGCAGCAGCCGGACTCGATGCGACCATCGTGCGGCCACCCTGGTTCTACGGCCCATTTCAGCCGCCGCGCCAGACCACTTTCTTTCGCCTGATTCGCGGTGGCAAGTTTCCGGTAATCGGAAGTGGCGATCAACGCCGGTCGATGGTCTTCGTCGACAATCTGGTCGATGGCATCCTTTGCGCCGAGCTCACCCCGGCGGCCCGCGGCAAGGGTTACTGGATTGCCGACCAACGGGCGTACACGGTTGCAGAGATCGTCGACACCGTCGGTCGCGCGCTCGTCGACGAAGGTCTGGCGGTGAAGCCGCCCGCCACCCACCTGCCCCCCGTCGCATCTCGCATCGCTGAAATCGGCGACCGCATCCTGCAGGGCATCGGTGTCTATCAGCAACAGCTGCACGTGTTGGGGGAAATGGGCCACACCATTGCCGTCGACATCAGTCGCGCGACCGCCGAAATCGGCTATGTGCCCAAGGTCGCGTTGCACGAGGGAATGCGCCGGAGTATCCGCTGGTGTCTCGACCATGGCCTTGAGCTATGAGAGGACTCGAGTTGTGACGGTATCGCTGGTGACCGGCGGCAGTGGCTACTTCGGCTCGCTGCTCGTGCAGCGGCTTGTCGCGACAGGCCACACCGTTCGTGTTCTCGACCTCAACGACGCCGACGATCGCCCAAGTTCTGTGGAACTGGTGCAGGGCGACATACGCGATGCGCGTGTGGTGGCGGCCGCCGTACACGGAGTCGATGTCGTCTTCAACAACGTTGCGCAGGTGCCGCTCGCCAAGAACGCAGAACTGCTGCGCACGGTCAACGTCGATGGCACGAGGCTGCTACTCGCCGAATGCGCCAGCGCGGGAGTTCGCAAGGTGGTGCACACCTCGTCGAGCGCCGTGTTCGGGATTCCAGAGAGCAACCCGGTGTTGCCCACCACCGTGCCGTCCCCCGTCGAGGTGTACGGTCACGCCAAGTTGGCCGCCGAGTGGGCGTGCCTCGACGCCGTCCGCGAAGGGCTCGATGTGAGCATCGTGCGGCCGCGAACCATTCTCGGCCACGGGCGCCTCGGCATCTTCGGCATTCTCTTCGAGTGGGTGGCCGATGGGGCCGACGTGTTCGTGCTCGGCGATGGATCAAACCGCTACCAGTTCGTGCACGCCGATGATCTTGCCGATGTCTGCATACGTGCCGGAGCCAAAGCCGGCCCCGGCGTGTTCAACGCCGGTACCGACCGTTTCGGCACCATGCGTGAGTCGCTGCAATCGCTTTGCGCACACGCCGGTACCGGCTCGAAAGTACGATCGCTGCCAGCCGCACCGGCCTCGCTGATGATGCGACTCGCGGCCGGCGCCAAGCTCGCCCCGTTCGCGCCGTATCACTGGTTGATGTACTCGAAGTCGTTGTGGTTCGACATTCATCATGTGCAGGACTCACTGGCATGGCAACCGAAGTACTCGAACGCGGAGATGCTGGCCGACAGCTACGACTGGTTCCTCGCCAACCGCGCCAGCACCTCGCATGCAGGTAAGAGCCACCACCGCACGATCGCCAGGCAAGGTGCGCTGAAGCTGCTGAAGGTCGCCACCCGACTCCTGCCTGGCTAGCCAGTGCGGCGCGACTTGGCCATCACTTCGCTGTGCAGCGCTTGCAGTACGCCGCGCGCCGATGCTTCCCATGTCAGCGTCCGCGCTCGCGCCAGCGCGGCCTCGGCCAATGCTTGGCGCCGGGGCGCATCGAGCAGCACGTCGGCGATCGTTTCACCAAGTTGTTCCAAGGGCACCAGCACGCCGGTGGTGCCGTCGATCACGCTGCTGCGGTGACCATTGATGTCGGTGGCGACGGCCGGCGTGCCGCAGCCGGCAGCTTCGGTGAGAGTCAACCCCCAACCTTCGGCAAGTGACGCACTGACCACCAGCCATGACCGCTGATAAAGCGCAACGAGATCGTGTGGAGAGAGCTTGCCGGTGAGCGTGATCCAGTCGTGCGCGTGGTGGCGCGCGATCAGTGTTTCCAGCTCCGGTCGAAGCGGACCATCGCCGACGATCACCAACTGCAGTTCCGGCACGCGTCGCTTGGCGATCAGCGCCTCGCCGATCAGGTGGTCCTGACGTTTGACCGGCGCCAGTCGACCCACGGAGACGACCGTGGGCAGCGGAGCCTTTTGCTCACCAGGTTGGAAGCCGGCGTCGACGCCGTTGTTGATCGCGATTACTCGATCGGGCCGAAACCCGAGCTGCAACAGCTCGGCACGCGTCGCTTCGCTTGGAGTCAGCGTCATCGTGCGTCGGTAGAACGGTGGGGCCAGGTGAGCCTCGACCGTGCGCCCGACGAAAGCGAACGGCTTCGGCAGCATCTGGTCCCACATTGGTCCGTGAACGTGATGAAGAAACGTGACACGTGGCTTACGGCACCAAAGCGGGCTCAGCCACGGCACCCCGTTCCACAGCTCCACCAGCGCGTCGTATTGCCGGTGCAATCGCAGCTCGCTGACGACGGCGCGCGGAAAGACGCTGTAACGACTGCCCCTGCGAACAACCCGATAGCCGTTGCGTTGTGCGCTTACCGGCAACCCCTTCGCGTAAGACGTGCGATGCGTGATCTCCAGCCCGGCCGCCGCCCATCGGCTCATGAAGTTGTCGGCGTGCACCTCTGACCCGCCGGCGTCGTCGTCGTCGAGGTCGCGCCAGCCGAGCACGTGCACCCGACCACACCCGACCGCGATCATCTCAGCCGCGAGTTGGGTAATGGTTGGTTCCGTTGGTTCGACGGCCGACACGCGGTCGAACACTACAGTCGTTCCCGTGCCCGACACTGTGCCATTCGTACTCGGTGGCCGACTGCGCCACCGACCAGATAACCGATCGCTGTTCGCAGTCGGCATCGTCGCCGCCGTCGTCGCCCTGCCAGCGCGTGGTCTGTTCCTTGCTACGGGAAGCTCGATGGAGGAAGGGTTCATGCTCACCTTCCCCCAACGCATCCTGAAAGGCGACATTCCCAACGTTGACTTCCTGCACCTCTACGGGTCGTTCTCGCTGCACGTCTTGGCCGGCTGGTACTGGATCTTCGGCGACACGCTGCAGGCCGAGCGCGTGTTCGGGCTGCTACAGCACCTTGGAATCATATTCGCGATGTACGTGTTGGCGCGCGCCTGGGGTCGGCGCACAGCCGTGATCAGCGCCGTGACAGTCACGATGCTGGTGCTGACCCCAATCGGCCTTTCGGCGCTGGCGTGGGAAGGGGCAGTCGCGCTCGGCTTATGGAGCGTGGTGTTCGGGGTTCGCGCGCTGCATACCGACGGACGCATGCGGGGTCGAGCCCTCGTCATCGCCGGGGTGCTCGTCGGCTTCGCACTTGGCTACCGGCCCGATCTCGTCGTCGCGCTTACGTTGGCTCACGGCTGGTTGTTGTGGCGTGGCCGCAGCGACCGAACGTGGAGACCTGTCATACTCGGCGTCGGGATCGGCATCGTCCCGTTGCTCGTGCACATTGCAACAGCCGGTGTTGGTGCGAGCGTGCGCGGCATGTTTCTGGAGCCGGTATTCGATCTGCGCCCCGGCCGCGAGCTGCCACGACCGCCCAGCTTCACACAGATCGGCGGCGCGTTGCAGGCCGTCGCCGAGGGGCCGGCGGAGGCACCGTGGTGGCATCTGCCGGCGTTGTCGGCCAGTCAACAGATAGCCCTTTGGTTCTGGGTCGTAATTGTGGTCGCCATCGCCGTGCCGGTCACCACGCGCCGTGTCGCCCAGTCAGGGTCGGCAACGCTCCCCCGTCACTCGGTGTTGTTGGCGGCATCGTTGTTCGGTCTCGGGTTGTTGCCACAGGCGTTGCAGCGACCAGACAGCACCCACCTGGCGTGGGGGTCGTGTGTGTCGTTCGCGCTACTGCCTTGCCTGCTGGTTGAAGTGGTGCCGCGTGTGGCACCACGGTTGGCGCGTCAGGCGTGGAAGGTAGCCGGTGTCGCTGTCGCGTCTGTGATGCTGCTGGTCAGCCCCTTCTACACCTTCCGCTACTACCTGTTGCACAGCCGCGTAAGTGTCGGTAACAAGTCGGGTGGGTTGGAAGTTGGCCGAGGTAACCGACGCTTCTACTTCGGAAATCCGGACTTGCAACTTGCCAGCCAGGCTGCAATCGACGACCTTGATCGCATGTCGCGGCCCGGCGAGCGCTTGCTGGTAGGTCCCGCCGACCTCAGCCGCACGATCTACAGCGATGCTGCGTTCTATTACATGTTCCCTGAGCTGACCCCAGCGACGTATTACATCGAGATGGACCCCGGCCTCGCCGATCAGGAAGGATCACGGCTCGCCGATGATGTTGCCAGTGCCGATTGGCTGATGCTCACCAACTTTTGGACTGGTTGGTACGAACCAAACTCGTCCAGTGAATTCGGAAGTGATGTCCCCAACCAAGTGGTGGCCGATCGCTTTTGCGTCGTCGGCAACTACGAGGACGCCCTCGTGTTGCTCTACCGCCGCTGCGACCACGGCGACGGCATCAGTCCCGCCCTCATTGGCATTGGAGCCGAACGTCGCGCCGACTTCGAGCACGAACTCGCCGAGCGCACAGCCCCGAAGTAGTCCTGGCCTACAGCCGTAGCCGCCGCCACAGTGGGCCGGGCGTATGGCGCAGCGCCATCAGCACGAACCGCAGGATGCCCGGCGCCCACACGATCCGTCGTTTCGAGCGCAGCGCGCGCACCGTCAGCTGGGCCACCTTTTCCGGCGTCGTCGCCAACGGGGCAGGTTGCAAGCCGGCAGTCATCGCCGAGTGCACAAAACCCGGACGCACCACCAACATGTGCACTCCATCGGCAGCGAGCGTGTCGCCGAGGCCCTGCGCGAAGCCGTCGACACCAGCCTTGCTACCCCCGTACACGGGGTTGCCCTTGCGCACCCGTTCACCTGCAACGCTGCTCAGTAACACGATCGCTCCGTGTCCTTGCGTGCGGAGCCGATTGGCAACGGCGATCGTGGCTGTAACGGTGCCGGTGAAGTTCACATGTGCCACTTCGGCGGCGGCCGATGCATCGTTGGCGGTGGCATCGTCTCCGAGTAGCGCGAACGCGACGATTGCCACATCGATGTCGCCATGACGCCGCGCAATGTCAGCAACGATCGCCGCGTGAGTCTCGGTGGCGGCACCGTCGAACTGAACCACCTCGATCGTAAGTGCATCGTGACGCAACCCTGCGGCAGCCTGCTCGCCGGCCTCGGTGTTACGGCAGGCCAACACAACCGTGCGCGTCGCCGGGCTCAACAACTCGCGCACGATCGCCAATCCGATGTCGCTGGTACCGCCCAAGAGCAGAATGTGCTGTGGTTCGTCGAGTGCATTGTTCATATTGCCCGTGCTTTCTAGACGTGCGTAGAGTCGGTGAGGCCGAGACGTCGCGACAGGTCGCTTTGCCAGACTCCGTGCGGGTCGACCGAGTCGCGGATTGCTTTCCACTCGTCCAGGCGCGGGTATCCGCGGCGGATGGCTTCCGGCGTGGTGTGCGCGTCCTTGGCGAAGTAGTGCCGTCCACCGGCATCGAGCACGACGCGATCGAGACCGTGTAACAAGTCACCGAGCGCACGCGAGGCACCTGGAACGTCGAGTGTGAGTGTCCAGCCAGGTGCCGGAAAGCTCAACGGTGCAACGCTGCCGGCCCCGAAGCGCTTCAGGATCGCAAGGAAGCTCGCCGCACCGCTGGCTGCGAGACGCTCGATCACCGTTCGCATCGCTGCTTCCTGCCCAAACGGCACGACGAATTGGTACTGCAGCATTCCCTTCGCGCCGTAGAGACGATTCCACGAACCGACGATGTCGAGGGGATGGAAGAACGCTCCGATGCCGACGATCTGGCCGGTTCGCCGGCGTGGGGACTTTCGAAACCAAAGCTCGTTGAAGGCCGAGACCGTGGCATGGTTGAGCACCCCTGTAGGTGGCACCAGTGGTGGAACCGAGAGCAGCTGGTGCGGACCATACGCCAGCGGGTTCACCGATTCGCGCGGCCCCAACTCGTCGCAGCGCGCGTGGTCGCCGCGGCTGAGCACGCTGCGCCCAAGATTGCGACCCTTGGCGACAAGGTCGATCCAGGCGACGCTATAGCGCACGTCGTCGTCGGAGCTGCTCATCTCCGCCAACAGCGAATCGAGGTCTGGCATGCGAGTCGTGTCGACCGACATGCGGCTCGTCTCGATGGGGATCAGTCGCAGAGTCGCCTGCAGGATCGCTCCGGTGAGCCCCATCCCGCCAACGGTCGCCCAATACAGATCGGGGCGCTGGTGCGGTCCGATCGTGGCAATCGAACCGTCGGCAAGCAGTAGCTGCAGCGATTCGACGTAGTTACCGAAGGAACCATCGACATGATGGTTCTTGCCATGGATATCGCTGGCGATCGCGCCGCCGACTGTGACGAAACGCGTTCCGGGCGTGACCGGCACGAAGAACCCGCGCGGCACGATTACGCGCAACAGATCGTCAATGCTGACGCCGGCGGAAACCGTGACCATCCCCAGTTGCTCGTCGAGCACTGCCTGCCGCGCGGCACCGAGCAACCGCAGCACGATTCCACCAGCGTTCTGCGCCGCGTCGCCATAGCTGCGGCCGAGACCGCGAACGAGCGCTCCGCGGGGGCCGGCCTCCTTGATGGCAGCGGGCAGTTCGTGGTCGGGCAATTCAAGAACATCGGACAACGTCGCGTTGGTGCGACCCCATCCGGTGAGTGAACGGCGCGGCGGACTCATCAGTACGGCCATTCTGGTTGACGGCCCGTGGCTTTGTGCAACACCTTGCCCAGTTTCAGTGAGAGCAAGACCTTGATCAGCAGATTCTTGCTGAACCATCCCAGTTGCAGCAGTTGCCGGAAAGCGTTGGCGGCACGGCCACCCGTCGTCGGCCGGAGGTCGGCGCGGTACTCGGCCAGTGAACGTGACCGCCCGACGAACCGGAAGGTGCGCCCAAGCATCAACTCGCGCATGATCGCAAACGTGACACCGACTGAGGAGAAGGAGTCATGAATGAGCATCGTCCCACCAGGCGCCACCCTGCGACCCCACTCACGAATGTCAGTGCGTGCCGGCGAGTAGCGGTGGGCACCATCGATGTAGAGAACGGACAGATCACCGGGCACCTCGTGGTGGGCGTCGCTACTGAAGGCACGAACGTGGCGCACGCGCGAAGTCAGTCCGGCGGCAGCGATGTTGGCTTTGAACACGTCGTGATCCGTCGCCGCCGCGCGCTCGAACCCGTTGTACTCGCCCGGCCCGCGATCGTTGCCGGCATGGGGATCGATGGCGATGATCGCGACATCGACCGGTGCCGCGCTGCCAAGCACGATCGTGCTGCGCCCCCGAAAGCTTCCGATCTCCACGATCGTGCCGCCGGCAGGTGCGCCCGCCGCGACCCTGTAGAGGCGCTCAGCCTGATCGAAACTCATCCAGCCCTCGACGTCGTGTACGCACAGCATCGTTTCCTCGAACGTGCGAGTGCTCATCCGACGTACACCCCCAGCCCGAAGACGACTACCCACACAATTCCCATCACCTGCAGCCACCGATCGGCTGCGAAGATTTCCTCTGGCGCAGCCCCGTGACCCTGCTCGAGCACCAACGTGTAGCGCAGCAGCGCGGTGAGCATCGGCACGATCGACAGTTCGTAAAACGGCCATGTGCTGCCGGAAACCTCGCGCACGTCGAACGCCCAGATGCAGTAGGTGACGAGTGTCGCACCGATACTCACTGAGAGAACGGTCTGGAGGAAGTTCAACGTGTAGTCCTCCAGCGACGCGCGCGTGGCGTTGCTGTCGCCCATCTCACGAAGTTCGGCGAAGCGCTTGCCGGTGACAATGAACAGCGAGCCGAACGACGTGCAGAGCACGAACCAAGTGCTCATCGGCACGCCCGTCACCATCGCGCCGGCAATCGCACGCATTACGAAGCCTCCCGCCACCGCAATCAAGTCGAGCACCGCGACATGTTTGAGCGCGACGCTATAGGTGGTAGTGAGCGCGACATAGCCGGCAACCACCAGTCCGACCCGCCAGCCGAACACGAATGCGGCGGCAAGGCCCACCGCAATGAGCACAGTGCCGACCACCGACGCGGTGCGCACGCTGAAGGCACCGCTGGCCAATGGCCGCTGGCTCTTGACCGGGTGTTGCCGATCCGCTTCGACATCATGGATGTCGTTCCAGAAGTAGGTGCCGCTGGAGACGAGACAGAACGCGCCGAAGACCGCCAAAGTGCGCAGCAGTGAAGAGCCATTGTCGAGCACCCCGGCGGCTCCGGGCGCTGCCAGTACCAACACATTCTTCGCCCACTGCTTCGGACGCGCCTCGCGCACCAACTCCCGCACGATCGCGCCGCTCACGGTTGAAACCCGCTCGGGACCGCGGAGACCGGTCGGCGGGTGACCATCAGCGGATGATCAGCCCTTGCCAACAACTCTCGATCGCCGGCGCTGTCGCCATACGCCCACAACGTGGCATTGTCGATCCGTCGCTCGCTGAGCCAGGCTTCCAACCTGCGCACCTTCTCGCCGGCGCGACAATTGGCGCCCGCCAGCCCACTCGTGAATTCGCCGCCGGCGCGCTGCGGTTCAGCGCACAGCACATCTTCGACACCCAGGCGACGGCCAAGCGGGCGCAGGTAAGGGCCGAGCGAGGCAGACACCAGTACCGTGCGATGGCCGGAACGCTGATGCCAACGCAGCCGCGCAACCGTGTCGGAACGCATCCATCGATCGTGCACATGTTCGGCGAACAGTTCGCCGATGGCGTCGACATGGGCGACACTGCGACCGCGTAACACTCCCCCGACGATCAGTTCCTTCAGGCGATCCCGATCGCGCCTGGCGGCCGCGCCCAGCGCGGCCAGCGGCTGCCCCAGAACTGCGCGCGACAAACCCGGCCAACCAGCGACGCGCAGGAGGAACGGCCGCACGCAGTCGCGCACAGTGAGCGTGCCATCGACATCGAACGCGGCCACATCGATCTGGTCAGTCATTACCGCAGGCTCTCGATCATCGACCAGAATGCTGGCCAACTCTTGTTGACGACGTCGGGATTCTCGACAGCGATTCCACCGGCACCGAGACCCACCAGGGCGAACGCCATCGCCAGCCGATGATCGTCATGCGTGGCCAATGTTGCCATGTGCACGTGGCCGGGGTGAACCACGAGTCCGTCGGCGCTCTCGACGGCGTCAATGCCGGCACGGCGCAGTTCGGCGCACAGGTCGCCGAGACGGTCACTTTCCTTGTTGCGAATGAACCCGACTCCGTGGATCTCGGTCGGACTGTCGGCAAAGACGGCTACCGCCGCCAGCGTCGGGACGAGATCACTGAGATCTGCCATGTCGATGGTCAGTCCCGACAGGGAACCACCTCGGGACACGGTCGTACCTTCATGGGTTTGCGCGACTGTGCACCCCATCCGCTCGAGAACATGGCAGAAGGCGGCGTCGCCTTGAATTGAGTCGGGCGTCAGGCCCGAGACACGCACGCGACCGCCACAAATCGCTGCCGCCGCCAACGGATAGCCGGCCGAACTGGCGTCGGGCTCGATTAGAAAGCTTGTCGCGACATAGCGCCCGCGGGGTACAACGATGATGCGGTCGCCGACCTCTACCCCCGCCACCCCGAATGCCTCCATCACGCGCGCCGTCATGCGCACGTACGGACGCGAGACGAGCGGCGTCGAAAGGCTCAGCCGCAGGCCATCGCGAAAGTAGGGCGCAACCAGCATCAGCGCGGTGAGGTACTGGCTGCTGACATCGCCTCGTAGCGTCACCTCGTCGACGGACAGATCGAAAGGCCCTTCGATCGTCACCGGCAGGTGGCCGGCCGCGGCACCCACGCGCACACTCGCGCCAAGCGACACCATCGCGTCGTGCAGCGGTGCCATCGGGCGAGTCCGTAACGGTTGGTCGCCGTCGATCGTGTGCGGACCGCTCGCCAAGGCACTCACCGCGGTCAGGAAGCGAGCCGTCGTTCCGGCGAGACCGGCATGGAGGGTAGTCGGACCGGGGCGGAACTGCGATACCCCACCGACGATGCGGATCGTGCCATCGGCGGTGTGCGCACTCTCGCGCTCGATCTCCAGACCCATCTCACTCAGGCAGGCGAGCATTGCTTCCGTGTCGTCACCGGCGGGAACGTTGCACAGCCGTGATTCGCCTTCGGCCAGCGCGGCACATACCAGCGCGCGATTGGCGATGCTCTTCGAGCCGGGCACATCGACAACGGCATCGATCGTCGCCCCCACCGACGCAACTCGATAGATACTCATCGTGTCGCTCAACTCAACCGCTGCACGGCCGGACGATATCCACGTGCGAGCAGGCCGCCGCGATACATCTCCGCCTTCGACGCATCGACCAGGAGCACCGCGATTCCGCGCTCACCCTCGACGCTGTGCACGACCTCGAAGCTGGCAATATTGACCCCCAACTCCGCCGCCAGTGTGAACACTTCGGCGGCGGCTCCCGGGCGATCGGGGATCGGAATACGGACTTCGGCCAGGTCGCCAGGGTGGGTGCCGCGCGTCGGTAGGTTGGCGCGGGCGTCGCGGGCGCGGGCTAGCAGGCGATGAAGTCCGTCGCGGTCATCGCTTTCGACAACCCCACGCATACCCTGCAGACCTTCGATGAGGCCGTCGAGCGCGGAGAGAATGGCGGTGCGATTCTGCGCGCAGATGTCCAACCAGATCGCAGGCTGCCCACTGGCGATGCGTGTCATGTCACGAAACCCGCCGGCGGCCAGTCGTAACAGCGAGGCATGCTCCTCGGCCCGCTCGCTGGCAAGTCCCATGAGGGTGGCGGCAGCCAGGTGGGGGACGTGGCTGATCACTGCCACGGTGAGGTCGTGACGGTCGGCCGGAATTGCCACCACATCAGCGCCGAGCTCGGCAACAACGGCGGCGACGGCGCTAAAGGTGGTGTCGGCGGTGGTGGACGCGGGGGTGAGCACCCACACGGAACCTGAGAACATGCTGCCGTCGGCACCATCGAGGCCATCGAGCTCGCTGCCCGCCATCGGATGCCCACCAACGAAGCGCGGGTCGTCGATCGCGGCGACGACTGCCGCCTTCACGCTGCCGACATCGGTGACCAGACCCGTGGTGTCGGCCAGGGCACGCTTTACCTGGTCGCCGAGAACCGGCACCGGGGTGGCAACGAAGGTGATCGTGGCGTCTGGGTCGAGTCCCGCGGTGGCTATCAAGCCACGGGCAAGCGCCTGTTCAACCCGCGCCGGGTCGTCGTCGTCGCCACTGACCAGCCAACCGCGCTCGGTGAGTGCAAGCGCGATCGAGCCGCCGATCAGCCCAAGGCCGATGACATTTGCTGCCCGCCGTGTTGTGTCACGACCGGGTGTCTTACTGGTGGCCCGCACGGTTTCTCAGCGTACCGGCGGCACCTTCCCCGGGCTCGGTCTCGGCGGGGTCTCAGGCACGCTCGACGGCGGCCTCGGCCAGCGCCCGCACCTCGGCATCGGTGAGTGCTCGCCACTGCCCCGGTGCCAATTGCGCGTCGCGCAGCGGACCGATGCGCACCCGCACCAGGCGCTGCACGGGGTGGCCCACCGCCTCGCACATTCGCCGAATTTGACGGTTGCGACCCTCGTGAACGGTGATGCGCAGCACGCCGGGACTGGGCTGTGATGCCTTGGCGGGAGCGGTCATACCGTCGTCGAGTTCGACGCCCTCACGCAGCCGACGCAATTCCCCCGGGCCGACAACGCCTTCGACGTCGGCGAGGTACTCCTTCTCCACACCGTGGCTGGGATGAGCCAGGCGGTTCGCCAACTCGCCGTCGTTGGTGAGCAACAGCAAACCTTCCGTGGCCGCGTCGAGGCGACCGACCGGATACACGCGCGGCTCACCCGGGACCAACTGCACGACCGTCGGGCGCCCCTCGGGATCGCTGGCCGTGCTCACCACCCCTGCCGGCTTGTTCAGCAGCAGATACACAAGGCCAGGCTTCACCCCGATCGGCACGCCGTCGACTGCGACCAGCTCGTGCTCGACATCCACACGCCGCCCGAGCACGGCCACTTCACCATTGACCGTGACTCGGCCGTGGGCGATCAACTCCTCGCAAAGGCGACGACTCCCCCAGCCCCTGGCCGCCAGCACCTTCTGCAACCTGTCGCCTTGCGGCATCGCCTTCGACTTGGCCGCCAACTGCTCCCACAGTGGCGGCTCCGGCTGCCAGCGATCAGGCACGGGCATCGGCGGGCGGGTCGATGCGCAAGCCGTGCTCGAGCGCTTCCACGACATCGGCTCCCGGAACGAATTGGCCGATCGGTGGCAGGTCGGCAAGCGCGTTGACTCCCAACTTCTCGAGGAACATCGACGTCGTGCCGAACAACACGGCCTGGCCTGGGCCGCTGTCGCGACCGACCTCGGTCACGTAACCGCGTGCCTGCAACGTTCGCAGGACCGCGTCGGGATCGACGCCGCGGATGCTTGCGATCTGCGCCCGCGAGAGCGGCTGCTTGTACGCCACGATCGCCAATGTTTCCAGTGCGGCTCCGCTCATGCGCGCGCGCTGACCATCGAGCAAAAAGCGCTCGACATACGGCGAGAGATCGGGATGCGTCTGATAGCGGTAACCGCCGGCCACCTTGACCAACTGAAAGCCGTGGCCCGCGTCGGCATAGGCGCTGGCCACTTCCGCACACAGCCGGTCGATGACGACAATCGGCTGCTCGAGAAGTTGTGCAAGCTGCTCAGTGGGTACCGGCTCGACGGCCACGAGCACGATCGCCTCGATGGCCCGCACCGTTTCGGCGTCGAGTGAACTCGTCGGATGGGACATCGGCTGATCGGACATCGGGTTCATCCTTCGTAGTCGTCGATGAGTATGGCGTCGGTGCTCGTGCCGATCCACAGCACGTCGATATCTCCGAAGCGTTCGGATTGTTCGAGTTCGATGAGGCCTTGCTTGAAGAGCTCGAGCAGTGCGAGGAACCGCACGATGACCTCGAGTCGTTCCACCAATCCCGTAGTCAGCCGTCGGAACGAGATGCGTCCGGTTCGTGGCAGTTCGTCGAGCAACTCGGTGACGGCATCGGCGACACTGAACCGGATCGCGGCAACGTGAAAGAGGTCGACACGCGGAACCGGCTTGGGCGTTATCGCTTTCAAGTAGGCCCGCGCCAGACGCGCCGGCGTGACCCCTTCCATCATGTCGGGCATCAGCTCTACGAAGCGATCATCTGCACCGACGTCGCGCGGAAACGAAAGGTCGGCCTCGTCGGTCAATCGCGAGAAGGCGGCGGCGACGTCCTTGAACGTCTTGCATTCCAGCAGGCGAGCAAGGAGAAGGTCGCGTTCCTCCCACAATGCCAACTCGTCATCGAGGTCGATGTCGTCGCGCCCGGGCAGCAGTCTCCTGGCCTTCAATTCGACCAGGGTCGAGGCAATCAGCAGAAACTCGGTTGCGACATCAAGGTCGAGCGACTGCATCAGTTCGATCTCGTCGAGATAGGAGTCGACAATTCGACTCAGTGATACCTCGTAGATGTCGACCTGCTCTTTCAGTATCAGGTGCAACAACAAATCGAAGGGTCCCTCGAACACGGCGGTATTGACATCGACGGCCATCGCCAGCGATCGTACCGGCCCGTCCCAACCGAAAACAGCCTCCTGCGACCAGCAGTCGCCGGGATAACGTCGACACATGACCCGAGTGCTCTCGTGCATCCAGCCAACCGGCGAGGTTCACCTCGGCAACTATCTCGGCGCTTTGCGAGGCTGGGCGCAGGGTCAGCACTCCGTCGCCGGCGGGCAGCGCGATGCGTTTCACGGGATCGTCGATCTGCACGCACTGACGGTCACAGAAGCTCCTGAAGTCGTTGGGCGGGCCACCGTTGAACTGGCGGCGATGCTGTTCGCAATCGGGCTCGATCCCGACATTGCCACCGTCTTTGTGCAAAGCCACGTCGCCGAACACAGTCAGCTTGGGTGGATGATGGAATGCACGGTCAGTTTCGGTGAGCTCAGCCGCATGACCCAATTCAAGGACAAGTCCGCCAGGCGCGAGTCCGAATTCGTCTCAGCCGGGCTCTTCACTTATCCGGCACTTCAGGCCGCCGACATCTTGCTCTACGACACCAACGAGGTTCCCGTCGGGGAAGATCAGCGTCAGCATGTCGAGATCACGCGCGACATCGCGCTGCGCTTCAACCACCGGTTCGGTGAGACGTTCGTGGTTCCCAAGGCAGTGACACCCAAGGCAGGTGCAAGGGTCATGGATCTGCAGGATCCCACGGCGAAGATGAGCAAGTCGACCGGAAGCGACGCCGGATTGGTGAACCTGCTTGATGATCCGGCCGAGATCGCAAGGAAGTTCAAACGAGCGATGACCGACAGCGACGGCGAAGTGCGCTTCGATCGCGCCAGCAAACCCGGCGTCAGCAACCTCTTGGAAATCCTGGCGGCATGCGTCGGCGAGCCACCGGAATCGCTGGCCACCCGCTATACCCAGTACGGACCGCTGAAGACCGACGCCGGCGAGGCCGTCGTCGAGCTCCTGCGACCGATCCAAGCTCGCTATCACGAGTTGATGGGCGACCGCGGCGAACTGCAAGCCCTTCTCCGCAAGGGCGCCGATAAGGCACGAGCGGTGGCATCGGTGACACTCGCGCGGGCGCAGTCCGCCGTCGGTATGTTGCCCGCCTGATCAGCCTTTCCACCCCAGGTGTCGGGCGCGGATCTACGTGTCGTCGGCGGCGACTCGCGCGGCACCGATGTCGCAGTGCGCCCGATAGCGGTCGATGCCAAGCACTGAGATCGCGATCGCTTGGTCGCGCTCGATCGCGTCGCGAACTCGCCGCTCCACCGGCAGGCCGAGCTCGGCATGCATCACTTCCGATTCGGCCCACAGTTCGACTGCTCGGGCGACCTCGCCGCCGACAAGATGGCAACACCCGAGAGCGTTCAACGAGTGGGCGACCCCGACTTGATTGCCCAGTTGCGACGCAACCTCCAGCGATCTGTCGGCGGCCTTGCGCGCACCAACTGCGTCAGCAAGTTCGAGCGAGACGTGAGCGATGTCGCAGAGAATTGACGGCTGACTTCCCTGGTCGTCGAGGGCGACACACATGCTGAGGGCTTCGTTGTGGCGGAGTAGCGCCTCGTCGAGTCTTCCGAGCGCATGTGCCGACTCGCCCAGCGCATTCAACGGGCGAATCAAACCCCAGGTGTCCCCTGCTGCACGCAGGCGCCGAACGGATTCGTGCAATTCGCTCTCCGCGTCGGCGTGCCGACCGGTTTCCGCTGCGACGCGGCCGAGAATCAACCTCGCGTAGCCGATACCGGCGTCGACGCGGTGTTCGGTCCAGATCACCAGAGCTTCATGGGCATGTGCGGCGGCCGAGTCGAGATCATTCTGGTGTGCCGTGAAATACCCGAGCCAGGTGTGCACTGTTGCCCGCCGGATCGGACCGGCGCCACGGGTGGCCAGGGTCAGCTCAAGCCACCGCCTTGCCTCGCTGAGCAGTGACCGCCCATCCCAGTATCCGCAGAGTGCGATCGCCAGACGGTGAGCGTTCTCGCCATCGCCGGCCGCCAGCGCCTGTTGCAGCCCCGCACGCAAATTTGGGTACTCATCGGCGAAGGTGTCGAGCGCGGATCGTTGCTCCACGCCGCGCAAACGCGAGGCCTGCGTTTCCGCCGTGTGCAGGACCCAATCGCGAAACAAGTCGCCCGACCCTTGCTGCTCCTGGGTGGCGACGAAGTCGCGCACGGTCTCGAGCATCCGGTAGCGCTCGCCCCGACGAGATATCAGGCCACTCTCGACGAGCGCGACAACGTCGTCGAGCGCGCCTGCTCCGGCGATGCTTTCCGCTGCTGCGAGCGTGGAGCCGGCCACGTAATGACCAAGGACGAGCATCAAGGAACGCTGCTCGATAGTCAGAAGGTCGAAACTCCACCGAATCGAGTCCGTGAGCGTCTGTTGATGGGCGGGACGGTCGCGCGGCCCGCGACCGAGCACCGCCAGTGCTCGGTCGATGCGTTGATGGAGGTCGACGAGCGACACCGCCCGCAGGCGAGCAGCCGCCAGCTCAATCGCCAACGGCAGGCCGTCTAGACGGGCACAGAGGTCAGCGATCATGCTCAGTTCCGAAGGTGCGAAGGTCAGCGCTGGATCCGCCCGTTGCGCAGCTCCGACGAACAGGGCGACGCCTGCCGAGGTCGCGTCGGTGCTGTCGAGCGGGTCAAGGCGGAACTCGACCTCTGCGCTCAGCCGCAAGGGAACGCGGCTGGTGGCAAGGATGTGCAGCTCCGCACAACTCGCCAACAAGTCGTCGATCACCGGCGCGGCCTGCGGCAGGTGCTCCAGGTTGTCGAGCAACAGCAGCAGTCTGCGTGTGCCGATGCCGCGCACGACCGTGTCGCGAATCGTTCGTCCGCCGTGCTCGTCCGCACTGATGCGTTCGGCGATACCGCCGAGAATGAGGGCTGCGTCACGGACCTCGACGAGTTCGACGATTGTGCAACCAGCGAAGCCATCGCTGGTGTGCAGCGCGGCCGCGGCGAGCGTCGTCTTGCCTACTCCCCCCGGCCCGGTGATCGTGACCAGCCGATGAAGTTCGATGAGTCGGTGCACGTCGGCGAGCTCGCGTTGGCGACCGATCAGTCCGGCCGTCGACTCGTTGCGGGAGGTATCGATTGTGCGCGGCGCGCGGCCACGGCGACTACGGCTGAGCACGTCGGACAAGTCGTCGGCATTGCTTACCCCGATGTCGACGAAGTGACGTTCAAAGACGCGCCGGTCAGTGAGCAAGTCGATCAAGCGCTGCTCGACCCGGTCGTCGGGAGCGCCGAGGCCTCGTTCCCAGCGCTGCACGGTCTTGCGGCTGACCTGCAGCGAGGCGGCGAAGTCTTCCTGCGCGAAACCGAAGGCAGTTCGCACTGCCCGCGACACGTCGGCCCACGTCGGCGCCTCAGTCGGCCCGGGCGGCACGTTCATGTGCCCATCTTGTCCCATCCGAGTCCCACGTGGACACCAAGTCCGGCTCACAATCAGCCGAGGTCGCCGGTACCGAGCCGGTGCGCACAACATGAAAGATGAGGACACAATGGAACGATCACCCGAAATTGCCGCCACGCTGCAGTCGATCTACACCGCAGTCAGCGACGGCGATGCCAAGACCCTGACCGGCCTGCTCAGCGCCCGCGAAGGACTGGTATTCATCGGCACCGACCCCGACGAATGGTTCGACGATGCCGCCACGATCAAGTCGATGCTGGCAGCGCAGGCAGCGGCCGGCGTCAAGGTCCGCGCCGGCAAGATCGCGGCGTTCGAGGAAGGAACCGTCGGCTGGGTGGCTGATCAGGGCGCGTTCGTGATGCCCGATAAGTCGGAGGTGCCGTTTCGGATCACGGCCGTGTTTCATCGCGAGAACGGAGGTTGGTCGCTCGTGCAGGAACACGCCTCGATCGCGATCACCAACGAGGAAGCCCTCGGCGTCACGATCTAGGCACCGTCCCGCGGACGACAAGACAGGTCAGGTCGCGTCGGCGGCGCGCAGTGCGCCGGCGGCGCGGCCTTTGCCTTCGATCAGATCCAATGTCGCCTGCTCGGAACCGACCGACCGGAGCATCGCGACCCCCAACTGCTCGTGGTCGTGGTACTCACGAAAACGCTTCGTGCGCGCTCCGATGACGGTGGCAGCCACCCGGCCGAACGTGCCCAGCGAGCTGACCAGTTTGCCGACGTCGTGAAGCAGCGCGCCGGCAATCTCGGCGCGAGTCGCTGTGGCGACGAGGCCATTGAACCGGCGCGCGACCAGAATCGAGTGCCGCCGGTCCTGAACAGGTAGCTGCTGCCAGAGTCTCGCTTCGCCCGGCAACAGGTGCGCTGCAACCCAGGCAACATCCGCGGCCGACGGGGCGCGGCGCGAAATCGAACCGCCAAGTCGGCGCGCCAAGTGCCACCCGTTCGCAATCGCCCTCACTTCGCTTCCGCCCGCGGATGCGCTTGCCGATAGACAGCCCACAGCCGTTCCTGACTGACCCTGGTGTAAACCTGTGTGGTCGAGATCGAGGCGTGGCCCAACAGTTCCTGCACAATGCGCAGGTCGGCGCCGTGGTCGAGCAGATGGGTGGCGCAGGAATGTCGTAGCACGTGGGGTGACAACTTCTCGCCGAGCCCGACCCGGTCGCCGTATTTCTTGACGACGGCCCATGCACCCTGCCGGGAGAGCCGGGCACCGCGCGTGTTGAGGAACACCGCCTCCTCATCTCCACGGCGCGCCCAGCGCGCGGGGGCTAGGTGAGGTCGCCCGGAGGTGAGCCATTGCTGCACCGTCGCCATGGCCGCGCGCCCGTAAGGCACAACGCGCTCCTTGGAACCCTTGCCGAACACCCGCACCAGGCGATTGTCGTAATCGAAGTCGGCCAGCGAAAGCCCGCACAGCTCGCTGATGCGAGCACCGGTGGCGTAAAGCAACTCCAGCACTGCTCGATCGCGTAGCGACACCGGATCGGTCGCGACAACGCAGGCGAGCAGTCGCTCGACTTCTGGCTCCGTCAGCGGATGTGGGATTCCAGCGGGAACACGCACCCCTTCGACGTCGACCGAAGGATCATCGAGCCTGATGCCTTCCTCGGCCAGGAAGCGATGCAGCATCCGAATCGCGGCCAGTTGGCGGGCGACGCTCGCCGGCGCGGCACCGCCGGCCCGTCGTGATTGCACGAAGGAGCTCAGCTGGCCGCGTTGCACGAGAGCGAGCGACGTCGCCTCGTCGTGTAGCCACCGCGAGTAGCCCGCCAAGTCCCGACGGTAGGCGGCCAGCGTGTTGCTCGATCGTCCACGCTCGCTCGCCATCCATGAAAGGAAGTCCTCCACATCGGCAGGAAGGTCGACCGGGGAGTCGACGGGCACGACGTTCAACCCCGAAGTCGGCGGTCGACGAGCAGCAACCCGATGACCGTCTTCGCGTCGCGGATCTCACCGCGTACCACCATTTCGATCGCCTCCGCCAAGGGAAGCTCGACGATCTCCATGTGCTCCTCCTCGGGACCGTGCGCCGTGGCCGTGACCGAACTGAGATCGGTTGCGAGGTAGAGGTGAAGGACCGAGTCGGTCATTCCGGCCGATGTGTAGTAATTGATGAGGTAGTCCATTTGACCCGCGCGCAAGCCAACCTCCTCCGCCAACTCGCGCGCTGCCGTCGCCTCGGTGAGTTCCTCGGGAACATCGCGAACGCCTGCTGGTATCTCCAGCACCATGCGATCCAGCGGAGGTCGGTACTGGCACACGAGCACCACCGTCGGTGCACCGCCGATGTCACGCACCGGCACCACCCCGACAGCACCGGGAGAACGCACGATGTCGCGCTGAAACTCCTCCCCCGAAGGCGATCGGAAGGTGCCGACCATCACCCGCCAGATATGCCCTCGATGAATCAGCGATTCCGACAGTTGCCGGAAGCCGACCGGTCGCGAATCGTGGGCAGCGCCGCTAGGCAACCGACGCTCCGCCGACGCGCTTGCCGGCTACCTCTGGCTCACCAACGACGCGCAGCACCGGAGTGCGCGCCTCGCGCCGGGCGAGTGCAGCCGCAGTCAGCTCGCGAAACAACGGGTGCGGACGATCCGGGCGACTTTTGAACTCGGGATGTGCCTGGGTCGCGACCCAGAACGGATGGTCGTCGAGCTCGACGAACTCCACCAACCGGCGGTCAGGCGAAAGCCCGGTGCACCGTAGTCCGGCGGCTTCCAGCCGCGGCTTCCACTGCGCATTGAGCTCGTATCGGTGCCGATGGCGTTCGCTGATGACCGGCTCCGCGTAGGCATTGTGAACGCGACTCCCGGCCTCGAGAATCGCGTAGTACGCACCGAGGCGCTGCGTGCCGCCCTTCTCGGAGACATCGCGCTGGTCGTGCATCAGATCGATGATCGGATAAGGGGTGTTCGAGTCCATCTCCGTGCTGTTGGCCCCGGCCAGACCCATCACGTTACGGGCGAAGTCGATCGTCATCGCCTGTAGGCCCAGGCAGATGCCGAGGCACGGAATGTCGTTCTCGCGGGCGAATCGGGCGGCCGAGATCTTGCCCTCGAAGCCGCGGTCGCCGAAACCACCCGGAATGAGGATGCCATCGACATCGGCAAGACGTGAACTTGCAAGTAGGCCCTCTACCTCTTCTGCCTGAATCCACTCGATCTCCATCTTCGCGCCGTGGTAGAACCCGGCGTGCTTCAGGCTCTCGACGACAGAGAGATAGGCATCCTGATAATCGATGTACTTGCCGACGAGTCCAATCTTCACCGGCCTCGTCGCGGCCTCGACCTTGGAAACCACCTCACGCCATGTGGTCAGGTCGATCGGCGCTTCGATGCGCAGTCGCTCGCAGACCACGGTGTCGAGGCCCCCCTCGTGAAGTATCAGCGGCAGCGCGTAGACGTTGTCGGTGTCGGCCGCGTTGACGACCGCATCCTCGTCCACGTTGCAAAGGTTCGAGATCTTCCGCTTGAGGTTGTCGCTAAGCGGTTTTTCGCTTCGACAAACGATGATGTCGGGCTGGATGCCACGACTGCGTAGCTCGGTGACCGAATGCTGCGTCGGCTTGGTCTTCTGTTCTCCCGATGGCCCGATGAACGGCACGAGCGTGACGTGGATGTAACAGATGTTGTCGCGGCCGACGTCGGTGCGGAACTGGCGCAACGCCTCCAGGAACGGCAGAATCTCGATGTCGCCGACGGTGCCGCCAACCTCGGTGATGACGACGTCGACCTCATCGGTAACGAGGCGATGGATGCGGCGCTTGATCTCATCGGTGATGTGCGGGATCACCTGCACGGTCTTGCCCAGGTAGTCGCCCCGCCGCTCTGCTGCGAGCACCGTCTGGTAAATGCTGCCGGTGGTGGCATTCGAATCGCGTGTGAGTGGCTCGTCGATGAATCGCTCGTAGTGCCCGAGGTCGAGATCGGTCTCGCCGCCATCGTCGGTGACGAAGACTTCTCCATGCTCGAAAGGATTCATCGTGCCCGGATCGACGTTGATGTAGGGATCGAGCTTCTGCATCGTCACTCGCAGACCACGCGACTTCAGCAGGCGGCCGAGCGAAGACGCCGTCAGACCCTTACCGAGTGAGCTTGCAACGCCTCCCGTCACGAAAATGTGCTTCGGCATTGCGGCGGCCCCGTTTCAGTGTTTCTGGCGTATGACTAGTACTGACGACGGAACGGCAGTCTATCCCGGCAGACGACGCGAGTGGTGGTTCGGTTAGCATCGAGATTGATGGCGGACACAGTTGTCGACGTGACCGTGCCGGTCTACAACGAAGAACACGTCCTGCGGGTCAGTGTCGAACGTCTGCACCGTTACCTGGCTAATGGCTTTCCGTTCGGATGGCAGATCAGCATCGCCGACAACGCATCAACTGATGGCACCCGCGCAATCGCCCACCAACTCGCCGAAGAGCTGCCCAACGTGCGAGTGGTCGAGATCGACCGCAAGGGTCGCGGATTGGCACTGCGCAACGCCTGGTCGTCATCGAGCGCCGACATCGTTGCGTATATGGACGTCGACCTCTCGACAGGCGTCAACGCGCTACTGCCGCTGGTCGCCTCGATAGTGTCGGGTCACTCCGAGATCGGAATCGGTTCGCGCCTGGCCCCCGGAGCGCTGGTCGCCCGTGGGCCTCGCCGGGAGTTCATCTCCCGGTGCTACAACCGGGTGCTGCGACTGGTGTTCGTCAACCGTTTCCGGGATGCCCAATGCGGTTTCAAAGTGGCGCGACGCGACATCGTGGAAAAGCTCTTGCCGCTGGTGCACGACGATGCCTGGTTCTTCGACACGGAGTTGCTCTTGGTCGCCGAGCACAACGGCCTGCGTGTGCTGGAGATCCCCGTCGACTGGGTCGACGACCCCGACAGCCGCGTGCATGTCGTGTCAACGGCAGCACAAGACCTGCGTGGAGTCGCGCGCGTTGCCAAGACCTTCGCCAGCGGCGGCGGCCGGGTCGACCTCGGCACGCTGACCCGCGCCGGCCTCGTCGACGACATGGGTCGCCAACTGGTCAGTTTCGCCGTCGTCGGTGCCTCCAGCACCGCGGCCTCGCTGGCGATATACCTCGGCGCGCGCGGTTCAATGGCGGCCGGCCCAGCCGCGGCGCTCGCTTATGGCGGCGTGACGATCGTCAATTCGTGGGCGAATCGACGTTTCACCTTCGGACACCGCGGGCGCGCCGATCGTGGCAGCCATCTCTTGCGTAGCAGCGCCACAGCCATGCTCGGTGTGGTCGCATCGATGGTGGTAGCAAACCTCGTCAGCGATCACCGTGTTCGTGAGTCACTGGCGCTGATCGGCTTGTGGATCTCGCTGGCGGCCGTGCGGTTCGCATTGTTGCGGGCGTGGGTGTTCCGTCCGCGGCCGGCTCCGACCGACGTGCAGCGCACGCGCTGGGCGGGTCGATGAGGATCGGGTATGGCCGCGCCGTGGGCGCGGCAGTGGCGGTCTCCATCGCGCTGCGCCTGCGATTCCTGTTCGCGCCGCTACTCGCCGATGAAGCGGGCGCACTCTCCGCAGCCCGCGACTGGGCTGGCGGAGGCAAGCTGTACCAAAACGTGTGGATCGACCGACCGCAGGGATTCATCGCACTGTTCCGAGTTTGGGACGCGCTGCCGCACACCGACGCGTCTTCGACTCGAATTCTGGCTGTTCTGCTGGGCGCCGTCGCCGTCGTCGCCGTCGCATCCGTCGGACGCAGCCTGTTCACCGCCGGCATCGGCGCGATGGCGGCAATTCTCACGGCGGCGGTAACTGCCTCACCCCTGCTCGAGGGCTTCGCCTCCAACGGTGAACTGCTCGCCGCCGGATTCGCGCTGCCCGCGTTGGCCGTGGTGGCGGCGGTGATCGCGCAGCGATGCGCCACCTGGTGGATGCTCGTCGCCGGTGTGCTGTTCGGCTGCGCTCTCGCCGTCAAGCAGTCGACCTTCGACGTGCTGGTGGCGGTGTTGGCATGGCTGGCACTTGCCTGGCTGTTGCGCTGGCAGCAACGGCGCACCGTCGTCGTCAGTACCCTGCTGTTGGGCGTTGGCGTTTCGGTCGTGTTGGCAGCAGTGGCGTGGCACGGCAGCACGTTGGGTTGGCACGACTACTGGTACGCGATGGCGGGCTTTCGACTCGGCTCGCGCAGCGGACTTTCGAACCCGGAACTCGATCGGCTGGGCCGGAGCCTGCTCTTCGTCTCCGTGGCGATGGCCCCGGCGGTGGCACTGATGCTGCACGCCCGCTCACTACTTGCATTTCGTTCTCTCCTACGGCGGCCGCATGCGATGTTGATCGTGCTGTGGGCGAGCGTGTCCTTGCTGGCCTTCGTCACCGGCGGAAGCTTTCACCGCCATTACTTCATCATCCTGGCCTACCCGTTGGCCCTGCTCGCGGCCGTGGCCGGCGACCGGTCAAGGCAGAATCGGCGGTACGCGGGCGCGGCAGCGGCGATCGCGCTGGTGGCGGCGGTGCCGTTCATCGCCAACCCCCGCCTCATCCTCGGCGACGTGTCCGATACGAACAGGGAGGTGGCGGCGTGGATCCATGAGCAGGAGACGCGGCGCGGCCCGCTGACCGTCTACGCGTACTGCGCCGACGCCGCGTTGTACACCGAACTCGGTCAGGCACCGCCCTTCCGCTACCTGTGGGAGGACCACGTGCGCTTGGCCGAAGGTGGCCAGCAAGGCCTGTTCGACCTGCTCACGGGCCCTAAGGCACCCGACTTCGTGATCCGTTTGCAGCCGCTGGAACAGTGCGATGAGTCGGGAATGCTCGCCACAGCGATCGAACAGCACTACCGCTCCGAGGGACTCATCGGCGATGCCGAGGTTCTACGTCGCAGCGACCTACCGGCGACCGCTGGCTAAGCTTTCAGTGTGTCTGTCACTACCACCGCCGACGTATTCGCGCCCGCGGACACCGCGGCGAGGCCGACCACGGTACGGCCGCGCAACTCGTGGGTACGGGAGCTCTTCCTGGTGCTCGCGTTCTACCAGGTGTACCAGTTCGCGCGCGGCAGCGCCGATGTCGGGGCACGAGGCCGCGCTTTTCGCCACGCACGGTGGATAGTCGACGCCGAGAAGCGTCTACATCTATTCGGCGAGCCAACGGTCCAGCGCGCGGCCGAAACGTGGAACTGGCTGATGACTTTCACCAATGGCTACTACGGTTCCGTGCACTTCATCGGCACGATCGCCGTGTTCATCTGGCTCTTCGTCACCCACCCGACGATCTACCCACGATTGCGCAACCTGCTCGGAATGACGACGTTTCTCGGTTTGATCTGCTTCTGGCTGTTCCCGCTGGCACCGCCACGCATGTTCCCCTGCAACGACTGGGTTGCGACAGTCGGGCCTGATTCGTCGTTCGGCAACTGTGTGGTCGACACCCTCAACCGGGGCGGCAGTCCGTGGTCGTACCACTCCGGCGTGGCACAGGCGATCGCAAATCAGTTTGCCGCCATGCCCAGCTTGCACTTCGGGTGGGCGGTGTGGTGCGCGATCGTCATCTTCGCCTGCACTCGTTCGCTTGCCTTGCGCAGCCTCGGGGTATTCCATGTCTCATTCACACTGTTCGCGATCATGGCGACGGCCAACCACTACTTTCTTGACGCGGTCGGAGGCCTGTTGGTTCTGCTGCTCGCGCACTGGATCCTTGGCGCGATCGCCAAACACCGCTCCGCGCGCAACGATGCCGCGGGCGCCGTCGAACAACTGGCGTGAAGTTGGAGTCATCAGCAGCTGGCGCTGGGGTGGCTGGCAGCGCGCCCACCGACCGCACACCGCAGGCTCGCATCGCTCATCGAGGGTGGCTCCGCGAAACGGCACTGGTGATCGGGTTCTATTACGTCTACCAGAGCATCCGTTCGCTGGCCGACCGCGGCGTCACCAACCGCGCCTACTCCAACGCCCGACACCTGGTCGGCTGGGAGAAGTCGTTGCACATCTTCCACGAACAAGCGACGCAGGCCGCGGTGCTGGCCGCCGATTGGTTCATCAAGCTGATGAACATCGTGTACGGAACGCTGCACTTCGTCATCACCGCCGGGCTGTTGGTCTGGCTCTACCGCCGCCGACACGACGCTTATCGCCACATGCGCAACCTGCTCGGGCTGACGACCATGCTGGCCCTCATCGGTTACTGGGCGTTTCCACTGGCACCGCCTCGGCTTTACAAGTGCAATGACGACATTCCTGTGCTCGGTCCCGACGGATTCTCGATTGGAAAATGTTTCGTCGACACTCTCGACACGATCGGTGGGCTGTGGAGTTATCACTCGCCGGTGGCCAAGGCCGTTGCCAACCAGTACGCGGCGATGCCCAGCCTGCATTTCGGGTGGTCGCTGTGGTGCTGTTTCGTCATGTACCACTACGGAGCACATCGCGCCACGCGCATAGCTGGCCTTGTCTACCCACTGCTCACCCTCTCCGCAATCGTGGTGACCGGTAATCACTATTTTCTCGATGCTCTCGGTGGCGTGATCATCCTGGCCATCGCCGCTGCCGTACTGCGCTGGCGGGGAAGCCGACTAAGCCGTCGGGTCGCCGGACCTGACCGGGCGAGCGCCGCCGGAATCGCCGCCGGAATCGACACCGATTTCGACGCCATGCCAGCGGTCGAGCAGTTCGCGGCGATGAAATGCTGCCAAGACGCAGGTGAAGCTGACGACTCCGGCCATTCCGCCGAGTAGAAACGCCGGCAGCGCGTCGAGTCGGGTGGGCTCGAACAACCGGACGACAACCACCATCACGGCCCACGCAATGACTCCCGCCAGCAACGATTCTCCGAGTACGCGCGCGACGCGCTTGAGGGCAACGGAACCGGTGAGGACGTACACCCGTCTGGTCAGAAGCACGGCTCCGACGGTCTGTGATGCTCCGTAACCGATCGCCAAGGCGGTGGACCGCTCGTCGGTCGCCATCAGATGAGCGGCCAGCGCCATGACACCGACCCCGGTGAACGCGCCGTAGATCATCAGCACCGACGAACGCTTGACATCTTCGACAGCAAACAACACACGGATCATCACGAACGCGATTCCGTAGCCGATCAGCCCGGGACCGAACGCCACGAGCGTGTGTGCAATCGGAGCCAAACCCTGGCTCGCCGTCTGACCGACACCGGCGAGCAGGCGCGTCATCGGCCATGCGAGACCGACCATTCCGGCGGCAGCGAGCACGAGCACCGGTATCGCCAGGCGCACCGCGCCGTCGATTGCCGACCGAACTGCTTCGCGGTGGCCGCGCTGCCAACCATCGGCGACACGTGGCACAAGCGTCGTCGCTATCGGAACGGCGATCAGCGCGTGCGGGAGTACGAAGAACGCAAAGGCGTAGACGAAGACCGCGACACCACCGGCAGCACCGTTGCCGAGCACGAGCGCTGCCACCGTCGGCACGAGAGTTCCGACGATCGACACAGTGGCCCATTTGAATGACCGCTTCATCGACACGACCGCCTCATGCCCAGGTCGCCATTGCGGCCACCACTTGACACCGAGCCGACGCAGCGCCACTGCCGGCGTCAGGCTGAAGGCCAGCACTGCAACGCTGGTGCCTCCGGCGATGAGGGTGAACTGCCAAACGGTGAGATCGAGGTCGGCGACGCGCCCATTGCGACTGGCGCGGAATGCGATGCATGCCGCAATGACGATGATGTTGTTCACCGCCGGTGCAAGCGTCGCCGCGACGAAGCGCCCTTTGGCGTGCAATGCCGCACTCAGCACCGTCACGACGCCGTAGCTGATCAACTGCGGCACGAACACCAACACCATCGGCACCATCAGGTCGAGCTTCTCGTTGGCGACGGGGGCCGAGGGCTCGGAAAGTAGCAGCAACCTGGCGACGAGTGGCGCCGTCGCCATTCCGACCACCGCGACCAGACCGAGAACTGCAACGATCACACCCGATGTGGCACGCGCCGCGTCGCCGAGGGCGGCGTCGCCGCCGTCACGCCGCGCGGCGACGAAGGACGGCACGAGAACTGCCTGCAGGACTCCCAGAGCTACGAGCTCGAAGAGCAGGTTCGGGATCATGTTGGCGGTCAGGTAGACGTCGGCGAGCAGCCCGTTGCCCATCACGGCCGCAATGGCGAGCACTCGTCCGAAACCGCTGACCCGTGAAATGAGAGTGCAGATCGTGACCGTGGCTGTGTCGCGGCGATACCCCGCGTTGTTGCCTACGGCGAGGTCGGGCAAGGCATCACTGAGTAGCGGATCGCTCATCGCGGGGGGCCGACTCTTTCACCGAGCAGGTCGGCGGCGTGTTGCAGTGCCGACTCACCGTGCATGTCTCCCGACAACATTCGAGCCACCTCCTGCACTCGCTCGGCACCGGCCACGATATTGACAGACGCGTAAGTGTTGTCAGCGGAAATGTTCTTGCTGACAACGACCTGCTTGTCGGCCAACGCGGCCACCTGGGCAAGGTGGGTGACCACTAGTACCTGATGCCGCTGACCCAGAGCAGCCAGGTTGCGTCCGACTGCAACTGCCGCCGCCCCGCCCACGCCGGCGTCAACCTCGTCGAAGACGAGAGTATCCGGAGCCTCGGTGAGCACCAGCCGCAGTGCCAGCATCACCCGCGCCAGTTCCCCACCGCTGGCCACGCGTGCCAGCGGCAGCGGCGACGAGCCGGGATTGGCCGCCAGCAGAAACGAGACATCGTCGCCGGGATCGATCTCGCCGACCACCACCTCGACCCTGGCATGCGGCATGGCCAACTGCTGAAGGTTGGCCTGCACCTGTTGCGCCAACGATGCCGCCCCGGCCCGCCGGGTGGCCGCCACCACCTTCGCCGCCGCTCGCACCACTTCGGCCGCCGCCGCTCGCTCTCGCTCCAGTTCCACCACTCGCTGCTCGTAGCCTTCCAGCTCTGCCAGGCGTGCCTGCGCCTCGGTCTCGAAGGCGACAACGTCGGCCAGGGTGTCGCCGTACTTGCGCCGCAGATCGCGTAGCAGTTGCAGCCGGTCGCGCACCTCGGCCAATCGCTGCTGATTCTCCTCGATTGAATCGGCGCGGGCCCGCAACTCGGCGCACACATCGGCCAGTTCGGCCGCGACGCCGCGGAGCTGTTCTTCCAGCTTGGCGTACGGAGCGAGCCCACCGAGGGAGTGCAGGGCCGTGCCGACGCCGTCGACTGCGCGATCGTCATCGACGAGCGCGGCGAGGGCGACCGCGCCCATCTCGCGATACTCGACCGTGCGAGCCAGGACATCGTGCTCGGACGTGAGTTGCTGCTCCTCGTCAGCCGAACTGATCGCAGCGTCGCCAAGTTCTGCTACCTGGAAGCGCAACAGATCGAGCTCGCGTTCGCGCGACTTGCTATCGCCGCCGAGCGACTCGAGAGCAGCTTCTATTTCGGACAGTGCCGACCGTGCAACCAGCAGCGGACCGAGGTCGGTATGGCAGAAGCGGTCGAGCGCCTCGCGCTGCTTTGGCCCCGACAGGAGACTTTGGTGCGCGTGTTGGCCGTGGAGATCGACGCTTCCTTCGCCAAGTTCGGCAAGATTGCCGACGGTAGCGAGACGACCGTTGATATAAGCCCGCGAGCGACCGTCGGCGGGCACGACACGGGCGACGACGTACTCCTCGCCGTCGACGATGAACCTGCCCTCCACCCTGGCCTCCGCGGCACCGGGACGAACGACGGTGGCATCCGCGCGGCCACCGACGAGCAGACTGATCGCCTCGACGAGCATGGTCTTGCCGGCGCCTGTCTCGCCGGTGAGCGCAGTCAGGCCATGACCGAGCACAAGATCGAGGGTATCGATGACCCCCAGCGACTCGATATGAAGTTCGTGCAGCATCTATCGATCCGCCAAACCGAACTTCGTCTTCAGGATCTGGTGAAAGCGGCGATCACTGAAGCGAACGAAGCGAGCGACGTGTTGTGCCGGCGCAACAGAGACGCGGTCGCCCTCGACCAACGTTGCCGCCGGTTGCCCGTCGATCGACAGCGTTGCCGACCGGTGGCCCAGAACCTCCACGTCGACCATCTCGCTCGGATCGATAACCAACGATCTGTCAAACGACATGTGCGGAGAAACCGGAGTCAACAAAACTGCACGCATTCTTGGCGAGAGCACCGGCCCGCGGGCCGACATCGAGTAGGCCGTCGATCCGGTAGGAGTCGCAAGTATCAAGCCGTCGGCCGCGTAGGAGGTGAACGGGATGCCATCAATTGCTACTCGTAAGCGCACCGTGTGGCCCGCTTCCAACTTTTCGACCACTCCCTCGTTGAGCGCATGCCACGACTCTGCCGGGGCACTGCTTCCCTCGCCACCCGCCGCGCGCAGCAAAGTGACAGTGAGCATCATGCGCTCGTCGAGATGCCAACCGCCGGCGTCGGCGCCCGCGAACCAGCGCTCGAGTGCTGCCGACAGCGCTTCCGGCTCGACCTCGGTCAGGTAGCCGAGCAAGCCGACGTTGACGCCGACGATCGGAATCGGGTTTTCGATCTGTCCGATCCGTTCGCTGACCAGTTTCACGGTGCGCAGCACGGTGCCATCGCCGCCGAGGCTCACCGCCAGATCAGCAGTGCCGATGTCGTGTTCCGCTGCGAGGTCGCGGCGCCCGAGTGCGGCCGCATCAGAAGGAACCATCCACGGCTCGTGTCCGTGTGCGCGCAGCCACTCGGCCGCCGACGACGCGATCACGGCGGCTTCCGGGCGATCGTGATGAGCGACCAAAAGCACAGAACTCACGCGGGGCATCCTGACCGCTGAGTGGTGGCGTGCACAAGGAACTCGCGGTTGCCATCGCCGCCGACAAGCGGCGAGGGCATCCAGGCAACGACGCGACAGCCTCGCCGCTCCAATTCCGCCGTTATCTCACCTTGTATCCGGTGATGGATTTCGGGATCGATGATCACACCTCGGCCACGAGATACCTCGACGCGACCTGCCTCGAACTGTGGCTTGACCAGCAGCACCAGGTCGCCACCGGGGTCGCTGCACCGAATCAGGGCATCGAGCGCTCGCGCGAGCGAGATGAACGAAAGATCCGCGGTGGCGACTTGAACCGTCCCGCCAATTGCGGCCGGGTCGGCGTCACGCACGTGAAATCGCTCGAGCACCGTCACCCGCTCATCGCTGCGAATTCGCGGGTGCAGTTGCCCATGGCCGACGTCGAGGGCCACCACGTGCGAGGCGCCGCGCTGTAACAGGCAGTCGCTGAACCCGCCCGTGCTCGCGCCAGCGTCGAGCACACGCTTGCCGTGGACATCAATGCCGAACTCGACAAGTGCGCCATCGAGTTTCTCACCGCCGCGGCTGACGAATCGCGGCGGCGGTCCGCTGACGATGATCGCATCGGCGGCCAGAACCTGCCGAGACGGCTTGTCGGCGACCGCTCCGTTGACGTGCACCCGTCCGAGTCCGATCGCGTTCACGGCATCGGTGCGACTCTCGACCAGGGCCCGGCGCACAAGCTCGGCGTCGAGCCGTTGGCGTCTCGCCACCATCAGTCGCTCTGCGAGTCGACCTTCTGGGTTGACTTTTTCGCGTCGTCGGCGGCCGGGGTCGCCGGTTTGGCGACGATGCCGACACGCGCCGCGAGCGTCTCCACCCGCGCCTCGACCTCATCGAGCCTGCCGGCGAGCTTGCCGAGTTGCTTCGAAAGCTCGGCCTGCACGGTGGCGACAATTTGCTCGCTGAGCCCGCGCCCGCGGTCGACCAACTGGCGGACCATCTCGTCGGTGTCCTTGCGGCGGGCCTGGCCGGCCTTGACGAATTCCTTGACAAGCTTCTCTGCTTGTTTCTGCGACATCTCGGTGAACTGCATACCGGCGTCGAGCATCCGTTTGAGGAGTGGGCTTTCTGACATGGCTTCAGCCTAGCCCCCACCCCGCGAGCAGCGCTTGTGCCACGGCGGCGAGATCGTCGGCGGTCAGGTTCGCCTCTGGATCGAGGGCGGCTCCACGAGGTGTCACCCCGCTGTGAACGTGGGCATACGCGCAGCCGAGCGCGCGTGCGAACCGCCCGTCGGTGCTCGGTCGATCGCCGACCATCACGGCCTGCTTGGCCGCGTCCGGGCCGATCTCGGCCTCGACCAACTCGACCATCGGGCGATATGGCTTGCCGGCGACGACGGCAGCCACGCCGGCGGCCGTCTGCACAGCTGCCAAGATCGAGCCACCACCAGGGATCGGGCCAGAAGGCGTCGGGTAGGTGGCGTCGTCGTTGGTCCCGATCAGCCGCGCACCGCCCCGCACGGCCGCCGCCGCGCGCGTCAGTCCGGCGTAGTCGAAGTCGCGGTGGAAACCGACGACTACGGCATCGATGCCCGCCGCCCCCGCTGACTCAGAACTCTCGACGACGACTGCTCCCCGCTGCCGCATCGCCTGGCGGATTCCTTCCCCGCCGCACACCACCACCCGTTCCCCGGGCTCCACCAACCGCCCGGCTGCCATCGCCGAGGTGAGCACATCGCCGACCGCCGGCACGCCAATGGCCGCCAACGCGGCCTGCTGAGCCTCGATCGTGTCCGCGGAGTTGTTGGTGACGAACAGGACTCGATGGCCGGCCGACCGCAGCGCGGCGATGGCCGCGACCGCGCCCGCAATTGGTCGATGAGCAAGCCAGACCACCCCGTCGAGGTCGCACAGGACGGCGCCAGGCACCTTCGGTGAGTTCGCCGTTGCCGTCATCGCCTGGCCATGATGGCACGCGAGATGTAAACCTGTGGCTGTGCCCCGCTTCGAACCCTTCGCCGCCCTGCGCTACGCCCCCGGTCTGCCACTCGACCTGGTCGTTGCACCGCCATACGACGTCCTCAGCGATGGCGATGTGTTGCACTTGCTGCACCGGCATCCGCGCAACATCGTCGCCATTGATGTGCCCCGCGAAGCCGACGGACCGGAGCGTTACGAGGCGGCAGGCCGACGCCTCGCCGAATGGATCACCGACGGCACACTCGTTCGCGACGACGAGCCCTCCTTCACGCTGTATCGCATGCGATTCACCGATGAAGCCGGCGAACAACGCGAGACCGTCGGTGTTCTCGGCGGCCTGGAAGTAGTCGACGACGGCGCATCTGGTGTTCTCCCTCATGAGCGCACAGTGCCCAAGGCCAAGACCGATCGGCTCGATCTCACCCGCGCTACCGACACCAATCTGTCACCGGTGTGGGGACTCTCGCTCACCGCTGGACTCACCGAACTGCTGCGCGAGCCGGGCGAGTCGATGGGCACCTGCATCGACGACCAGGGTGTTGTGCACAGCGTCGAACGCGTCAGCGACACCAAGCGAGTTGCAGCGATCAGCGCTGCCGTCGGTGGCAACCCGGTGCTGATCGCCGATGGCCATCACCGCTACGCGATCAGTCGCACCTTCCGCGACGAAGTCCGTGCCCACCGCGGCGCCGAGTCGGCGGCCGAGTTGACGCTGGCCTACGTCGCTGAGCTGGTCGAGAACCAACTGAGCATCGACGCCATCCACCGGCTCTACCACGGGCTCACCGTCGACTCGCTGCTCGAGCTGTTGGCGGAGTCGTTCGAACTGCAGGAGGCGGGCGTCGTGACACCCGACTTCGCCGTCGAGGTGGTTCGCCGTGGCGCCCTGTGCGCGGTGCGACCCGACGGCACCGGTGTTTGGCTCACGCCCATCGCGCGCGCGTTCGAAGGCGTGCGGGCACTCGACGGTGCCTTTCTCGAGCATGCGCTGCGCGACCACGAGATTTCCGTCACGTATCAGCATGGAGTGCAGCATGTGGTGGAAGCCGCCGCCGGCGGTGAAGCCATCGTCGGTGTCATCATCCGCCCGACGAGCATCGTCGAGATCCGGCGCACTGCCAATGAGCGGCTGCTGATGCCGCCGAAGTCGACGTTCTTCACGCCAAAACTGCGCACCGGGTTGGTGCTGCGCCCGTTGGCTGGCCGAGCCGTCGGGGATGACGGCCAATAGCAACAGGAATACAATGCCGATCGTGACCACATCCTCCCAATTTCCCCCCGGCGTTCTCACCGGCGATACCGTGACAGCCGTTTTTGCGCTTGCCAAACAGCGTGGCTTCGCGCTGCCGGCCGCCAATTGCACCGGAAGCAACACCACCAATGCCGTGATGGAGACGGCGGCCAAAGTGAACAGTCCCGTCATCATCCAGTACTCCCACGGTGGTGGTGCCTTCGTCGGCGGCAAGGGCATGGCGTTGAAAGGCGACGCGGCGGCCGCCGCCGGTTCGGTCGCGGCCGCGCTGCACGTGCACTCGCTCGCCGCGGCCTACAACGCCCGCGTCATCTTGCACACCGATCACTGTGCCAAGGACAAGCTTGGCTGGATCGATCTCCTGCTCGACGCCGGTGAAGCCCATTTCGCTCGCACCGGCACACCGTTGTACAGCTCGCATATGCTCGATCTCTCCGAGGAGCCGATCGCCGAGAACCTCGATATCTGCGCCAAGTACCTCACACGCATGTCAAAGATGGGCATGACGCTGGAGATCGAACTCGGCATCACCGGCGGCGAGGAAGACGGCGTCGATAACAGCGATGCCGACCAGAGCGACCTGTACAGCAAGCCCGAGGAGGTCTGCTACGCCTACGAGCGTTTGTCGGCGATCAGTGATCGCTTCACCATCGCCGCTGCCTTCGGCAATGTGCACGGCGTCTACAAGCCCGGCAACGTCGTGCTCAAACCCGCGATTCTGCGCGCGTCACAAGAGCACATCGCCGCCAAGCTCGGCACCGGCAAGAACCCGGTGAACTTCGTCTTCCACGGTGGTTCCGGCAGCACGCCGCAGGAAATCGCCGAGGCCATTTCCTACGGCGTGGTGAAGATGAACCTCGACACCGACCTGCAGTGGGCGCTGTGGGATGGCGTGCGGCGCTACGAGGTCGACAACCACGACTACTTGCAGGGCCAGTTGGGCAACCCCAAGGGTGCCAATGCGCCGAACAAGAAGTACTACGACCCGCGGATGTGGCTGCGTGCCGGCGAGGTGAGTTTCGTCGAGCGACTCGAGCAAGGCTTCACTGAACTCGGCAACATCAACACACTGGCCTGATGCATCGGCAACGAGTCAGGCGGCGTTGGCGAGTTTGATCGCGCGGCCGACCGCGGCTTTCACCTGCCGCGCGCGGCCGGCCGCGACGACCTCGGTAGCCACAACTTCGGTGCGGCTCTGTGTGAGGCCGGCGCTGCGGAAGAAGCGACGGCGCACAGTGCCCGTGACCACCAACGCGTCGCCGGCGGCAAACAGCACTTCGCGCGCAGGATCGAACCACGCGACCGGTACCGACACCGACGACCCTTCGACGGTGGTGGTGACTTCCAACGACACCACCACAGAGCCCGAAGCCAGTGTGCGGCTGACCGGATCGCTGCTGAGTACTCCCCTGAGAATGACGATGTTCATGACGACTCCCCACGCAGCCACGCCTGGGCGCGGCGCACCTTGTTTCGGTCTCGGGGGAAGCCGTAGTACGTACAGTACGACGCCGGTGTGACGCGGTTCGACTATCGACCTTCGCCCTAACGACCTTCGCCCTAACGACCTCCGACCTAACGACCTAGCGTGCGTAGCCGATCGCCGACGTCGGCGAACTCCTTGTCGACGTCGGCCACCAGCGCGAAAAATCGGCGGGCCTTGATCACATCGCCGGATCGGTCATACAAATCGGCGATCACATACCACTGGCGCAGGTGGTAGTCGCGGGGTTTCTTGGGCACTTCGGTAGCCCTCGCCATTGTGCGTAGCGCCCCGGCAAGGTCGCCCTGGTCAGCCGCGGCGCCAGCCGCCACGATGCGACCCTCGGCCAACAGCGCCGGCGCCGGTGATGCCGCCCGCAACTCGACCCACAATTGCTCAACCTCGTGATAGCGCTTCAGCGCCCGGTAGCAGTCGGCCAGCACTGCGTGGTGGCTCACCGAGCCATCCAACTGCCGAGCAAGCTCGAGTTCTGTGGCGGCCTTGCGCCACTCGCCCAGTCGGTAAAAGCACAGTCCGGCGATCTCGTGACCGAAGGCCATCTGCGGCAGATCGCGCAATACCGGCTGCACCATCCTGCGCGCGTCGGCATAGCGACCACGATCGAGAGCATCGGCGGCCGACGCGAGGCGCTCGTTGTAGCGCGCGTTCTTGGCTGCGGGTGCCGCCTTTGCCAACTCATCGACGACATCAGGAGACAGTCCAGGCTGGGCACGACGCCTTACCGGATCGCTGGCTCGCTGCCCGTCGCGCACGGGCGCCTTGCGAGCACCGCGATCGACGGCGTTGGTCGCCTCTGCACGTAGGGAGCCTTCGTCGATCCACCGCTCGCGCTCCCACGGTGGCCGCTGCGGCTGCGGACGCTCACCCCGCGGACCGCGCCGGGCTCGAACCTCGGCAGCACGTTGCTCGGCGCTGGTGAGCGGCTTCTCCACTCGACGGGGTGCGACCCGTGGATTACGACCGGTTCGCTCGCCGGCGCGCGGCGGCCGACCGCCGCGCTCACCCTGCGACGCACGACCCGGCGCGTTGCGATCGACTGCCGGGCGACGTTCGCGTAACGGGCGACCATCGGAGCCCGATGGTCCCGACGGACCTTGCGGGCGGCTCGGGGACGCCGCCGCTGACGGCCTAGCTACCGGCTTGCCTCGTCCTGGTTGGCGCGGGCGTTCGATGCCGGCATCTTCTCGTGGATCGCGCCGACGACTCGGCGGCGGACGCCCGTCGCGCCCCCCGGCCCGTGGCGGAGCTCCGCGGCTGCCGGCGGATCGGCCCGGTGGGGGCGCGGAGCGGCGACGATCGTTTGCCATAGTCGTGCGAGCCTACGACCGGGCGCCCGGCAACGCCGTAGTAATGCCAAAAATACTCGACGCCCTTCGCCGTCGCCGCTGGGCGAGACGAAGGGCGTCTGAGTGAGAAATCCGGCGGCGACCTACTCTCCCAGGGGGTCTACCCCCAAGTACCATCGGCGCAGACAGGCTTAACTTCCGTGTTCGGGATGGGAACGGGTGTGACCCTGTCGCTATAGCCACCGAAATCTGTTGTTGTCAAAGACGGCGCACACTTTCCAAAAGGAAAGGCGCGGCCCTTCTAAGTACTCCAGAGCAAGCACGAGCGATGTTCAATCCAAGCCCTCGGCCGATTAGTACCGGTCGGCTACGCACGTTGCCGTGCTTACACCTCCGGCCTATCAACGTGATGGTCTTGTCACGGGCCTTACTGCGTTTTAGCCGCATGGGTGTACTCATCTTGGAACGGGTTTCCTACTTAGATGCTTTCAGCAGTTATCCCTTCCGGAGGTGGCTAATCTGCCATGCCCTTGGCAGGACAACAGACACACCAGAGCTCCGTCCGTCCCGGTCCTCTCGTACTAGGGACAGCCTTCCTCAATACACCTTCGGCTGCGGAGGATAGGGACCGAACTGTCTCACGACGTTCTGAACCCAGCTCGCGTACCGCTTTAATGGGCGAACAGCCCAACCCTTGGGACCTGCTTCAGCCCCAGGATGCGATGAGCCGACATCGAGGTGCCAAACCTT
>JACQZX010000121.1 GCA_016213665.1 Actinomycetota bacterium | reverse complement strand
GATTCATCCGCTGGTGTGCACCGCGTTCAACGCCGACTTCGATGGCGACCAGATGGCGGTGCACGTGCCGCTCTCGATGGAGGCGCAGCTCGAGGCCCAGGTGCTCATGCTGTCCTCGAACAACATCCTGTCGCCCGCGTCGGGCAAGCCGTTGGCCATGCCGCGTCTGGACATGGTCACCGGTCTGTTCTTCCTGACCACGCTGGTTCCCGGCGAAAAGGGTGAGCACACCGCGGCGGCCAAGGATGCCCCGGAGAGCGGTGTATACAGCTCGCCGGCCGAGGCCATCATGGCGATGGACCGCGGTGCGCTGAGCGTTCGGGCTCAGATCAAGGTTCGCCTGACGCAGCTGCGTCCGCCGCACGAGGTCGAGAACGAGCTGTTCGGCGAGAACGGCTGGCGTCCGGGCAATGCCTGGACCGCCGAGACCACGCTGGGCCGGGTGCTCTTCAACGAGCTTCTGCCGCAGGGATATCCGTTCGTCAACGAGCAGATGCACAAGAAGGTCCAGGCCCGGATCATCAACGATCTGGCCGAGCGCTACCCGATGATCGTCGTCGCGCAGACCGTCGACAAGCTCAAGGACGCCGGTTTCCACTGGGCCACCCGTTCGGGTGTCACGGTCTCGATGGCCGACGTCATCGTGCCGCCGGAGAAGCAGGAGATTCTCGAGCGTTACGAGGCCGAAGCCGACGCGGTCGAGAAGAAGTACCAGCGCGGTGCCCTTAACAAGCAGGAGCGCAACGACGCCCTCGTCGAGCTCTGGAAGGAAGCCACCGAAGAGGTCGGTAAGGCGCTGCGGGCACACTATCCGGAGGACAACCCGATCATCACGATCGTGGACTCCGGTGCGACGGGTAACTTCACCCAGACCCGCACGCTGGCCGGCATGAAGGGTCTGGTGACCAACCCGAAGGGTGAGTTCATCCCGCGCCCGATCAAGTCCTCGTTCCGTGAGGGCCTGACGGTGCTGGAGTACTTCATCAACACCCACGGCGCCCGAAAGGGCCTGGCGGACACGGCACTTCGTACCGCTGACTCGGGTTACCTGACCCGTCGTCTGGTGGACGTCAGCCAGGACGTCATCGTCCGCGAGCACGACTGCGGCACCGAGCGCGGCATCCTCGTGGATCTCGCCGAGTTGCAGGGTGACGCGCTGATCCGCGATCCGCACGTCGAAACTTCGGCGTATGCCCGCACGCTGGCCGCCGACGCGGTCGACGAGAAGGGCAACGTGGTCGTCGTGGCCGGACACGACCTCGGCGATCCGGCGATCGACGCTCTGCTGGAGGCCGGCATCACCTCGGTCAAGGTTCGCTCGGTGCTCACCTGCACCAGCGCCTCGGGCGTGTGTGCGATGTGTTACGGCCGCTCGATGGCCACCGGCAAGCTGGTGGATATCGGCGAGGCCGTCGGCATCGTGGCCGCGCAGTCCATCGGTGAGCCCGGCACGCAGCTGACCATGCGTACCTTCCACCAGGGTGGTGTCACCGGTGGCGCCGACATCGTCGGTGGTCTGCCCCGGGTTCAGGAGCTGTTCGAGGCGCGCGTTCCGCGGAACCGCGCACCGATCGCCGATGTCGCCGGGCGGGTGCAGCTGGAGGAGACCGACAAGTTCTACAAGATCACCATCGTTCCCGACGACGGGAGCGAGGAGGTCGTGTACGACAAGCTCTCCAAGCGTCAGCGTTTGAAGGTGTTCAAGCACGACGACGGCAGCGAGCGGCTGCTTGTCAACGGTGACCACGTCGAAGTGGGCCAGCAGCTCATGGAGGGCTCGGCCGACCCGCACGAGGTGCTTCGTGTCGAGGGCCCGCGCAAGGTGCAGATCCACCTCGTCAAGGAGGTGCAGGAGGTGTACCGCGCACAGGGTGTGTCGATCCACGACAAGCACATCGAGGTCATCGTTCGGCAGATGCTGCGTCGCGTCACGATCATCGACTCGGGCGCAACGGAATTCCTGCCCGGCTCGCTGACCGAGCGTAGCGAGTTCGAGTCGGAGAACCGTCGGGTCGTTGCCGAGGGCAATGAGCCCGCGGCCGGCCGTCCGGTGCTGATGGGTATCACCAAGGCGTCGCTGGCCACTGATTCGTGGCTGTCGGCGGCGTCGTTCCAGGAGACCACCCGCGTGCTCACCGATGCGGCGATCAACTGCCGCAGCGACAAGCTGCAGGGTCTGAAGGAAAACGTGATCATCGGCAAGCTGATCCCGGCCGGTACCGGTATCAACCGCTACCGCAACATCCAGGTGCAGCCGACCGAAGAGGCTCGGGCCGCGGCGTACACGATCCCGTCCTACGAGGATCAGTACTACAGCCCGGACTTCGGCCAGGCCACCGGTGCTGCGGTGCCGCTGGACGATTACGGCTACAGCGACTACCGGTAGTCACCTTCTCTGCGCGAGCAGACGCGAAACCCCCCAAAACCTGCCGGGTTT
>JACQZX010000123.1 GCA_016213665.1 Actinomycetota bacterium | reverse complement strand
GCGTCTACCACTCAGCGACTCGCGTTGCTGGTGTGATAGTCGTAGAAACCACGACCGGCCTTGCGACCCAAGAGACCCGCGGCGACCATTCGTGAAAGCAGCGGCGGTGCGGCATACAACGGTTCCTTGAATTCGGCGTAGAGGCTGTCGGCTACCGCCATCGTCGTATCGAGCCCGATCAGATCGACCAGCCGCAGCGGTCCCATCGGGTGATTGCACCCCTCGACCATGCCGGCGTCAATATCGTCAGGAGTAGCGAAGCCGGATTCCATCATTCTGATCGCGGACAGCAAATAGGGGATCAAGAGCGCGTTGACGATAAACCCGGCGCGATCCTTGCTGTTGATCACTCGTTTGTGCAGGACCTCGGTAGCAAACGCGCTCGCTCGCTCGGTGGTCGTGGGCGACGTGAGGAGTGACGTGACCAATTCGACCAGGCGCAGCACCGGCACCGGATTGAAGAAGTGAATACCGATCACCTGCTGCGGGCGTTCGGTGGCAATGCCGAGCTTCATGATCGGAATCGAGCTGGTGTTGCTCGCCAGGATCGCGTCGGCACTGGTGACAACTCGGTCAAGTTCGCGGAACACGGTCGACTTCATTTCCTCGTCCTCCACGACCGCTTCCACCACGAGATCGCTGGCGCTTAGATCGGCGTAGTCGGTCGTGAAGGCAAGTCGCGCGAGCGCGGCATCGCGGTCGACCTCGGTGATCTTGCCTGCGCGCAGACCACGATCGAGACTGCCCACGACCCGCGCGCGGCCACGCTCACACGCCTCCGCGTTGACTTCGAGCACCGTCACATCGCACTCTGCGCGGGCGCACACCTCGGCAATACCCGACCCCATCAGCCCGGCGCCGACCACCCCTACCCGTTCAACCTTCATGCTGTTCGTCACCCCCATACTCTGCCGCATCGCCGCCGACGCGGCCGTACCCTACAGGCGTGCAGTTTCCAGCCTCGCTCCCCAGGCCATCGCCCCGCCGGCTGGCGGCGCGACTGACGCCTGATGCGCTGCGCCAGATCCGGGCCGGCCACCCGTGGGTCTACGACGCTTCCATCGCGTCGCTCAAGGGCGCGGGAAGCAGCGGCGATCTCGCCGTGGTGTTCGATGAAGCCCGCAACTTCGTGGCAATCGGACTCTACGATCCGGCGAGCCCGATTCGAATCAAGATCCTGCACCGCGGTAAGCCGACCACCATCGATCGCGAGTTCTGGTGTCGGCGACTGCTGGCGGCACAGTCTCGCCGCCAGCCGCTGATTGATCGAGGCGACACAACCGGCTATCGACTGGTCAACGGCGAGAACGACTCGATGCCTGGGCTTGTGCTCGACCGTTACGACAGAACGCTGGTGTTGAAGTTGTACTCGGCGATGTGGCTGCCCCATCTCGCCGATGTGGTTTCCGCCATCGCTGAATCGTTTCGGCCAGAGGCACTCATCCTTCGACTGGCACGCAACATGCATGGCGCGCCACTGCACGGATTGGAGGAAGGCGATGCTCTCATCGGAGTCTCGCCGAGCGATCCGGTGGCGTTCACCGAGTGCGGTTTGGCCTTCGAGGCCGACGTCGTACATGGCCAGAAGACAGGCCACTTTCTCGACCAGCGAGAAAATCGTGCCCTCGTCGGCACCTACGCCGGTGGCTGTCGGGTACTCGACATGTTCGCGAACACCGGCGGCTTCAGCGTGCACGCGGCCGCCGGTGGCGCTCGCGAGGTGGTCGCCGTCGACGGCAACGAATCAGCGTTGGCTACTGCCGCCCGCAACATGGCGCACAACAGCATGCGACCGGAAGTCGCGAGCTGCGGCTTCCGCACTGAAGCCGGTGATGCGTTCGAGGTGATGGATCGATACGCACGCAAGGGAGAGCGATTTGAGATCGTCGTCGTCGACCCGCCCTCTTTCACGCCGCGCCAGGCAAGCATCGAGAATGCACTCCAGTCGTATACCCGCCTCGCGCAACGTGCCGTGCGCCTCGTGCGACCCGACGGACTCCTGCTGCTCGCATCCTGCAGCAGCCGCGTCGCTGCCGACGACTTCTATCGCACAGTGTCGCATGCCGCTGCGCAGGCCGACCGGCCACTCGACGAGCTTCGCCGCACGGGTCACGCCATTGATCATCCAGTCGGGTTCGCGCAGGGGGCTTACCTCAAGGCCGTTCTCGCGCGCGTCCCCTAACGAGTCTCGCGTTAGGCGCGATTGGCCCGATACCAGCCGATCAGCGCATTGGTCGCCGAGTCGTGCTGCGGCTTGGCGTTGGAGGTCAGCTCGGGAGTGATTCGATTGGCAAGTGCCTTCCCGAGCTCGACCCCCCACTGATCGAAGCTGTTCACACCCCACACGACGCCTTGTACGAACACGATGTGTTCGTACAACGCAACCAGCTGACCGAGCACGCTGGGCGTCAGCTGTCGGGCCAAGATGGTGGTGGAGGGGCGGTTCCCGGGGAACACCCGATGCGCCTGTTGATGTGGTGGTACACCCTCGGCCACAACCTCGTCGAGCGTCTTGCCGAATGCCAGCGCTTCGCCCTGCGCGAACATGTTCGCCATCAACAGGTCGTGCTGTGCAAGCAGGTTGTGGTTCGGCCGCGCGAATCCGATGAAGTCGATCGGGATCAGGCGCGTGCCCTGATGGAGCAGTTGGTAGAAGGCATGCTGCCCGTTGGTGCCGGGCTCCCCCCAAACGATCGGCCCGGTGGACGCCGACACATCACCACCGTCCATCCGCACCCGCTTGCCATTGCTCTCCATATCAAGCTGCTGCAGATACGCCGGGAAACGGCTCAGTTGATGAGCGTAGGGCAGCACGGCCTTGGTCTCGGCACCGAGCACGTTGTGGTACCAAATGCCCAACATGCCCAACACAATCGGCGCGTTGGCGGCTGCGGGCGCGGATAGGAAGTGGGAATCGATCGTGTGGAAGCCCTCGAGAAACGCGCGAAAAGCGTCGGGTCCGATGGCGATCATCAGTGAAAGCCCGATCGCCGAGTCGACCGAGTACCTACCTCCGACCCAATCCCAGAAACCGAACATGTTGGCCGGGTCGATGCCGAACTCGACCACCTTGGCCTCGTTGGTGCTGACCGCCACGAAGTGATTCGCCACTGCCTCGACTCCCAAGGATTCGACCAGCCAACGGCGCGCTTCGCCGGCGTTGGTGATGGTCTCGATCGTCGTAAACGTCTTCGAGCTCACCACGACCAGGGTCGTTGCCGGATCGATGTCGGCGAGAGTCGACGAGATATCGGCACCGTCGACGTTGCTCACGAATCGGCAATTCAAACCTGGCTGCGCGAAAGCTTCGGTCGCAAGGTAGGCCATCGCCGGGCCGAGATCGCTGCCGCCAATGCCGATGTTGATCACGGTCTCGATGCGTTGCCCAGTGGCTCCCACCCACTCCCCGCTACGAACTCGGTTGGCGAACGAGCTCATCCTGTCGAGCACGTCGTGAACCTCGGCAACGACATCGTGGCCGTCGACAACGAGTTGTGCACTGCGGGGCAACCTCAGTGCCGTATGCAGCACGGCCCGTTGCTCGGTGGAGTTGATGTGGGCACCGGCGAACATGGCATCACGTCGCGCTTCGACACCGGCCACGGCAGCCACGTTCTGCAGCAAAGCCAGCACGCGATCGTCGACCAGGTGCTTGGAGTAGTCGATGCGTAGGTCGCCGGCCGTGAGTACGTAACGCTCGGCTCGCGCCGGATCATCTTCGAACAACCGGCGCAGCGGGGGCGGCCGTTGGGCCGCGAGCAAAGCCGTCCACTCGGCAGTGGTGGTGACGTCCATCGCCGCCGACGCTACCGAACGCCCACGGGAAGGTGAGCCGCGGCGGCCAAGTCGAGCACCAGTACGGTCGCTCGGCGGTGCACACGCTCGATCGGCAGGGCCGGATTGTGCAGCAACCATCCCCGAACGGCAGCGGCTTTGGGGGTGCCGGTGACGAGTACCAGTCGATGCCGAGCTCGGTTGATGACCTGAGGCGTCAACGTCATCCGCCTCGTTCCGCGATAGACACCGGAGAGCGCAACCGACAGCGGCGAGTCCAGCACCGGGTCGCCCGGAGGCCATGACGCAGTGTGACCATCGTCGCCGAGGCCGAGGTGCGCGACGTCGAACCGAGGCGGAAGTTGGTCGGCGTATCGCGTTGCGGCAGCTTCGAGGTCGGGCTCGGTTACCGGCATCGCCCGAATCTGAGCGCCCTCGCTTCGCAGCACATCGAGCAGTGCCGAGTTGCGTTCTGCACTTCCGTCGGGAGCCACACGCTCGTCGACCTGCCAAACGGTGACGTGGCTCCATCCCGTAAACAGTCCCGCAATCATGCCGATCATCTGCGCCGGTGTCGTGCCACCGCTAATGGCCAATGTGGCCGACCCGCGCCGCAGCACCGCGCTACGCAACTGTTTCGCCACCCAATCTGCGGCTTCCGCCGCGGCCGTCGCCGCATCGGCGGTAATCCGAATCTCCATCGCATGCCAGCCTTACACGTCGGCGCTGAACGTAATGTGGAAGTCGATGACTTCCGGATCCCCCGCCAAACTCGCCACAGATGACTTCAGCGCTCTCACCAAGAGAATCCAACAGGAGGTCGACTCCGGCAACGTAACGGCTGCCCAGTATGCAATCGGATACAACGGTGAGGTCGCAGCCTTCCAGTCCTTCGGCGACGCCACCGATTCCACACGCTTCATCATCTTCTCGGCAACCAAGACCTTGGTGGCGATGACGTTGTTGCCACACCTGGCCGACGGCACTCTCGAACTCACAACACCGGTCGCCCACTACATTCCCGAGTTCGGTCATCACGGCAAAGACGGCGTCACAATCTTGCAGCTGCTCACCATGCAAGGCGGCTTCCCGCAGGCACCAATTCCGCCGAGCGGTTGGGGTTCGAGCGCGGCACGGCGCGCGCAATTCACCCAGTGGTCGCTCGAGTGGCCGGCGGGTACTCGTACCGAATATCACCCCACCACCGCCCATTGGGTGATCGCCGAATTGATCGAGACGCTCTCCGGACGCGGCTATGTGGAAGCGGTAGATCAGCGGATATTCGCTCCCGCCGGTGTTCCACAATTGCTCGGCCCCGAGACAGAGCAGGCACATACAGTGCGTTCGCTCGGCGAGCGACCAACCGACGTGGCCAGCTTGGCGGCGACGTTCGGTCGTGCCGATCTGGTGCCGGCGGTCACGATCGGACCGGAAGGTCTGCTGTCGCTCAACGACCGGCGAGCGCAGGTGGCCGCGATCCCCGGTGGCGGGGCGATCGCCTCCGCCGCGCATGTCGCGTCGATCTACCAACAGTTCATCCACAACAGCGGTGGCGCGCTGCCCGACGGCTGGTTGGCCGATGCTGTCGGAACGATTCGCAACGGCAGCATCAACGTGAGTGACAACGTGCCGGCCAACCGTACGATCGCCGGATATGTCGCCGGCAACGACGGCTTTCACCTCCATCGCTGGATGCCGGCAGCCCCGCGGGCGTTCGGTCATCACGGTGCCGGCGGCCAGCTGTGCTGGGTCGATCCCGACTCGGGTATCAGCTTCTGTTTTCTCAACGACACCTTGCACCAGGATCCGCGAGTCGAGTTCCGACGGGCGGCTGATCTCAACGGACTAGTACTCGACCTGTTGCAGTAGCGCATGTCCGAGGACGAACATCCAGAACAACGCGGTGGCATCATTGTCGGCGTCACCGCGTTCGTTGTGTGGGGACTGCTCACCATCTATTGGAAGCAACTTCAGGATTTCAATGCCTTCGAACTGATCGGCTGGCGAATCACGGCCTCCGCCGTTCTGATGGCTGCTGCCTTGTCGGCTACGCGACGATGGGGTCACCTCGCCGTCCTGCGTTACAACCGCCGCTTGCTGTCACGGGTCATAGCCGCCGCGCTGTTGCTGAGTGTCAACTGGACGTCGTACGTGTGGGCGGTGGTAAACGGCCACGTGCTTGAAACTGCGCTCGGTTACTTCATTTCGCCCTTGGGAACCGTCGCCATCGGCGTACTCGTACTCCACGAACGACTTCGACCCACGCAGCAAGTGGCTTTGTCGCTGGCGGCGGCAGCGGTGGTTGTGCTGACGATCTCCAACGGCCACATACCGTGGATCGCGCTGCTGATGGCCACGACTTGGACGGTGTACGGATATCTCAAGAAGCAGGTGCCGCTCTCGCCCTTGGAAAGCATGGCTGCCGAGAGTCTCGTGTTGGTGGTGCCGGCAGCTGCGTTGGCGTTGGCGCTGGCCGGCAAGGCCGGAAGCATCCCGAACAGCGCGTCGGGCCTGCAACTGACATACGCGATCCTCACCGGCGCGGCGACCGTAATACCTCTGATGCTCTTCGCCTTCGCCGTCAAGCGAGTGCCACTCACGATCATGGGCCCGATGAACTACGTCGTGCCATCGATGAACTTCGTGATCGGGTGGTTGTTGTACGACGAGGCGCTACCACCGTTACGCATCGTCGGTTTCGGGCTGGTTTGGGCAGGACTGGCGATCTTCACCATCGATTCGGCACGACGTGCCCGCCACGGACGAGGTTCCATCGCTTCCGATGGCCGCCTGGTACCGTTTGAAGTCCACTCCAAAAACGAAAGGCAGACTGCCAAATGAAGAAACTGATCGTCGCCGCGGCCACCGCCGGACTCGTCCTGCTGGCCGCCTGCAGCAACGACAGCACCGACTTCAAGGAGAACGCCGAAGCGTTCATCGAAAGCACGGAAGTCGAGACGGAGGCCGGCACAACCTTCACCGACGCGACCTGCACCAAGCCCGCAAAGGTCGAAGCCGGCGAAACGTTCACCTGCACGGCTGTCGATGCGTCCGGGGCAACCTGGGATTTCGACCTCGAGGTGAAGTCGGAGAACTCCTACGAGATCGTCACCGGCCAACCCCGGGGCTGATCGCCGGCGTCGGCGCCAGATACCTGGCACCAGCACATAAACCCCCCGAACACGCGAGTGTGGCCCACCCCTCGGGGCGGGCCACACTCATGTTCAACCGAGAACCGGCAAGGATCAGTTCTCGAAGGTAGTGATCAGATCGCCGACAGCTGTGAACGTCTGGGTGTCGGCGTCGTACTGCAGTACCTGCAACGCCTGGGCCAGGAATGGATCCTCTTCACCGCTTGACGTGAACACCACACCAGGACGACCCAGTGTGGGTGTGTAGGTGAAGTTGCGAGCGGCGTTGATGATCGACGCCCGCGACAGACCGTCGGGCGACTCCATCGCCTGCTTGATGATCGCGACGGTGGTCTCCGCCACCGACCACCCGGCTGAGGCCGTGGTCACGACATCGGACTTGCCGATGCTGTCCATGTAGTCGAGGTACGCCTGCACGTCGGGCAACGAAGCGTTGGCCGGGTCGGTGACATCGAGCAGGTTGTTCGAGGTATAGATACCGTCGGCATTCGCACCGGCGGCCCCGAGGATCAAGCTCGACGCGCACGTATTCGTGAGGTAAGTAGCCGGGTCCCAACCGGCATTCTGAGCCTTGCTGGAGGCAAGTTCGACGAGGAAAGTAACGCAACCAATGCCGAGCGGAACGGCAACGATCACGTCGGGGGCCTTGGAGGCAATGCTCGTCAACTGCGATGTCGGCAATGCGTTGTCGCCAGGCTCGATCGTCTGCTCGTCGACGATCTCGAAGCCGAACTCGGTGGCCAATTCCTTGAAGGCGTCGACGTAGACCTGACCGAAGTCACTGTTCAAGGAGAACAAAGCAACCGTTGCGCCGGCCGGGAACTGCTCGGCGATCTGCGTCGCGTACACCTTCGACTCGATGTCGTAGGGCACCAACTGGCCAGTGGTCCACGGGTAGTTCGAAACGTCTCCCCACAGTGGCGAGCCTGTGAGGTTGTTCATCTGCGGCACACACTCCTCATTGAGCGTGTCGCGCACGGCGAGGTTGTTCGGCGTACCGATGATTCCTGAGAAGACATCTACGCCGGCGTCGAGCAAGCTGGAGACCGCACCGGGGGTGAGGTCCTTGCTGTACTGGTCGTCCTCGATGCTTGCTTCAATCTGCAGATCGCCCAGCAATCCATTCTCGTTGGCGAAGTCCATGTAAGCCAGCCAGCCATCCTTTACCGGGGCAAAGGCTTCATCGGCAGAGGTGTCGCCGGTCAGCGGCATGACCGAGCCAATCTGGATCGAACCTTCGATCGTTGCTTCCGCCGCGCCCGGATCAATGCAGTCGTCGGTGTTGACCGCGAAGCCCGTCGGGGCAGGCTCTGTTACCGGCGTTGTGTCGGCAGTCGAGTCGGCTGTCGTGTCGGCAGTGGAGTCGACCGTTGCCTCGGCTGTCGTTTCGTCGCTTGCCTTGTCATCGCTGCCACAGGCGGCGAGGAGCAGAGCACCGATGGCCATCGCAGCCAGTAATCGTGTGGAACTACGTCGCATCACTTTCTCCTCATTCGTTGGTCGTTCAGGATTCTTTCACTTGCTGCCGTCTATTCGGCCTCGTCACCCGCGGGTGGTTCCTGCTGAGGGCGCCAGGTGGGAATACCGCCTGCGGATGATTCCGGCGCATCGAGCGTACCGCTACCCGCCGGTCGCGGCACAACGCTGACGACCCTGGCGATGGTCTGCTTCCACAGACCCACCAGCCCGAGCGGTGCGACGAACATCAGAACCACCAGCGCCAACGCGAAGATGCCGCCCGCCGGGGCGGTATCTGACCAACTGAAAATCGGGCGGATCAGACTCGGGATCTTGTCCGGGTCGACCCAGTCGCTTGTCTTTTCGGTTATCAGCTCGAACACGACGGCACCGATGATTGGCCCCCAGAGGGACCCGGCACCACCGACGACCATCACGATGAGAAACGTGATCGAACCGACGACGGTCAGCAACGCCGTATCGGGCGTTACGACCGAGCCCTTCATCGCGGTTAGGCATCCAGGGAGCGCACACATCGCCGCTGACAGCCCGAACACAATTCCCTTGGTGACAGCCAGATTGACCCCCATCACCGCCGCCGCGGTGCTGTTGTCGCGAATGGCGATCAACGAACGCCCGACCCGGCTCTTCACCAGTCCGCGGCAGATCAGATAGATGATCGCGACGATGCCGATCCCGATCCAGAAATAGAACGGCTTGACGTTCTCGCCGCGTAGGTTGCCCCACGGGTTCCACCCGAAGATCTCGTAGGTGCGGTTGTTCTTGTCGAACTTGAAGCCGGTGTCGTTGAGTCCCCTAGCGCCACCTGTCAGCCACGCAATCTTGGGCCACTTGATGAATTGGGGAAACACGACCCCGAGCGCGAGCGTGACGAGTGCGAGGTAGACGCCCTTGATGCGCAGTGCCGGTAGCGATACCACTGCTCCGACCACGAAGGCCACGACGAACGCGACCGGCAACGTCTTCAGCGGGCTCCACCCCCACCGGGTCACGAAAATCGCGGTTGTGTAGGTACCGATTCCGAAGAAGGCCGAATGGCCGAGCGAGATCTGCCCTGTGAAACCGAGCAACAGGTTCAGTGACAGCGCCGCGCCCATGAGGGTGAGCGCCGTCGTGGCCGTGTCGATGAGGCTGTTACTGCCTCGCGTCGGAATCCACAGCAGTATGTAACCAACGGCCAGGGCGCACGCGATCCGAATCGCCCAACTCGCCGGACCGCCGGATTTGATGCTGATCAGCGGCTTCATACTCGCTCCACCCTCGAGGTTCCGAACAGGCCGGAGGGTCTGACCAGCAAGACACCGAGCATCACGAGGAACGCGACACCTACCTTCATCTCCTGGCCGATCCATTTCGGTGCGTAGCCGGCGGCCATGTTCTGGATGATGCCGATGCTGAAGCCACCGATGACAGCTCCACCCGGGCTGTCGAATCCACCCAACGTCGCAGCCGCCGAGGCGTAGATGAAGACCGTGAACATCAGGCCGAGGTTGACGTTGGTGTTGATGCCCGCGAACACCACCCCGCCAAGCGCACCGATCGCGGCGGCGAGACCCCAACTGGCCATCAGTACCCGACCTGTTCGAATGCCGACCAAATTGGCGCTGTCGCCGTTGGCCGCCACCGCACGCATGGCAAGGCCGAGGCGGGTGTGGTTGAAGATCGCGAAGAGCGCAACCGTGAGAACCGCCACCAGGCCGATGACCCCAAGCGACTGCACCTTGATATTGGCTCCGAAGATGGTGACGAAGTCTGTTGGCGCGTTGGGGAACAGACTGGGAAAGCGAACCTGTTTGCTGCCTACACCTGAGTTGGGTAACTGTTGCCCACCCCAGATCGCACCGTCGAACCAGTTCAGCAGTTGGAACAGGCCAATCGTCACGATGAAGACAGCGAAGGGCGACTTCTTGCTGATCGGGCGCACGATTGCGACCTCGGTGGCGGCACCGAGCGTGAATCCCACAGCCATGCCCAACACCACAGCGATGCCGATGGGGATGCCCCACTCGCCGAACTGGTAGACGACGTAAGTCGAGAACAACGCCATCTCACCCTGCGCAAAGTTGAGGTGGCCGGTACCGCGGTAGATGATCACCAGACCGAGCGCGATCAGCGCATACACGCTGCCTTCGCTGAGTCCATCCACGAGTCGTTGCAGGAACAGTTCCATCAGAACCCCAGGTACGCCTTTCTGATCGAATCGTCGGCGCTCAGCTCGGCTGCAGAACCGCTGGCCACGATGACGCCCGTTTCCAGTAGATAGACACGAGAGGCCATGTGCATCGCCAAGTTCGCGTTCTGCTCGACCAGCAGCACCGACAACCCTTCCTCGCGGTTCAGTCGACCGATCACGTTGAACAGCTCCTGCGTGATCAACGGAGCGAGCCCCATGCTGGGTTCGTCACACAGCAGCAGTTTCGGGCGGCTCATCAGCGCGCGGGCGATGGCCAACATTTGCTGTTCTCCGCCGCTGAGGCTGCCGGCGCGCTGGGTCGCGCGTTCCTCGAGGCGAGGGAACACCGAGAACCACTTGCGAATGTCGTCGCCGATCGCCTTGGAACCGTCGCGCCGCACGTACGCGCCGGCGAGCAGGTTGTCCTGCACCGACAGCTCGGGAAACGTGCCGCGCCCCTGGGGCACCTGGGCAACGCCGGCACGCACGATCGCATCGGCGGCCGCCTTCTGGATGCTGTGGCCCTGGAACTCGATCGTTCCGTGGCGCGGAATCGTGCCGCTGATCGCTCGCATTGTCGTGGTCTTGCCGGCACCATTGGCCCCAAGGACGACGACTATCTCACCCTCGTTGACCTCGATGTCGATCTCGTGAAGGACCGTGACTGGGCCGTAGCCGGCGGTCAGGCCTTGCGCTCGCAACAACGTCATGCCGGCGCCCCCAGGTATGCATCGATTACGCGCTGATCGTTTTGGATTTCTGCGGGCGTGCCGTCGCCGATCTTGCGACCGAACTCCATCACCACGACTCGGTCGCTGATACCCATCACCATCGACATGTGATGCTCCACCAACAACACGGTCAGATCGAATTGGTCGCGAATGCCGCGAATCGTTTCGGCGAGCCCATCGACCTCGCCGTGGGGCAAGCCGGCGGCCGGTTCGTCCATCAGCAAGAACTTCGGTCGCGCGGCAAGCGCACGAGCGATCTCCAACCGCTTCAGCGTTCCGAATGGCAGCCCGGCGGCAGCCCTGAACGCCAGCGCCCCCAGGCCTAATTGATTGAGCAGATCGCCGGCGTTATCGCGGGTGCGACGGTTGTCGCGCGCCGCCCCAAGCCGGCTGATCGCGCGGCCAAACCCGATACGGCCTTGCGAGTGAGCGCCCACCATCACGTTCTCGAGCAGAGTCATGGTGGGGAACAGCGCGAGATTCTGAAACGTACGCGCGATACCCAAGCTGGCAATGCCGTGTGCCGGTACTTCGAGCAACTCCTCGCCGCGAAAGCGAACCGAACCACGAGCCGGTTGATAGATGCGGCTGACGACGTTGAACATCGTCGTCTTGCCGGCGCCATTCGGCCCGATCAGTCCACAGATATGGCCTTCTTCTATATCGAAGGAAAGACCGTCGAGTGCGACGATGCCGCCGAAGCGCACCGTCACGTCCTGTACCTCAAGCAGCGACATGACCCAACCGTAGCCCGTCGGCGGACGCGCCCAAGTCAGTCGAACCAGTTCAGGGTTGTGCGCATTGCCAGATCGAACTCCTCGAACGGCATTTGTGCCTTCGCTCCGGCCACCAGTTCGGCGTCGTCACCGACTGGGCGACGCAATTGACCGGGCTCATCGAGAGCGGCGGCGTAGATGGCGTCGGCAACTATCTGCGGGTCGCGCGGCGCTCCGTTGACAAGTGAGCGCATGGCCGAATGGAACCGCAGGTACCGCTCGTGTTCGGGCGTTTCAGGCCCCATCGCCGCTGCGAAACTGCTGTTCTTGCCAAGTTCCGTAGCGAACTGACCAGGTTCGAGTACCCGCACTCTCACCCCCAGATGCGACAACTCGAAGTGCATCGCTTCGGTGAGTGCCTCGACCGCGTGTTTGCTCGCCGCGTAAATTCCGCCATAAGGCGTGGCCACGAGACCGACGAGTGATCCGACATTGACGATGGTTCCCCCACCGGCGGCGACCATGTGCGGAACTACCGCCCTTGCGACTCGCACGATGCCGGTCACGTTTGTGTCGAGTTGTCGGGTGACTTCGTCGTCGGATAACAGGTGGACCGCGCCGAATACCTCGATGCCGGCGTTGTTGACGACGACATCGAGGCGGCCAGCCGCAGCGATAGCCGCGCCGACTGCCGAATGAACGCTCGCGCCGTCGCACACGTCGAGCGCGAGTTGGGTGATATCGGCGCGCGCGTTCAACATTGGCGACTTGCCTGGCGTACGCATCGTCGCGAACACACGATGCCCATGATCGGCAAACTTCACCGCCGCGAGCTCGCCGAAGCCACTGCTGCACCCCGTAATGAGCACGCTCGCCATCTGTGCGACCGTAGCCGACTCCGAGAACTCTACGTAAAGGCGGTCGGCCGCAGAGCTCGTGGCTTTGGAACCTTTTCTTGCCACAACCTGTCTTTGACGTTGTCTCAGCCGTTGAGGTTGCCCGACCGGAAGCCCTCGAGGTCGAGCGTCACGTAGCGGTAGCCCTGGGCGCGGACCGCTCTCACGACTTCCTCGCGCCGCGCGATCACCGTGTCGATCTCGCCAAGCCCCACCTCCAGCCGTGCCGTTTCGCCATAGTGCCGCACCCGCAGTTGGCCAAGGCCGAGGGCACGGAGCGCGGCCTCGGCGCGATCGATTTGCCCCAACAAGCCGATTGACACTTCGGTGCCATATGGGATTCGGCTGGCCAGACACGCCATCGCCGGTTTATCCCACGTGCGCAACCCGAGCGCGCGGGACGCAACGCGTACATCGGATTTGGTGAAACCGGCCGTGACCAGCGGAAAGTCGGCGCCGCCTTCGACTGCCGCCTTCTGGCCCGGTCGATGTTCGCCGAGATCGTCGAGGTTGACCCCGAGCACGATCACCGCACCCTCCGCTTCTGCAATCGGTGACAGAACATCCATCAGCTCCGCCTTGCAGTGAAAGCAGCGATCGCTGTCGTTTACCCGGTAGGCGACGCGCGCCATCTCATCGGTCTCGATCGGCGTCCAGCGCAACCCCCACTCGTGTGCGAGCACGCGGCAGTCGGCTTCCTCGGCGCCGGCCAACGAGGGTGACACCGCCGTTACAGCGTGCGCTCGCGGCGACCCAAGTGTGCGATTCGCCACCGCCGCGAGCAACGACGAGTCGGCACCACCACTGAACGCCACGACCACTCGGCCAAGCCGCGTCAGTTCGGCCTCGAGCTTCGCCACTTTTGTGCTGACGACCAACTCGGCCGCATCGTCGATCGTCACCCGGTCACACCGCGGTCACGATCGGTCACCGGTGACGGTGATCATCTCACCGACGGCGCCGGCCGCCACCTCGTCGGCGGTGAAGAGCACCGCCCGCAACTGCTTGGCGGAGTACACCTTGGTCTGCGAGGTGAAGTTCGGATCGGTCGGGTCATCGGGCTGGCCGTAGGTGAGGATCGCCCGCGCGTGCGGCCCATCGGCAGCGAATTCAAGCATCATCACGAAGCTGTTGCCGAAGGTCACCGGATAGCCGAGGCTGGTGAAGTAGCGGCCGTCGACGTTCTCGCCGGGGTCGCCTTGTGGGGCACCCGTGTTCGCTCCACTGCAGCAATCGACGATTGAAATCGCGCCTTCGAGGTTGGTGCCACCCGGGATCGGAATTCGCTCGTCGTGGGCTCGGCCGTCGTATTGCACGTCGCCAAGCGCGATGTCGAGCGCCCAACCCTGTGAGTCGAGTGCCATCGCGGCCAACGCGAGATTGTTCGCGATAGCGGCTGCATTCTCGGTGATCGTGTTGGGAGTTCCAACCGGGTCGGCAGCATCGAAAGCTACCGAGTAAAGGTCGCCGGCGTTAGTGCGGTCGGCGCGGGTAAAGGTGAAGAGGAACTCGCGCCACAGCACGGCCCCCTTCGAGTCAGTGTTCAGAAGCCCGTCCCAATCGCGTAGCACGTCGCAGGCGGGAGTGTTGTCGAACGGCAGGTCGTTTACCAACGCCACCTGCTCGTCACAGATCTTCACCACCTGATCGCGCAGAAGGTCGGCATGCAGACCGCGGTTCGAGAACCAGGCCGCCTGCATTTCATCCAGGTTGAACAAACCGTCGTCGCCGCGCAGTGAAGGGTCGGCGAGCAACATCGCGTTCTGCCGAGTACGGCTCGTTTGCGGTATTTCCTCGGCGCCGGTGAGCGGCGAGAAACCCGTGAGCAACTCGGCGGGGTTTGCCAGCCAGTGTGAGTCGTTGGCATTGAACACGTAGTCGGTGCGTTCCAGTTGCGGTTGCTGATCGAAAGGCAAGATGCCTGCGCGAGTGGCCGCCGGGTCGTCGACCCACTCATTGATCGGGTCGCTTCCGTTCAGAAGGATGGCTCCGTTGTCGAGCACCGTCTTGGCGAGCCCGCCCGACGACACCTCCGCTTGCCAACCGGCAATCGCCTCGGCCGAGAGGTTTGGTGTGGCCGCCGTGTCGGCGTACCACGCCCTCCCGTCGGCAGAGGTGGCGATCGTGTTCACCCACGGGATCCCGTTGGCTGTGCGCTGCGAATCGATGAACTCGTCCATGCTGGTGGCGGTGTCCATACCGACGAACTGCTCGAGGATGTCAGTGTTTTCGATGTTCGCGTCGCGCATCGTGTATGCCTTCGTGTCCGTCCAGCCGAAGGGCAGGTTCAACATCGGGCCATAGTGACTGCTGTACATCGTGCGGGTCTGCGTCTGACTGGTGCCGTCGGGCTGCAGCACGTCGATCGCCAGGTCGTGCGCTGACATTGTCTGCGTCTCGGTGCCGTACTGATAGCTCGTCGGGTCACCGGGCACGAGGTTCAGTTCGTACAGCGTCATGCGATAGCCGGCCGACACTGTATGCGTCCATGCCACGTGATCGTTGAAGCCGATCAACACGCCGGGCACGCCGGTGAGGCCGACTCCATAGACGTTCAACTCGCCGGTGGTGAGCGTCAACTGGCTCTCCCATAGCCGCTTCTCGCCCTCCCAGGGGAAGTGAGGGTTGGCGATCAGCATGCCGCCACCACTTTCACTGCCGGCGCTGCCGATCGACCACCCGTTGCTGCCGAGTGTTGTCGTGGTATCGCCGGTAGTCGTGTCAGCGGTCGAGTCGGTCGCGGCCGTGGAATCGCCACCGGGTGGCTGCGCGGTCGCGATCGGATCGATCAGGTTGCCCGCGCTGGCATAGAGGGTGATGTCGTTGAGGCTCGCGTAAAGGTCGGTTGTCGTGATTGGCTGCACCCAATCCTCACCTTCGCACCAACCGCGCGCGCCTTCGGCTGCCAGCGCCGCATTGAAGCCGGCCACATAACCGTCGACGAGGTCGGCCACGCGCGGCGACTGGTCGCCGAAGCGTTCGTCGGCGTCGTCCCAAAGACCAAGGTGGCGATAGGCAAAGTCGGAGTTGATGTTCTCGTCGTTGTCTCCCGGACCGAACCAGGCCGCGCGTTCGCCGCGCACCTTGATGATCTGATCGAGCAGCGTGCAGGCGCGGTCTTGTGCGAACGCGTAACCCTGCCCGAATCCGAGGCTGCCCCAATCGTCGGCAACGATGTGGGCGATGCCGTACTCGGTACGCGTGATCTGCGCTGAGTACCCGGATGCCGAGGTGTTCGCGGCGACCGTTGTAGTCGCTGCCACAGTGTCGACGCTGTCGGAGGTTGCGCCGTCGTCGCTACAAGCGGCAACGACGAGGATGGCGGCGAGGAAGGCCCGTGAACGTTTGTGCATAGCGCGAAGACTAGCCCTGGGGCCTGCGCTGCGCTTCGGCTACTCCCCTAGGGCCTGCGCTGCGCTTCGGCCCAGCTGAGTCCCTTCGTCACGTCAACGTCGCGCGGCAGGCCGAGAACTCGCTCGCCGATGATGTTGCGTTGCACGGCCCAGGTGCCGCCACCGATCGTCAACGCCTGACTGAACAGGAACCCGTCGTGCCACCCGGGGTGCAACAGACCGCCGGCCGGCTTATCGGGCCCAAGACTTCTCGAATCGTCGTCGGCGAACGCACCATCACCGCCGCCGGTCAGCATCGCCGCCGCCCCGACGCAATCGCGGGCGAGGCTCATCACATGTTGGCCATGTTCGTCGGCGAGCAGTTTTCGAATACTCGCCTCGGGGCCGGGCTGCTCCCCCTTCAACGTCGCCGTCAGCGTTCGCATTCGGATGAGAT
>JACQZX010000122.1 GCA_016213665.1 Actinomycetota bacterium | reverse complement strand
GAGATCTTTACGTCACGTGAGGTTGGCGTGATCGGACTCTCTCCTGAATCGAAAGAGGGGCCATATGGTGGCGTCAGGGTCCCACCGATCGATTCGGATCCGCCGGAGCACCACGGGCACCGGCGTGCGATCCTGCCGACGTTTGCTCCGCAGGCGGTCGCCAAGTACGAGTCGATCACCCGCGACCTGTGCAACCGGCTGATCGACGGATTCATCGACAACGGCACCGCAGACGCCGCGTCGGACTACGCACAACGCATTCCCGTTCGCGTGATCTCGATGATCCTCGGTGTCCCGTTCGAGATGGAGGACGACTTCGTCGACTGGGTACGCGGTGTGCTCGAGACCGGTCTGATCGATCGCGAAGTCGGCCTGCAGAGCCGGATGAAGATCATCACCTTCTTCATGCAGCAGATCGAGGATCGGCGAGCGAACCCGCGCGACGACGATCTGATCAGCGACTTGCTCCGCCTCGAGATCGATGGACAACCAGTCGACGACATCTTCGTGCTCGGCGCATGCAATCTGATGCTGATCGCCGGGATCGACACCACGTGGTCGGCAATCGGGTCCTCGCTGTGGCACCTCGCACATCGCGCTGATCACCGCCAGCAGCTCCGCGACCACCCTGATGTCTGGCCGACCGCGGTTGAAGAAATGCTTCGGGTCTACGCGCCGGTCACAATGGCTCGCATCGTCGCGCACGACACGGAGTTCGAGGGGTGCCCCAAGCAGGCAGGTGACCGGATATTGATGGCGTTCCCGGCGGCGAACCGCGACCCGCGCGTGTTCGAGAGCCCCGATCAGGTGCTCCTCGATCGCGAGAACAATCGTCATGTGGCATTCGGTGCCGGCATCCACCGCTGTGCCGGGTCGAACCTCGCCCGACTCGAACTTCGGGTGGCACTGCAGGTCTGGATGGAACGCATCCCGGAGTTCGAGCTCATCGATCCCGCCGACGTCACATGGAAGGGCGGCCAGGTCCGCGGCCCCCGACGCTGCATGGTCCGCTTCTGACATTGGATATGGCAATGGGGTCGGTCGGAGCCATCGGCTCCGACCACACCACAAAGCGCGAGCGCCCCCGCCACCCCTACCAGGACGCTTCTTCAGCTCGAATGATATGCATTCTTGTCGTACAGGCGTCGCTGGTGTACCAGTCGGGACGGTCCCCGGCGACTCCCCGAGCTGTCCATCCCCCTTCTCCCTCCGAGGATCAACCATGACTTCCGTTCACCCCGCCGTTCTCGTCGACCGAATCTGGTCGCGACCGTCCGAGCGCAACCTCGCCGCGGTGCGTGCCATCGTTGTCGTGGTTGCGTTCGCGCTGCTCACCGCTGCCCTTGCCCAATGGGAGTTGAAGCTCAGCTTCACGCCCGTGCCGATCACCGGCCAGACCTTGGGTGTGTTGCTGGCCGGCGGCGCGTTGGGTTGGCGCTCCGGTGCAGCGTCGCAGTTGCTGTACTGGATGTTCGGTTTGGTTGGCCTACCGTTCTATGCGGGCGGCGCGGGAGGCTGGACCAACGGCACCGGCGCGACCATGGGTTACTTCGTCGGCTTCGTCGTCGCTGCCGGTGTCATCGGCTACCTCGCCGAACGCAAGCACGACCGCAACCTGGCCTCGTCATGGTCGGCGATGGCGTTGGGCTCGATCATCATCTACGCGTTCGGCGCGGCATGGTTGGCCCACAGACTGAACGTGCCCGTCGCCACCGGCGACACCAACGCTCTGTCGCTCGGCGTCACCCCGTTCCTCATCGGTGACGCCATCAAGCTGGTCCTGGCCGGCACGCTGCTGCCCGGCGCATGGGCACTGGCCAACCGAAAGTCCTCATAGCACCCTGCTTGACCGCGGACTCGGACCGTCGTCGTGCGGCCCACGCCCACCGAATCGGCCGGTAACCGTAGAACCAGTGTTGGCGAGCGTGTGATGCAGCGCCCCCGACCTCCATCATCCGTGTCCGTGTCCGTGTCCGTGTCCGTGTCCGTGTCGTGGAGTCACGGCGACGAAAGAAGGCG
>JACQZX010000124.1 GCA_016213665.1 Actinomycetota bacterium | reverse complement strand
GTTGTTGCGGGCGGATGTGTCGGTGGGTCGACTGGTTTGGTGGACCTTGGTGGCCGTCTTCACGACGGTGATCTTGCTGCTGGCGCTGTATCGGTTTCATTACAACGCGCGTTCCGCTAGTGGTGGCCCCACGCGCCTGCTCATGGTCTTGATCGCGGTGAGCATGGGCTCGATCGGCTTCATGTTCGGGATGTGTCCCTGGATTGCGGCGGAGAGCGATGTCGAGACGATCATATTGTTCTCGCTGTTCCCGAGCACGGTGGCCACATTCGGCTGTGTGGCGACTGCCGGCAGGCGCGACATGTTCCTTGCCTTCCTCGTGCCTCTCAGTGGTGCTTCGACGATCTCGCTGATGCTCGATGGCCACCATCTCCTGCGTGCATTGGGTGTAGTCGGGCTCTTCTTCGGTCTCGTCTTGGTCTTGCTGCATCACTTCCTCAGTCGCGGCGTGCTTGATGCCATCCGCCTCCAGTGGCGCAGCCAGCGTCTGCTGAGTGATCTGGCTCACGAACGTAGTGAGCTCACGGGAGTCAACGATCAGTTGGCGTCGATCAACAAGCGGCTCGCGCATCAGGCAACTCACGATCCGCTCACCGGACTGTTCAATCGTCGCGGCACCCTGGAGGCGTTGGATCAATTGCTGGCGGGAGCAGATGCCAAACGGCCGCTGTCGCTTCTGTTCTGCGACCTCGATCGCTTCAAGGCGGTCAACGATGCTCTCGGTCACCGCGGTGGTGACCGGTTCATCAGCATCATTGCCGATCGCCTGCAGCGCAGCCTCGAGCCCGGGGCCATTGCCGGCCGTATGGGAGGCGACGAATTCGTGATCGTCATGCCGGTGCAGGCCATCGAGGGGGCGGCGGCGATCGCCAATCGACTCGTCGACGTGCTCGCTCAACCGGTGCACGCCGAGGGGCGTGACGTGCCGTCTTCGGTCAGCGTCGGGGTCGCGTGCGCACCTGGGCACGGAACGTCGGCGAGTGAGTTGCTTCGGCACGCCAACGCAGCGTTGTACCGGGCAAAGGCCAGTGGACGAAATCGCGTCGAGGTGTTCGATGGGTCCATGCAGCAGGCGCTGGTCGATCGCTTGGAGAGTGAGCAGGCCCTGCGGCGCGCGATCGACGACGGTGAGATCGTTGCGTTCTTCCAGCCCGAGATCGATGCCACCAGCGGCGATGTCGTCGGTGCCGAGCTGCTCGCCCGCTGGGTCCCGCGCGAAGGTCGAATTGTTGCCGCCCATGAGTTCATGGCTGTGGCGACGTCTGCCGGGTTGCTCAACCGGATCACCGACAGGGTTGTCTTCAGCGCACGGCCGCACATCAAACGGCTGGCAATGCTTGGACTGCCGCCCGGCTTCCGCTTTCGCGTCAACATCGCCCCGGAGGCAACCGAGCGCACATGGCGCGACAACCCACTGAAGGAGATCATCAGTGGCATCGAACCTTGGCTGATGACGGTCGACGTCGGCGAGGATGCGGTTGGCGACGATCACACGGTTGTCGCGGCGACACTTGCGTCATTCCGCGCGAGCGGTGGGCGGGTCTGCCTGGATGATTTTGCGCGCGGGGTTTCTTCGCTGAGCCTGCTGCGTCGCCTGCCGTTGGATGAAGTGCGCATTGATCGTCGCTCGATCGACACCATCACCGCCCATCCGCACGATCGCGCGATCGTGCGGTCGATCATCGCACTGGTTCGCGAAATCGGATTGGCCGTGACCGCCGATGGTGTGGAGACGGGTGCGCAGGCAGATGCGCTGATTGCTCTGGGGTGCGTGCGCCAACAGGGCCATCTATACTCGCAGGCGTTGCCCGCCGGGGAGTTCGAGGACTTCTTGCTGGCCAGGTTGGCCGAGCGTTACGCGATGGCCGACGGGCTGCAATCGACTTGGGAGACGAACGATCTCGCTGAGTGATCCGCACGGGTTGCTTGACTATTGTTGCCGGTAGTAGATGTCGCTGCTGGGCGTTCGGTCAAGGGAGGGTGCGGAACATGTTTTGTCCGTCGTGTGGCGCGGTCGTTCAGGCCGGTCAGAAATTCTGCGTTTCCTGCGGGGTTGCGCTCACCAGCCCTCCGACCGCGCCCTCCGTTGCCGCCGATGCGTCGTCGACACCGCCGATGGGCAATCCGCTGCCACCGCCGCCACCGCCGACGACCGTCATTGCCGCCGCAACGCCGACGGCGACACCGCAGTATCCGCCGACGACACCCGTGAGCACCGTCGGGCAGACGACAGCACCAACTGCCGCGGTCGGCACCGCGTGGGGTTCGGTCACCGATTCCTGGGAGCCGACCGGCGATGCGCCGCCGATCGTTGCTGTGCAGCCCTTCCGCATGACGCCGCTGGTCATTGCTGCGTCGTTGGCAGGAGTGTTGGCTGTCGCGGCCGCCTTCGTAACCGTTCTGGGTCTCGAGGTGAGTGGCGTGCCCGGTTTGCCGGTGAGCGAGGACCTGTACAAGATCAACGACTTCTCGTCGAACAACATGGTCGGGGCGATCATCGCTGCCGTTGTTCTGATTGTCGGTGCGTCAATGGGCGCGACCGGGCGCCGGTTGGGCACCGGTTTGGCCGGCGGAGCGGGCCTTGCTCTCGCGGGCATGATGAGCATGATGCTCGGGTCGGCGACCCAGATCGTCGATTCCTACGAATTTGGCCTGAGCGGCAGTGGTGTCACGCTCACCATCACCCGCGATATCGGCTATTGGCTGGCATTGGTGGCCGCCATCCTCGGCGGCGTCGTCTTTGTGCTGTCATTCGAAGCGGCCGGACCAGACGGTCACCAGCGGATTCCCACCGGCATCGCCGCGCTCGGGTTGGTCGGAACCGCAATGGCGGTTTTCGGTCCACTGATACCGCTGCACAGCGCACCCTTTGGCGATCAGTTCAGCAACGACTTCACGCCACCGGCGACGCTGCTGCTGCGCCAGTTGGTGTTGGTCTTGATTGCGGTGGGCGGCATCGTGGGGTTCGGCAAGAACCGACGTTGGGGTCTCGGCCTCGCCTTCGGTTCCATCTCCGTCGGGGCATGGCAACTGATCACGGCGGTCACCGAGTCAGGTGATATCCCGCTCAGTTATGCCGGATCGAATCCTGGTGCTGTCGACTTCAAGCCTCACGTCGTGTCCATCATCGGTGTCGCCTCGATGATCGTGGCCTGTTTGGTCGGCCTGATCGTTGCCTCGCAGCAGCGCAAACGTGCCTGACCGGGCCTCCGGTACCGCTACTCACTCGCTGCTGCGCTGATCCTGCGCTGTCCGGCGGATGGCGGCGGCGGCTGCTTCGTGTCCGCGCTGCGCGGCGGCGACTGGGTCTGCTCCGGCTGTGAAGGACAGCAAGAATCCGGCGGCGAAGGCATCGCCGGCGCTAGTTGTATCGGTCACGTTGTCGACGGCGATGGCGGCGACCTCTCGAGTGGCATGGCCGTGCTGACTGATGATTGCCGGCTGCGCTCCCTGTTTCACCACGACGATCGCGCCGGCAAGTGCTTGTGGCTGCAGCGCCTCGCCGAGGGTGGCCGCCTCCAGCTCGTTGGCGAGCACGACACGCGGTCGTAGCGAACGAATGGTCTCGACCGCTTCGTCGATGCCGACGTGTTGTAGTACGGCTGACGAGGAAGTGTCGATGCTGATGGCAATGCCGCTTGCCGACGCCCACCCGGCGAGTGTGGCGACGGTGCTCGCCAGCGGTTCGCCGACCAGCGAATAGAACGGAATGTGCAACAAGGTCAGCCCGTCGAGCCACGTTCGATCGGGATTCGACAGCTCAGTGCATGCGCCGCGGTCGCTCAGCATCGTCCGCTCGCCTGCAACATCGATCAATGCGACAACCGTTCCGGACCGCCCGCGGCGGCGCACCACCACTTCGGCGCCAGTTGCCGCGAGGGAATCGGTCAAACCGCGACCGGTGGCATCGTCGCCGACTTGGCCGATGAACCGCGCCCGGCCGCCGGCCATGCACGCGGCCGCGACGACATTGGCAGCGCTGCCCCCGCGGCGACGAATGATGAGCGCGCTCGTGTCGCTGGCGACATTGACCGGGCCGCGTAGGTGCACGACCACGTCTTCAACCAGGTCTCCGACGGTGCCCAACATCGCGCCCTACTCTCGCACGTCGCATGGTTGACGCTGCGCCGGCATCAGGAATATCGTCGTTGACGATGACTCGTCCAGATTGGCCGACTGTCTATTCGAACCTGTCCAACGGCAGTTGGACAATCGAGGAGGCTTCGCGGCAGATGGCGATGTCGGCGCGCTCGATCGCCACCAATGTGCAGGTCGCGGCACGAATGGGCGACCCGATTGCACGGCAAGCACTGACGGTTCTGCGTTCGGGAGTGGCTGGCCCGGCGATGATGGCGACCGGGGGACGGGTTGCGTTACAAGCCATCGCCACCCGGCTGGGAATCGGGCTGGGTACCTTGGTGCTCGGAACCGCCGCAACCGTCGTGCTGGTGATCGGCGGGATCTATCTCGCGACTCGCGCGTCGGACAAACCGGCGTTGACCATCAGTCCGGCGGCCGACGATTCGGTGGCGGACGATTCGGGAGCGCCCGCCGAGCAGTTCGGAGTTTTCCTCGTGGCTGATGATGTGATGGTCGGCGTAGAGAGCGAGATCGCCGCTCGCCGCCTCTGCGACACGCGTACCTGGGGAATCGATTGCGACACGACTCTCGGCCAGGCGGCGACGATCACCTTGAAGATTGGCCCGTACGAAACGCTGGAGGAAGCAATCGCTGCCTATTGTGCGACCCTGCAACCGGCAACGATTCGGCTCGATCAGCTTTCCGACGCCACTTGGGCGGTGGCACTCGACGGTGCGGAACACCGCATACAGAACGCTCCCGGTTGTTGAGGGCCTCTACCCTGTCGGTTATGGATCAAGTCAGTCTGAAGGGCCAGCTGCAAACGGCGTTGACCGCGGCGATGAAGGCGCGCGACGAGGTGGCGCTGTCGGCGTTGCGGCAAGCGCTATCCGCAATGGCAGTCGCCGAAACGGCTGGCGATGAACTGGTAGTACTTTCCGACGAGCAGGTCATCGCCGTGCTGGTGGTGGAAGTGCGAAAGCACCATGAGACCGCTGATGCATTTGTGACGGCCGGACGGCCCGAGCGGGTTGAGCGGGCGCGTGCGGAAGCAGCAGTGTTGGAGGTTTATCTGCCGGCGTCGTTGAGCGACGACGAACTGGCCGACCTTGTTCGCGAGGAGATCGCAGCCGCAGCCGCGGCCGGCGCGGAGGGAATGAGGGCGATGGGAAAGGTGATTGCCGCAGTGCGCGCACGAGCCGGTGCTACCGCCGACGGCGCCAAG